>NZ_JBIRGD010000018.1:0-198657 GCF_044327805.1 Streptomyces sp. NPDC018019 | reverse complement strand
TGGGGGCCCCCTAAACTGTGGACCCGTATATGTCGGGGTGGGGGGGGGGCCGGCCCCCAACCGGGGGGGCCCCTGTGTTGGGGCCCCACCCCCGGGGGGGGGGGGCCGGGGGGGGGGGGGGCCCCGGCCCCCCCCCGCGCCCGCCGGCCTCAGCGCATCATCGCCTGCCATACGGCGATCGCCAGCGCCGCGAGCCCCGTGAGGGCGGCGATGGAGGGCAGCGGCCAGCGGCCGTGCTCCAACCGCGTGACGCGGGCCTGCAGGTCGCCCGCGTCACGCTCGGTCTGTTCGGAACGCTGGGCGAGCAGCGCCAGTTGGCCGTCGACACGGGCGGTCCGCACATCGAGGCAGCGTCTGAGCTCCGCCATGTCGGTGGCAATCAGATCGGGTTCAGGGTGGGCGGTCACGGTCCGCTCCTCATTCCTCTCTTGGACGGGACTTCGTTGTCCATGCGCGCACCAGTCAACTACCTCGTACGGGTGGCGGGAACGTGTGCGAGACGAATATGCGGGTCTGCCGCGCACACCCCGTGTGAAGTCACGCGCCGTGACGGCCGCCGACGGGGCGCGGGCTTCACACGGGGTGTGAACCGCGCACCAGCACCGGGCCCGTTCACACGCTCCCGGCCGGGCCCGCGAAGGGCGACGCTGGTCTGCAACGGGGGCCGCTGCCGGTGGACGGGCGCCCATCGGCCGGTTGTCCGCCCGCCGTCTTTCCCCCGAGCGGCGGGCGGACCTCAACGGGGGACGTCGCTCAAGGGGCGGGACGGCGGGCGGCTCTTACGCCCGCACACCCGGGCCGCCCGGTCCGGGGCACGGTGGAGCAGGACGGCGCGAGGGCCGCTTCCCGGCCGGGAAGCGGCCCTCGCGCCGTGTACCGCGAAGCGCACGCGTCAGTACGAGTAGAACCCCGACCCGGTCTTGCGGCCCAGGCGGCCGGCGTCGACCATGCGGGCCAGCAGCGGGGGAGCGGCGTACAGCGGCTCCTTGTACTCCTCGTACATCGAGGCGGCGACCGAGGCGACGGTGTCCAGGCCGATCAGGTCGGAGAGCTTGAGCGGGCCCATCGGATGGGCGCAGCCCATCTCCATGCCGTTGTCGATGTCCTCGCGGCTGGCGATGCCGGACTCGAACATCCGGATCGCGGAGAGCAGGTACGGGATCAGCAGCGCGTTGACGACGAAACCGGAGCGGTCCTGGGCGCGGATCGCGTGCTTGCCCAGGACGTTCTGGACCAGCTGCTCGGACCGCTTGATCGTCTCCTCGCCGGTGGTCAGCGCCGGGATCAGCTCGACCAGCTTCTGCACCGGCGCCGGGTTGAAGAAGTGGATGCCGATGACCTGGTCGGGGCGGGAGGTGGCGACGGCCAGCTTCACCAGCGGGATCGACGAGGTGTTGGAGGCCAAGATCGCGTCCGGGCGGCTGACCACCTGGTCGAGCACCTGGAAGATCTCGGTCTTGACCTGCTCGTTCTCCACGACCGCCTCGATGACGAGGTCGCGGTCGGCGAACTCCCCGAGGTCGGTGGTGAAGCCGAGCCGGCCGAGCGTGGCGTCCCGCTCCGCGACAGTGATCTTGCCGCGCTCGGCCGCCTTGCCGAGAGAGTTGGTGAGCCGGGTACGGCCCAGCTCCAGCGCCTCGCCGGTGGTCTCGGCGACCATCACGTCCAAGCCGGCGCGGGCACACACCTCGGCGATACCGGCGCCCATCTGGCCGCAGCCCACCACTCCGACGCGTTCGATGTCGGTCACATCGTGCCTTTCGCTGATCTCGGGGGTCCGGCGGCACGCCCGGGGCGGTCCGTGCCTGCGGCAGGGACCCCGGCGTCCGCCTCGGCCTTGACGTTACTCCGCGGAATGCTGTGCAGCGGGGGCAGGGGCGGGCATGCTGGTGCCCTGAGACGGGACGTACCGGACACTTTGGGGGCGTGGCATGAGACGGATCACACGAAGAGCCTTCGCGGTCGCGGCCCTCACGGCGGCCGCCGCGGTACCGGGCGGCGGCAGCGCGGCGGCCCACGGCCGGGGCGCGGACACCGGCCGGCGCGAGTTCCGCGGCATGTGGCTGGCCACCGTCGTCAACCGGGACTGGCCCTCCCGGCCCGGTCTGCCGCCCGCCCGGCAGCAGGCCGAACTGCTCGGGTACCTGGACGCGGCGGTGACGCGCCGCCTGAACACGGTGATCTTCCAGGTGCGGCCCACGGCGGACGCACTGTGGCCCTCCCCGTACGAGCCGTGGTCGGAGTACCTGACCGGTGTGCAGGGCCGCGACCCGGGCTGGGACCCGCTCGGCTTCGCCGTGCGCGAGGCCCACCGGCGCGGCCTGGAGCTGCACGCCTGGTTCAACCCGTACCGCATCGCCAACCACACCGACCCGTCGCGGCTGGTGCCCACCCACCCGGCGCGGCTGCACCCGGACTGGGCCGTGCCCTACGGCGGCAAGCTCTACTACAACCCGGGCCTGCCCGAGGTCCGCGGCTTCGTGCAGGACGCGATCCTCGACGCGGTGGAACGCTACGACATCGACGGCGTCCACTTCGACGACTACTTCTACCCCTATCCGGTCGCGGGCCAGACCTTCGACGACGACGCCGCGTACGACGAGTACGGCGGGGACTTCGAGACCCGGGCGGACTGGCGGCGCGCCAACATCGACCTGCTGGTGCGCGAGACCGGGGAGCGGGTGCGCGAGGCACGGGCGCCGGGCCGCGGCCGGGGGCCGGGCCGGGGCGGGGGGCTGTGGCACCGGCGGCGCCGTACGCACCACCGCCCCGTACGGTTCGGTATCAGCCCCTTCGCCATATGGCGCAACCGGGCCACGGACCCGGCCGGTTCCGACACCCGCGCGGGCGTGCAGACCTACGACGACCTCTACGCCGACACCCGTAAGTGGGTGCGCGAGGAGTGGATCGACTACATCGTCCCGCAGGTCTACTGGAACATCGGCTTCCCGGCCGCCGACTACGCGAAGCTCGTGCCCTGGTGGGCGGAGACGGTGGCCGGTACGCGCGTGCACCTGTGCATCGGCGAGGCCCTCTACAAGGCCGGGGCGCCCGGCCAGCCGCCCGCCTGGCAGGACCCCGCCGAACTGTCCCGCCACCTCACCCTCGCCCGCGGCTTCCCGAGGGTGCGCGGGCACATCTTCTTCTCGGCGAAGGAGGTGGCCGAGGACCGCACCGGGGCGATGGCCCGGGTGGTGGCCGACCACTACCACGGGCCGGCCGTGCCACCGCGGTCCGTCTGAGCTGCGGCGCCGGGCGGTGTCCGCCGGGCGGCCGGTGGCCCGGCGGACACCGCCACCGGTCCGCCGCGGCGGCGCCGGCCCGTGGTGCGGGCCCGTGCTACTCCTGGGCGTCGGCCGTCGGGAAGCGCCGTACGACGGTGTCCGGGCCCGGGGACATCAGCGTTTCGTGGCCGTCCTCGAACCGGACGCGGTACGGCGGGGTGCCGTTCTCGCCCAGGACTTCGATGATCTCGGCGGTCCGGTCGTGCTGTCCCACGATCCTGCCGTGCACCAGCAGCCGGTCTCCCACACTGGCTCTCATCGCCTGCGGCCTCCTCGTCGGTCGGTCGGAGGATGTGACTTCCGTGGCGGCAAGTGTACGGCCGGGCACCGCCGATGCACCCGTGGAACGCGGCACCCGCGGCGGGCCCGGAACGACCTTCGGCCACCCGCCGGTCAGGCGGTGGAGCGCTGGGTGACCGCGATGCAGACGAGGACCGCCACGGCGGCGACCGGGGCGGCCAGCGGCAGGTGTTCGCCGAGCAGCAGCACCGACCAGACCAGCGTCAGCAGCGGCTGGGCGAGCTGGAGCTGGCTGGCCTTGGACACGCCGATGACCGCCATGCCGCGGTACCAGACCACCAGGCCGAGGAACTGCGCGCCGAGCGCCAGCCACAGCAGCCCGGCCACCGCGTGCGCCGTCAGCCGCGGCGGTTCGGCGAGCAGTGCCAGGGCCGCGCCGGGCACCGTGACCGGCAGGGCCAGCAGCAGCGCCCAGCCGATCACCTGCCAGCCGGGCAGGTGCCGGGCGAGCCGGCCGCCTTCGGTGTAGCCGGCCGCGCACACCAGGAGCGCGCCGAAGAGATAGAGGTCGCCGGTGCTCAGCGCGCCGCCGCTCTGCTGGACGGTGAAGCCGATGACGACCGCCGCGCCGGCCAGTGCCGCGGCCCAGAAGGCCCGCGACGGCCGGGCGCCGGTCCGTACGGCCGAGAACGCGGCGGTGCTCAGCGGCAGCAGACCGACGACGACCGCCGCGTGCGAGGTGGTGGAGGTCTCCAGCGCGAGGGTGGTCAGCAGCGGGAAGCCGAGGACGACACCGGCCGCCACGACGGCCAGGCCCGCCCAGTGGCGGCGCTCCGGCAGCCGGACCCGGAACGCGGCCAGGCAGCAGCCGGCGATGACGGCGGCGAGCACGCTGCGCAGCGTCACCACCGTCCAGGCGCTCATGCCCTCCAGGGCCCAGGCGGTGGCGGGGAAGGTGAGGGAGAAGGAGGCGACGCCGAGGGCGGCGAGCAGGGTGCCGCGGGCGGTGCCGGGGGACGGGGCGGTGGGCGCGGCGGTCGGGCGGGGCGCGGGGCCGGTGGCCGGGCCGCCGCCTGGTGGTCCGGTTTCGGCTGCCGGTCCGGACGGCGGTGTGCAGTCCGTACGGTTTGCGATCGCTCCGCCAACCCCCGCGCTGTCCGGACGGCCCTTGACCGCCCCGTCGGCCGGGGTGTTGACCGCTATCGTGCTGCCGGTAGTAGCGCTATCGTTCTCTCTCATGCACGAGCGTAGCAGCGTGGCCGAGCTGGCCGGAATCCTGCGGGAAAGCCTGAACCGCTACTCACCTGGCGAGAAGCTGCCGTCGAGTCGCGCCCTGGTGGAGCGGCACCGGGTGAGTCCGGTGACGGTGTCCCGCGCGCTGGCCGAGCTGACGGCCGAGGGGCTGGTGGTCACCCGGCCCGGCGCCGGTGCCTTCCGCGCGGCGGCCCGGCCGCAGGCCGGCCCCGTGGACACCTCGTGGCAGGAGATCGCGCTGAGCGCGGAGGCGGCCGGTGACCACGCGCCGCGCGGCGTGGACGATTCGGGCGTGCTCGCCACCCTCGCCGAGTCCGCGCCCGGTGTCATCGAGCTGAACGGCGGCTATCTGCACCCCACCCTCCAGCCGGAACGCGCGCTCGCCGCCGCGCTCGCGCGGGCCGGGCGGCGGCCGGGCGCGTGGGGCCGCCCGCCGATGGAAGGCGTCACCGAGCTGCGGGCCTGGTTCGCGCGGGAGATCGGCGGACCCGCGGGAGCGCTCGCCGCCTCCGACGTGCTGGTGACGGCGGGCGGGCAGAGCGCCCTGACCGCGGCGCTGCGGGCGCTGGCCCCGCCGGGCGCGCCGGTGCTCGTGGAGTCGCCGACGTACCCGGGCATGCTGGCCGCGGCCCGGGCGTCCGGGCTGCGGCCGGTCCCCGTACCGGCGGACGCGGACGGCGTACGGACCGATCTGCTGGCCGAGGCGTTCCGGGCCAGCGGGGCCCGGCTCTTCGTCTGCCAGCCGCTCTTCCAGAACCCGACCGGATCGGTACTGGCCGCCGGGCGCCGGGCCGAGGTGCTGCGGGTCGCGCGCGCCGCCGGGGCGTTCGTGGTGGAGGACGACTTCGCGCGCCGTCTCGTCCACGAGGACGGGCCCGCGCTGCCGCCCACACTGATCGCCGACGATCCGGACGGCACGGTCGTGCACGTCTGCTCGCTCACCAAGGTCGCGTCGCCGAGCCTGCGGGTGGGCGCGCTGGCCGCGCGCGGCCCGGTCTGGGACCGGCTGCGCGCCATCCAGATCGTGGACAGCTTCTTCGTGCCCAGGCCGCTCCAGGAGGCGGCCCTGGAGCTGGTGGGCTCCCCGGCGTGGGGCCGTCATCTGCGGGTTTTGTCGGGGCAGTTGGCGGCGCGCCGGGAGGCGCTCGTCACCGCGCTCCGGCTGCATTTCGAGGGCACGGCCCTCCCCGGCGCGCTGGTCGTTCCGCCCGGCGGCTACCACCTCTGGCTGCGGTTGCCCGACGGCACGGACGAGACGGCGCTGGCCGGCGCGGCGCTGCGCGCGGGTGTGGCGGTCGCCCCGGGCCGCCCGTACTTCGCCGCCGAGCCCCCGGCCCCGCACGTACGCCTGACGTTCGCCATGGCCTCCGGCGCGGCCGAACTGGCGGAGGGGGTACGCCGGTTGCGTACGGCCTACGACGAGGTGACGGGCGGCCGGTGAGCAGCGCGGAACCGGTTATCCGGTCGACTCCGGCCGGTTCCTCTGCCAGCCTCCCGCCATGAACGACAGCATCCCCGGCGCCCTCGGCGCGAGCGTCCCCGAGTCCGTGACCGACGGCCTCCCGGCCGGTTACGAAGTCTCCACCGACCCGGACCGGCTGGACCTGGCCCTGATCCACCACTGGCTCTCCACCGACGCCTACTGGGCCCTCGGCCGGTCCCGCGAGCGCCAGGACCGGGCGGCCGCCGGGTCGCTCAACTTCGGGCTGTACGAGACGGCCGCCGCCGACGGGCCTGCCGCGCCGCAGGCCCCGGGGCGGCAGGTCGGCTACGCCCGGGTGATCACCGACCACACCACCTTCGCCTGGCTGTGCGACGTCTACATCGCCCCCGCCGCCCGGGGCAAGGGCCTGGGCACGGCCCTGGTCACCCGCGTCCGGGACCACCTGGCGCCGTACGGCCTGCGCCGCATCCTGCTGGCGACCGGCGACGCCCACGAGGTGTACGCCCGCGTCGGCTTCGAGCCGCTGGCCGACCCGCGCAACTGGATGGCGCTCGGATTCCGGTAGCGGGTCCGGCCCCGGCGTGCCGGCCCGGCTCAGTGCCCCAGCACGGCGCGCAGCTCCGGCTGGAGGAGGTCGGCGTGGGCGCGTACGAGGTCGTCGCACAGGTCCCAGATGCGTTCCACGGGGAGTGCGGCGGCGGTGGCGGGGTCCGTCATCGCCGCGTGCCGGATGTGCCGCGGCTCGCCCTCCACCGCGGCCCGTACGACCAGTTCGTTGGCGCTCACGTAGGCCCGGTTCAGGGCCGCGCACTGCGGGGGCAGGGCGCCGATCCGGGTGGGCTGCACACCCAGCGAGTCCACCAGGCACGGCACCTCCACCACCGCGCCCGCGGGCAGGTTGTCCACCAGGCCGTGGTTGGGCACATTGCCGTAGACCGTGCGCGGGGTGCCGGAGACGATGCTGTGGATGATCTGCGGCGCGTACTCCATCGTGCCCTCCACCGGCAGCGGTGAGCCGACGGCGAGCGCGTCGCGGGTCTTCTCGTACTCGGCGGTGTTCTCCTCGATGATGTCGAGGTACGTGCCGATCGGCAGCCGCAGCCGCTCCACCTCGCTGTCGTGGTGGAGGTACCAGGGCACGTATTCGGACGAGTGCTCGCTGGTCTCGGTCGGGTAGTAGCCGAGCCTGCGGTACATGTCCACGCGTACCCGGCGCAGCAGCTGCGGATCCTTGGCGATCGCGTCGTCCAGCAGCGGGTACAGGCTCCGCCCGGCCCGCTCGAAGCGCAGCACCCACGCTTGGTGGTTGACCCCGGCGGCCAGGTAGGAGATCTCCTCATACGGGACGCCCAGGAGGTCCGCGAGGTCCCGCACGGTCCAGTGGACCGAGTGGCACAGGCCGACGACCCGGCGCAGCGGGGTGGCCTCGGCCAGGTACATCACGTTCATCGCCATCGGGTTGGTGTAGTTCAGCAGCCAGGCGTCCGGGCAGAGTTCGGCGATGTCGGCGGCGAGGGCGCGCAGCAGCGGGAAGGTGCGCAGCGCGCGGAAGATGCCGCCGACGCCGAGGGTGTCCCCGATGGTCTGGCGCAGGCCGTAGCGGGCGGGGATCTCGAAGTCCGTACGGGTGGCCGGGTTCATGCCGACCTGCACGGTGTTGATGACGAAGTCCGCGCCGTGCAGGGCGGCCCGCCGGTCGAGGTGCGCGGTGATCTCCGGTTCGGCGCCGCGGGTGGCGGCGATGTGGCGGGCCGCGCCCTCGGCGGTGGCCAGCCGTTCGGCGTCGATGTCGTGCAGGGCGACGTGGATGCCCCGCAGTTCGGGGAAGGCGAGCAGGTCGGCGAGGAGTCCTTGGGTGAAGACGACGCTGCCGGCGCCGATGAAGGCGATCTTCACGGCGCCGGTGCGGCCGGACGGGGTGCTGCTGGTCATGCGGGGCTCCCGGGTGTGGTCGTACGGGCGGCGGCACGGGCCTCGTCCCAGGTGGGCTGGGCCGCCGTACCGCCGTGGGCGCGGGTGGACAGGGCGCCGCAGGCCGCGGCGAAGGAGAGCGCCGCGGGCAGGTCCAGGCCGTGCAGGACCGCGGCGATGAAGCCGGCGTCGAAGCTGTCGCCGGCGCCGACGGTGTCCACCGGGTCGGCGGGCACGGCGGCGGTACGGGTGAGGACGGCGCCGTCGTGGGCGAGCGCGCCGGCCGCGCCGTCCTTGACGACGACCAGCGGGCCGAGCCGGGCGAGGGCGGCAGCGGCGGCCGGGCCGGCGCCGGGTGCCGGTGGCCCGGCCGGTGGCGTCTGGGGGGTCAGCGTCCCGGCCAGTGCCCGCGCCTCCGCCGCGTTCGGCAGCAGGATGTCGGTGGACTTCAGGACCGGGCCGAGGAGCCCGGGGTCCCAGCGCTGCGCGGGGTCGTCGTTGGTGTCGAGCGAGGTGGCCGCGCCGTGCCCGCGGGCCCGCGCGAACACCTCGCCGAGCGACCGGGCCAGCCGCGGCATCAGGAAGAACGATCCGGCGTGCACGTGCCGGCAGCCGGCCAGCAGCCGGTCCGGCACATCCTGCGGCCCGGTGGCGGCCAGACAGCCGGGGGCGGTGAGGATCGCGCGGTCGCTGCCGTGCGTGAGGACGGTGGTGAGCGGGGTGGGCAGCTCCGGGTCGGTGACCAGCGCCGAGACGTCCACGCCGCGCTCGGCCAGGGCCGTACGGACGAAGGCGCCCGCGGCGTCGTCGCCGACCCGCCCGGCGAACGCCACGCGCAACCCCAGCCGGGCGGCGCCGCAGGCCGTGATCGCGGCCGAACCACCCGTCAGCAGGCGGCCGGACGCGACGAGTTGCTCGCGCTGTCCGAACTCCGGCGCGCGCGGGACCGGGCCGACCACCACGTCGGGGTTGACGTCGCCGATGACGAGCAGGTCGAAGGGACGGGGCACGTGAACCTCCGGGACGGGGCCGGGCCGGGGGGCGAAGGACGGGACGGGCGGAGCGGGCGGAGCCGGACGGGCCGGGCGCAGGGGCTATCCCTTCAGCCCGCTCGACGTCAGCGACTGGATGAAGGTCTTCTGCGCGAAGAGGAACGCCACCAGTACCGGCAGCACGGTGATCACATTGCCCGCCATGATCGCCGACCACCGGTTGTGGTGCTGCCCCTGAAAGGTCGTCAGCCCCAGCTGGAGGGTGTACTGGGTGTCGTGGTTGATCGCGATCAGCGGCCAGGTCAGGTCGTTCCAGGTGGTCAGGAAGGTCAGCACGGCCACGGTGGCCAGCGCCGGACGGGCCAGCGGCAGCACGACGGAGTACAGCACCCGCAGCCGCGAGCACCCGTCGATCCAGGCCGCCTCCTCCAGCTCCCGGGGCAGCGCGAGGAAGAACTGCCGGAAGAGGAAGACCGCGAACGGCGTGACCAGGGACGGCACGATCAGGGCCCCCAGCGTGTCGATCAGCCCCAGGTTCTTCATCACCAGGAACGTCGGGATCATGGTCAGCTGGAAGGGGATGACCATGGTCGCCAGCATCAGCCCCAGCAGCAGCCGGGACCCGGCGAACCGCATCCGGGCGAAGGCGTAGCCGCCCAGCGAGCCGAGCACCAGGTTGGAGAGCACCGCCGTGCCGGCGACGATCGAGGAGTTGGCGAACCAGCGGGGGAACATCGCGTTGCCCAGCACGTAGTCGTACCCGCCCAGGTCGATGCCGGACGGCCACAGCGACGGCGGGAACCGGTTGATCTCCGCGTTGGTCATCACCGAACTGAGCAGCAGCCACACCAGCGGCAGCGCGAAGCCCAGGGACAGCGGCGCGAGCAGCAGGTGCCAGGCGCTGAAGGGCAGACGGCGGCGGCGGGTCCGCGCCGCGGGCCCACGGGGGACGGTACCGGTCGCCGGCGCGGTCACCGGACCGCTCCTTCCGGCGCGGCGCCCGCCCGGCGCCGCCGGTACAGGCGCAGGGCGGTGCCCGCGACGAGCAGGGCGGCCGCGAGGACGTACGCTGCGGCGGCCCCGTATCCGGCGGTGAACATCTGGAAGGCCTGCTCCCACACGAAGTAGACGATGACGGTGGTCGACCCGAGCGGGCCGCCCTTCGTGGTCACATAGATCAGGTCGAAGACCTGGAGTGCGGTGATCAGCTCCCACAGCAGCAGGAAGACGGTCACCGGCGTCAGGGCGGGCAGCTTGATGTGCCACAGCACCCGCAGCCGGCTCGCGCCGTCCAGCCGCGCGGACTCGATCAGCTCCGGCGGTACGTCCTGGAGAGCGGCCAGATAGACCACGACGCAGAAGCCGACGCCGCTCCACAGCGAGATCAGCACCAGGAGGTACAGCGCCTGCCCGGGGTCGGAGAGGAAACCCTGCCGCGACACGCCGAGATGGTGCAGCAGCGAGTTGGCCACGCCGAACTGCGGGTCGAGGATGAAGAAGAACAGCACGCCCTGCGCGGCGGCCGAGATCACGAACGGTACGAAGATCAGCGTCCGGTAGAGGCCGATCAGCCGGATGCGGCGGTTGAGCGCCAGCGCGAGCACCAGCCCGCCGGTCAGGCAGAGCGGCACGTACAGGGCCGCGTAGACCAGGGTGTTCCCGACGGCCGTGCGGAAGCCCGGGTCCTGCGCCAGCGCCCGGTAGTTGTCCAGCCCCACCCAGCGCCCCGGCGTGACCAGGTCGTCCGCGCGGAAGGAGAGCAGCAGCGACCAGACGACGGGGACGATGCTCAGACCCAGGATGATCAGGACGGACGGGCTGATGAACGCCCAGGCGGTGGCGTTCTCCCGGCGGACGCGGCCGGCGAGCGTACGGGGGCGGCGGGCCGCCGGTGTGCCCGTACGCGGATTACCGGGCCGCCGTCCGGGGCCGCCGTGGTGCGGGGGCGGGGTGAGGGGGCGGGGGGTCCGGCGCCGCGGGACTGAAGGCTGCGGTCCGTTGCGGCCAGGTTCCGTACCCTCCGGTTCCGTACTGCCCGATTCTGTGCGGTTCGGTTCCGGACGGTTCGGTTCCGAGCTCTCCGGTCTCCCGTGGCCCGGTCTCCCGCGGCCCGGTTTCGCGCGGCGGCCCGCGCGGGGCAGTGACGGCATGGCACCCTCTCCCGTCCGGCCGCGTCCGGCCGCTGCGTCGTGCGCGTCGTCCGGTCTCATCGGGGGATCAGCAGCGCCGCGTCGGCCTTCTCGGCGCAGCCGCGCAGCGCCTCGGCGGGGGAGCTGCGGCCCAGCAGGACGGCGACCACGGCCTCGCCGACCGCCTGCGAGATCTGCGGGTACGCCGGGTGGACGGGCCGGACCCGCGCGGTGGTCAGCGCCGTGGTGAACACCGGCAGCCCGGTGGTCCGCCCCTCGTACCCCCGCCACTCGGGCCGCCCGGCCGACGCCGTACTCAGGGGCAGACTGCCGCCGTGCACCGCCCAGCGCACGTCCTGGGCCGGGTCGCCCAGCCAGCGCAGGAACTCGATCGCCGCCCGCGAGCGGGCCGGACCGTTGTCGAACACGGTCCAGGTGTCCGGCCCGGAGATCGTGCAGGGCCGGCCGCTGTAGGTCGGCGGCGCCACCACGTCGTAGTCGACCTTCCCCTCGACGATGTCCGGCAGCTCCCACGGGCCGGTGGCCATCATGCCCATCCGGCCGCCGATGAAGACCTGGTGCATCTGCTCGCTGCCCGGCTTGGGGTCCACGTAGACGCTCTTGTCCGCGGCCAGCCGGGCCAGCGTGCTCAGGGCCCGTTCCCCGACGTCCCGGAAGCCGATGCTGCGCCCGTCCGGGGCGATGACCTCGCCGCCGAGGTCCCACACCAGTGGCCACAGCCGCCAGACGCTGTCCTCGTCGCCGGTGCCGGGCCAGCCCGTGCCGAAGGTGCCGCGCCCGGGGTCGGTCAGCAGGCGCGCCGTACGGAGGAAGTCGTCCCATGTCCAGCCCGCCTTGGGATAGGGGACCCCGGCCTGCCGGAACAATGTGCGGTTGTAGACGACGCACAGCGAGTCCAGTACGGCGGGCGCCGCCCGCACCTTGCCGTTGAGGGTGACCGCCTCGCGGACCGGGCCCCAGAACCGGGGCCAGTACGCGGTGCCGCGCAGCGCATCGGTGAGATCGACGACGCGGGGGCTGCGGGCCACCCGCGCCAGGTCGGCCCCGAAGACGTAGGCGATGTCCGGGTACGAGCCCGCGGCCAGCGCCGCCGTCACCTTCTGGAGCATGGCGTCCGCCACCACGCCGCCGCCCCCGGCGTCCACCCGGATACGGGACTGCCGGCGGTTGAAGTCGTCGACGAGCGACTGGAGCGCCTTGCGGCCGGTGTCGGCCTGGCCGTGCCACAACTCGACGGTGATCCGGCCGTCGGCACCCACGCCACCGGCCTCCGAGGACGCGCAGCCGCCGAGGACCGGCGCGCCGGCGGCGCCCGCGGCCAGCGCGGCGCCGGTGCGCAGCACGCGCCGCCGGGAAGGTCCGCGCGGCGCTGCGCCGTCGTCCCGTGCCCCTGCCGTGCCCGTGCCCCCGCCCGGTGCGTCACCCGTCACCGGCCACCCCCTCGAAGAACCGGTTCACGGTTGCGAAGAACCGTCCGCGGCTGCCCCCGGGCCCCCGAGCCGGACGGTCGGGAGTCCCCAAGAGCTAACCAGCAGGGCACCGATCGGTGCAATGGTGCTGCCGCGACGGGTGAGGCGTCGCGCCCGTACCGCCGCGTCACCGGGTCAGCGCAGCCGTGCGGCCCGTGCCGTCGCGTCCGTGTACGTGAACCGGTCCGCGTCCACCGTCGCGCTCGTACCGCCCGCCGTCGTCACGGTCACGTGGACCGTGCCCGACCCGTCCGGCGACGTACTGCTGCAGAACGAGTCCCCACAGGACACGTGGGCCGCGGGTGCGTTCCCGAACGCGATCGTGCCGCCCGCCAGGTGCGATCCCAGGACGTACACCGAAGTGCCGCCTCCCGAGGGGCCGCTGCGCACGTTCAGGCCGGTCACCGCCGGGGTGGCGGGCGGGGTGGGCGGCGGGCCGGTGTAGGTGAAGGCGTCCGGTGCATCGGCGGCGCCGCCCGGTGTGACGACGGTGACGGGGACGCTGCCGGTTCCACCGGGCGAGGTGGCGGTGCACTGTGTGGCCGTGCAACTTGTCGTCTTCGCCTCGGTGTTGCCGAACAGGACGGTGCCGGTGCCCAGGGTGGTGCGGGTGCCCTGCGTGGTGCTGGTGCCGGTGCCCAGGGCGGTGCCGGTGAGTGTCACTTCGGTGCCGCCCGTGCCCGGGCCGGTGGTCGTGCTGATCCCGGTCACCACCGGCCGGTCCGGCACCTCGGCGGGCTGCTGCGGGCCGTTGACGGCGTACGTACTCACGTTGTTGGCGGGGTTGACGTCGTCGCGGTTGGCGGCGGTGGCCCTGATCACCCCCGACGGCCGCGCCGCACCCGAGGACACCTGGACCTTCATGAAGTCGCCGCGGCCCGGCACCCGGGTCCCCCGGAAGGTCGCCTCCAGGTGCCGCCCGTCCGGCGACACCCGCTGACTGAACGTGTAGTCGTACGGTGTCGAGTACATCAGCGCGCCACCGGTCTTCAGCCCCGGCGGCAGGTCCACGGTCAGACGGGTGGTCCCGGTGGTGTCGGCCGCACCGGCCGAGGTCCACTGGACGGAGAAGTTCCCGTAACTGCCAGGTTCTGTCGGGTAGTTGCCTGCCTGCGAGATGGTCACGTCCGGGCCGGTGGCGGCGGATGTCGCGGTGGCTTTGGTGGGAGCGGCGGTGGTTTCGGCCGGAGCGGTGGCGGCGAGGGCGGGGCTCGTCGCGAACAGAGCAGCCACGGCGAGGACGAGAGCCGGCCAGACCGCTGCTAATCGAGTCGTCATGCTCTCCGCCATCGCCCGTACGGGTGTTCCCGTTACGTCCCCTCCGTCACCCCTGTGGGCCGATGGGCGAGTTCCGGCCGTACGCTCAACTGGCTCCCCACCTCCCGGAACCCCAACGCCCGCGCCACGCGCCGCGAAGCCGCCGGCCGGGCCCGCCACTGGGGCAGCAGCCCGGCCGTGAGCGCGTGCGCCACCGCGGCGGACGCCACGCGGCGTGCGAGGCCCTGCCCGCGCCGTTCCGGTGCGGTGAGGACGCAGAGGTGCGCGGTACGGCAGGGCCAGCGGCGGTAACCGGCGGCGGCCAGGAGAGGCGGCCCGCTCCGCGTGCGGAGAACGAAGACGGGCGAGGTGACCTCCGCCAGTCCGCTCTCCTCGGCGTCCGTCGGACCGGCGGCCTCCAGGAAGGCGCTCACGGCTGGATCGTCGACCGAGAGGTGTTCCACGTCGCCCTCGTCCGGTACGGGGCGGAAGGTCCCCTCCGTGACGTACGCGAGGGTGGCCGGGCCCAGCACCTCCGCGACGGGCAGCACCGAACGGACGGTGTCCGGGCAGGTCAACGCATCGTCCGGCACGCTGCTCAGCGCCTGCCGCAGGGTGCGGGCGACAGCGGCGTCCGGCGCGGTGACGAGGGCCGACCGGCCGAGTGACACGATGCCTACCCAGGCAGGCGGGCACAGCCCGGAGCCGGGCGCGGTGACGATGGCTGCGGGGCTGCCCGGCGGGGGAAACGTGACGGGCACTCCGCTCACGGTCTCCCACAACCCGCGCACCCGCTCCAACAAGAGGCCGTCGAGAGCGCTCACGGCCTGCACCCCCAGATCGGCGGCCCGGTCGGGAGGCCGAGGCGGCGGGCGGCGACGGCACCCGTCACGACCTGCCGTCCGTGGACCGCGTGTGGGGGAAGAAGGTGTCGCGGTGCCGGACTTTGGCGGCCTGGGCGTTGGGATTCTGCGGCCGATGGTGGGCCGGGGCAGTTCGTGAGGGTCACGGGGCCCGGGTAGAGGGGATGAGTCCGGCGGGGGCTGGTCCAGGCGCCGTCGCCGAAGACCCCACGGGTGCTGTGGGCGTGCCAGACCGCAGCACACCACCCGGCGTTGTCACGAGCTGCCGCACACACCCAAGCGGCCCGATTCACCCCGGCCACTACGTCCAGCACCTCCTCTCCCTCCGGCCTGTGCGCCGCGTCCGGCGTGTCCGTTTCCTCCAGCCCGCCCGCCGCGTCCGGCGTCTCCGCTTCCCCGGCCCGCCCGCCGCGTCCGAGCATCTTCGGCGTGGCTGCGGGCGGTCCCCGATCCGGTCACGCGTCGATCATGGCATGCGGCCAACGCCCGCTCCACAGGGTTACGTTGAACCCCCTTGCCCGCCCCCTCTCTCTACCGCCTCGCGCGTGGTGCTCCGCGATCACCGCTCCAACAGGCTCAGCAGCGCCCCGTGCAACGCACGTGGCGCGACGACGAAACCGGTCGCCCCGGCCCGCCACGGCCGGCCCTCGGCGTCGGTGACGACGGCGCCCGCCTCGCGGGCGACCAGCGCGCCGGGCAGCAGATTGGCGTCATCCCGGCCGTACTCCCAGAACGCGTCCAGCCGCCCAGCCGCCGTATCGGCTATCTGCCACGAGGTGGGGCCGAGGTTGCGGACGGCGCTCACGGCGGGCAGCACCGCGGCCAGCGACCGGCCGGCTGCCGCCACGGCCGCGGGCTGCCCCGCGATGAAGGGCGGCTGGCTGGTGCCCACGAGGGCCGCTTCCAGCCGGGTCCGGGCCGATGGGGCGATCGGCTCCCCGTTGCGGGTGGCACCGCGTCCGGCCGCGGCGAGGTACGTCTCGCCGAGCAGCGGCGCGTGCAGGGCGGCGGCGACCGGCTCGCCGTTCCGTACGAGCGCGAGGCTGACACAGAACTGCGGCAGCCCCTGCATGTACTGCACCGCGCCGTCGATCACGTCCACCATCCAGACGTCACCGGTCGTGGGCAGCCCGGCGTCCGCGCCGGTGCCGAGACTGTGCTCGCCGTGCAACTCCTCGGCCCACGGCACACCGGGGAGCAGCGCGCCCAGGCGCCGACGCAGAACGGCAGCGGCCGGGCCCTCCACGGCAAGGTAGGCCGCGGCCAGTTCGTCCATGGTGTCTGCGGGCGTGGTGCCGGTGGGCGGAGTGCCGCCCCGTGGGTTCTTGAGCAGGAGCGCACCGACTTCGTGGGCGGCGGCTGCCATGGGGGCGAGCAGGGAGGCGTCCGTCATGTCCTTCTCCGGTTGTCCGAGAACGGCTGTTGCGCTGATCTTGTGCTGCCAGGGCCCGGATCGGTTCACGCCAGCCACACAACTGAGCGAAACTGTCATTCATGCACCAAAGAGTGAGCGAATCTGCGCATGACACCTCCGTCCTTACCCTCCGCGATCAGCGGCTGATCGCCGCATTGCAGTGCGATGGGCGGCTGAGCGCCGAGCGCGCCGCCGAGGTGCTGGGAGAGAACCCCCGCACGGTGCACCGGCGCTGGCGGGCCCTGATGGGCGACGGCACGGTCAAGGTCGTCGCCGTGCCCGTACGGCCCGACTCGGTCGGTGCGCTGTTCCTGCGCATCAAGGTGCTCAAGGGCAAGCTGGACGCGCTCACCGCCGCTCTGGCCGCCCGCCCGGACATCCCGTTCATCGACCTGTCCGCCTCGGGCGACGAGATCACCGCTGTGTCGCTGACGGAACCGGGCTCCCGCGACCAACTGGTGTTCCGGCAGTTGCCCGCCACGTCCGCGGTGGCATCCGTGTCGGCCGCCACGGTGCTCCACGTGTTCTCCGAGGCGTCCGACTGGCGCCACGACGTCCTGACCACCGAAGAACGCGCCGCCCTGACCCCAACACCGGCCCACCCCAAGCCGCGTCACTCCACACGGAACCACCCGGCACCGGACCGCCCCAAGCCGGGCCACTCCGCCCGGGACCACCCGGCATCGGACCACCCCACACCGAGCCACCCCACACCGAGCCACCCCACACCGAGCCACTCCACACGGGACCGCCCAGCACCGGACCGTCCCGCACCCGGCCGCCCCGCCGTGCCGCCGGGTGACGGCTCCGACCCGGTCGACAGCGACATCCTGGCCGCCCTGGAGGAAGACGCCCGCACCCCCGCCGCGGCCATCGCCGCCCGTTCCGGGCATCCCGCCTCCACCGTCCGGCGCCGCCTCGCCCGGCTGATGTCCGACGGTCGGCTGAGCACCCAGGTGGTCGTGGACCCCAAGCGCCTCGGCCTGCTCATCGACGCGAACGTGATGATGCAGGTGCCCCCGGACCACCTGGACACCGTCGGCCGCACCCTGGCCCGGCACCCCGCCGTACACGGCGCGTTCGCCACCTCCGGCGCCACCAATCTGCACGTCGCGGTCTGGGTCCGGGACCTGGCCGCCCTGTACCGGCTGATCACCCAGGACCTGACAGGGCTGGGCATCAGCGGCGTCGAGACGGTCATCGTTGGCCACGCGGTCAAGCGCCCGGGCCGCTGAACGGAACCCCCGGTACGCAGGGTCCGCCGTAACGCTGTCTGCCCGGTACGCCGTCGCCCCGATAACACTCCCTGCCCCGGTACGCCGTGTCCGCCACAGCATTGGCTGCCGCGGTACGCCGTGGCCGTCGCGGTGCTGTCCGTCTCGGCACGCCGTGCCCGTCGTAGCGCGCCGACCCGCCGTCGCGCGCTGGACGGGCCTGCCGAAGCCACTCGACGAAACGGGAATCGCCGCTTAGCATCTGCCGCGACGGCATCGCGTGTCGGTCACCGACCGGGTGAGGCATGGAGGTGCCCGTGAGATTGCCTTACGGAGGCATTCCACAGTGTCAGTGCAGTTGAACCACACCATCGTCCACTCCCGGAACAATCGCGAATCCGCGGAGTTCCTGGCGCACCTCCTCGATCTCGAAATCGGCGAGGAGTGGGGCCCGTTCATCCCGGTGGACACCAGTAACGGCGTCACCCTGGACTTCGCCACCATCCCGGCGGAGTCGATCACCATGCAGCACTACGCCTTCCTGATCAGCGAAGCGGAATTCGACAGGGCCTTCGCCCGCATCCAGCAGGCGGGCCTCACCTATTACGCCGACCCGCACGGGAAGCAGCCGGGCGAGATCAACCACAACGACGGCGGGCGCGGCGTCTACTTCTTCGACCCCGCCGGCCACGCGATGGAACTCATCACCCGCCCGTACGGCAGCGGCGCAGCGGAAGAGGACTCCGCCACCGGACAGACCTCGGCTGAACGCCAGGGCTCCGCCACCGGGCAGACCTCGGCTGAGCGCCATGGCTCCGCCACCGGGCAGACCTCGCCCGAGGGCCAGGGCTCCGCCACAGAGCAGGCAACGGCCGAGGGCCAGGCTCCGTAACCGAGCAGGGCTCAGCGGCAGGCAGGCTCAGCGGCAGGGCAGGGACCCGACCGCTGAACAGGACCCGGCCGCCGAACAGAGCCCGGACGCCGAACAGGGCTTCGGCACCTGGGAGTTCCGGCCGGGAGACTGCCGGGGCGGCAGAGCGGCCGGCACCTGAGAACGTGACGGGGGCGGGCGCCCGTGGCATCGGTCCGCGGGCGCCCGCACGGCCTCGGCGCCCCTCAGCCCTCCTTGATCGTGATGGCCCCGTTCGTCGTCGTGAGGTCGAGCCGGTGCGCACCGGACGGATCGTCGGGCAGGCCGATGTTCTTGCCGCCGTTGTCCGTCTTGGTCGATATTCGGTAACGGTTGCGCTGGCCGCCCGGCACGGTGAGGGTGACGGCGCCGTTCGTCGTCCTGGCCTGCACGTCCTGCGGCGTGTCCGTGACGAGGTCGATGGCGCCGTTGGACGTCTGCGCCCGCACCCCGTCACCCTTCAGACCGCGCCCGCGCACCCCGCCGTTGGTGGTGCGCACGTCCACCGCGCCGGCCACTCCGTCCAGTGTCACCGCGCCGGACGTGGTGCTCACCCGCACCGCACCGACGTCCGACAGCTCGACCGCGCCGGACGACGTCTTACCGGTCACCGGAAGCCCCGCCGGCACCTCGACCGTGTAGTGCACCGAGCAGTCGTCCCCGCAGTCACCGAGCACCAGCACACCGTTCTCCACGCGGTGGGTCGCCTTTTCCGGCCGGTCGCCCTGATACCGGAGCTTGCGGTGGACCGAGACGGTGTCGAGGGACTTCTTGCCGCGCAGGGTGAGCCCGCCCGAATGGCTGTCGAGCCGTATGGACTTGACGGGTGCGGCCGAAAGGCGGGCGTCGTCCTCGTAAGTGGACCGCTCCAGAACTCCGCACGCCCCGAGTCCGCTCACACCGACGGCGGCCACGACAACGGCCCCGAGAACACGGAGATGACGACGCACGGATTCCCCCAAGTAGTGCACGGTGCGTGGTGCCAGGTCGGGTGCACCGCGCGAATCACCGCACCTCCCCGGTGCGGTGATTCACAGGCTACGGGCCCGCCGAACCCGCGACCATGGGGAAAACCCCCGGTTCCCCCTGCGGAACTCCGCAGGGTATCCGCCATGCGCACCACTCGCCCCGTATCCGGCCCAGGCCCCACACGAGCCCACGCCACCCCGCCACAGCCACTCCACTCCATCCCGTCATGGACGCCCCATCCCGCCCCACCGCCTCACAGCCGCCCTTCCAGCCCCGGCACCTCCGGCCCCCCGCACTCCCTGACCCGCCAACCCCAGATCCAGCACCCCCAAACCCAACCCGAGCAACCGCTCCCGGTCCGCAAGAATGTCGATCGCGACGACCTTGCCACCCGCGACCGTCAGTCCCATCACCGACACCGGCACCCCGTCCGCGACCGTCACGATGCCCATGGCCCCGTTCACCAGCGCGGGCCGGGCGAAGCATGCGAAGCGCCGGAACATGAAGGCCCGCCCGGCCACCTCCCGCGCACCGTGAGCCGTGGGGCTCAGGCCCGGGAACCTGGTGCCCGTGTCGGCGCGGAGCACCACGTCCGGGTCGAGCACCGCGACCAGCGCCTCGAAGTCACCACGCCGCGAAGCGGCCAGAAAGGCGTCCACCACCTCCCGCTGCCGGGAGATGTCGGTGTCCGGCGCGGCCGTCCCGCGCACCCGGCGGCGCGCCCGGCTGGCCAGCTGCCGCGCCGCGGCCGGAGTGCGCCCGACCGCCGGCCCGATCTCGTCGAACGGTACGGCGAACATGTCGTGCAGGACGAACGCCAGCCGCTCCGCGGGGGCCAGCGTCTGGAGCACCACCAGCAGGGCCAGCCCCACCGAGTCGGCCAGCAGTGCCTGGTGTTCGGGATCGATTCCGTCCGCGACGCCGCCGACGACCGGATCGGGCATACGCACGTCGAGGGACTCCTCGCTACGCGCCGTACGCGTACGCAGCATGTCCAGGCACACCCGGCCGACCACGGTCGTCAGCCACCCGCCGAGGTTGCCGACGCCGCTCGCGTCGGAACGGCTCAGCCGCAGCCAGGCTTCCTGTACGGCGTCGTCCGCCTCGCTGAGCGAGCCGAGCATGCGGTACGCCACCGCCCGCAGACGCGCTCGGTGCTCCTCGAAGCGCTCCGCCAGAAAATCGCTCTCGTCCACCGGTCACATTCTCCCGTCGGGTTCCGTCACCTCCATGACGAACCGTTTCCGCACGATGTGACACACCGTCCTGGCGACTCACCCCGCCAGGACGCCCGGCAGCCCACCCGACGCACCGTCCGAGAGCCGCCCAGACCGGCACACGGGGCGCCCCCGCCCCGCCGGCCCCCAGATCAGAAGCGAATGTGCTTGAGGCTCGTCCACGAGCGGCGCACCCGGCCCCGGAGCGCGCCGTCGGTGTCGGGAACCAGGTCCAGCCCGGTCGCGGCGGCGATGTGGTCGGCGACCTGCGGCACCGTGAGCCGGTCGGTCCACACGTGGTCGGCGAACTCCGGTCCGCGCAACTGCTCCAGACAGCGGTCCAGCTTCCGTACGGCGAAACTCTCCCGCCGCAGCGGGGCGTCCTTCCCGGCGACGACCTTCACGACGTGCCCCAGATTGCGCTCTCGCAGCCGCCGCAGCACCGTCCGCCGGTCGGCGAGCAGCGCGAAGTGCCGCACGTCGTGTCCGCGTTCCCGCAGCCGGCCGACGATCTCCTGGAAGTACGCCGGTTCCACGAGGGTCATCGGCGCGATCACCGTGCCGGGGTGCTTGGTCAGCACCAGGTCCAGCACCTCGTAGACGCCCTGCCGCCAGGCCGGGAAGTCCTGGAAGTCGCCGCGCAGGGCCGGGGGCGTCATCCGGTGCAGACCGAAGCCGACGCGTTCGGGATCACAGATGACGCTGCCGGGGAGCCGGCGCCGGATCTCGTGCGCGGTCTGCGTCTTGCCGCCGCCGAAAGGGCCGTTGATCCACAGGAGCATGGGCAGCACCCTACGAGCCCGGAGGCCGGCGGGGCGAGGGGCAACGTGCGTCCTTCTCGCCCGTGGTCCGCGTATGGGTACGGGTACGGCGCGTTCTCAGCGAGCAACTGAGGAAGAGCAGCCCGGCGAGGAACTGGAGCGCGGCGGCGGTCAGCAGGGCGCCGGACAGCGACCGGGTGGCGAGCGGCCCGGCGAGGCCCGCGCCGAGGGCGAAACCGGTGATCTTCAGGCTGGCGCCGGTGGTGAAGACCTGACCGCGCAGGTGCTCCGGCGCCTCGCGGTGGCGCACCGCGAACAGCGCCGTCAGCTGGGTCCCCTCCCCGAAGCCTGCGAGCACCGCCGCACCGAGGAGCAGTGCGGGCGGCCCGGCCGTCACCGTAATCAGGAGCGCGACGGCGAGTACGACGGTGCTGTACATGAGGACGGTGTCCGGGCGCAGCAGCCCGGGCCGGCGGGCGAGCCCCGCGTTGGTGAGGAGGGCGGAGGCGGCGACGACGGACAGCAGGAGCGCGCCATGCCGCGCGTCACCGAGGAGCCGCGCCCCGAGCAGCGGGCTGCAAGCGGTCAGCATGCCCTGGCCCGTACAGGAAACCACCGAGGTGACGGTCGCGCGGGCCAGCGGTGGGGTGTGACGGATGGCCCGGAATCCGGCCGCGAGACCGGCCAGGACGGAGGGGGCGCCCGGGACCCGCTGGGAGTTGGCGTGGCTGGCCGGGTGGTGCGGGTCGCGTGGGCGGCCGGGCTGCGCCCCGAACTGCACCTCGGACCGCGCCCCAGGTCCCGGCCCGGTCCCCGCCCTAGGCTCCGGCCCGGTCTGCGCCGCAGACTCCGACCCGATCTGCGCACCGGGCTCCGGCCCGGTCTCCGACGACCACTGCCCCACGGACGCTCCACGTACGGACGGCCCTGCCGATTCCCCGCGTACGGACGCCCCCGCAGACCTCCCACCCACATACGACTCCCCAGGCAGCCCATACGCGCACGGCACCGCCACGAAGATCAGGGCGGCAGCCATCAGCACCCCCGCCGACGCCCCGGCCACCCCGGCGACCAGCCCGGCCAGTGCGGGCCCCGCCAGTGACGCGGCGTTGAACGTCATCGCGTCGAGAGCGGTCATCCGGGGCAGCAGCCCGGGCGGCGCGGCGCGCGGCAACTGCGCGGTCCAGCCGCCGGACAGGGCGGGGCCCAGCAGCCCGGCCCCCACCGCGACCAGCACCGTGACGACGACCGGTACACGCCCCAGGCTCGCCAGGACGACGGTCAGGGCCGTCGCGTAGCCGGCGAGCGCACCGGCCAGCAGGCGGCCCGGCCTGGCGGACCGGTCCAGCAGGACGCCGAAGAGCGGGCCGCCGACCGCCGCCGCGACCGTGATCCCGGCAAGCAGCGCCGGGCCCGTGGACGCCGTTCCTGTAAACGCCGGCCCGGCCACCAGCAAGGCGGGCCCCGACATCTCGTCGCCCGCGCGCGCCAGAGCCGCGCCGGTGAGGGCAGAGCCCGCCGCGTAAGGCTTTCGCATGCGCGCCACGGTAGAGACGTAACGGAAACTTGGACCAGATGCGTTACATGCCGCCAGATCCCGCACTAACGTCGGCTCACATGCATCCCTCGACCCCACCCACCGCCGGGCACCACAACGAGAAAACGGCCGAACACCGGGACGGAACTGCGGCCGAACTCTGCGACGAGCCCCCGGCTGGACACCTCGACGACACACCCGCCGCGTACCGCGAATGGACCGCCCGGCACTCGGCGCAGGCCACCGCCCGGCGTACCGCCGCCCTCGTGAACGCCCTGGTGGACGAGGCGCCGTCGGCGGACACGGTCGCGGAGGTGCTGCGCGAACACGGCGAGAACGACGTGCCCGAATTCTCCGCCGACGACCTCGCGGAATTGCGGTCCGCCGCTCTACGCCTCCGCGAGGTGTTCGCGGCCGACGACACCGACCGCGCCGCGGAGAGGCTGAACCGCCTCCTCCGGAGCACCGCCGGTACGCTGCGCCTCACCTCGCACGACGGCGCGAGCCCCTGGCATCCGCACCTGGACAGCGCCGATGACGCGCCGTGGGGCGAGTGGTTTCTCGCTTCGTCGTGCCTGAGCCTGCTGGTGCTCCTGTGGAACCACCAGCGCCCGCCCGGCGGCGTCTGCGCCTCGTCCGCCTGCCGCAATGTCTACCTCACCCTCGGCAGCGGCCTGCCGCGCCGCTACTGCTCCCGGCGCTGCGCGACCCGGGAGCGCGTAGCGGCGTACCGGCGGGCGCGAGGATGAACCGGACGCCGCTCCCACGCGCGCTCACCACGCGAAACGCGACACACAACGCACGACCCTCAGCACACGCCCCACCGCCCCAGCCCCCGTTCACCCCCACAACCGCCTCGAACAACCCCCACCTATCGATCTCCACCACCCCCACCGGCAGCAGCCCCCGCGTCATGGCTACATCGAGGAACCGGCGGACCACCCCGGGCTCATGGAGGTCGAGGTGATGAGGCCCGGTGGCGGCCGTGCCGCTGGGCAGGTAGCCGTCGCCGATGGCCCAGCCGGGCTCGGCCCTGAAGACGATCCGTAAGGTCACCTGCTCGCCCGCCCGGTGCAGCGAGAGGACCTCCGGGCAGTCGGGCTGCCGGTGACGTACCGACCACAGCCAGCCCGTGCCGTCGGCGGACAGCCGGCGGATCCGGTGGTCGCCGCGCATCCCGCCATCGTATGGACGGCCCCGCGCGCCCGTGTCAGGGCGCAGGCGTAAACACCAGCACCGCGTTATGCCCCCCGAACCCGAAGGAATTCGTCAGAGCGGCGGACACCGTCCCCTTGCGCGGTTCGCCCGTGACGACGTCGAGTCCGATTTCCGGGTCGAGTGCGTCCACGTTCTGCGTTGCGGGCACGATGCCCTCCCGCACGGTGAGAATCGCGGCGAGCGCGCCGATTGCTCCGGCCGCTCCGAAGAGGTGGCCGGTCATCGACTTGGTCGCGGTGACGGACGGGTGGGTGCCGAGGGCCTCGGTGATCGACCGGGCCTCCACCAGGTCGCCCTTGGGCGTGGACGTCGCATGGGCGTGTACGTGCTCGATCTCCCGTGGGGCCAGCCCGGCGGCGTCCAGGGCCAGTCGCATCGCGCGGACCTGCCCCTCGGGGTGGGCGGCCGTGATGTGGAAGGCGTCCGCGCTGACGCCCGCGCCCGCGAGGGTGGCGTGCGCGCGGGCCCCGCGTGCAGCGGCGAACCCGGCCCGCTCCAGGACGATCACGCCCGCCCCCTCGCCGATCACGAAGCCGTCCCGGTCCACGTCGAATGGACGGGAGGCCCGCCGAGGCTCGTCGTTGCGCGTCGAATGGGCCTTGGCCTGGGCGAATCCGGCCAGCGGCAGCGGATGGACACAGGCTTCCGCGCCGCCCGCCACCACTACGTCGGCCCGGCCGAGGCGGATCAGGTCCAGCCCCATGGCGATCGCCTCGGCCCCGGAGGCACATGCGCTGACCGGTGTGTGGGCGCCGCCGCGCGCGCCCAGCTCGATGCTCACCCACGCGGCAGGGCCGTTCGCCATCAGCATCGGGACGGTGTGCGGGGACACCCGCCGCACGCCGGAGGTCTCCAGCACGTCGTCCTGGCCGAGCAGGGTGAGCGCGCCGCCCGTACCCGTACCGATCACCACGGCCAGCCGCTCCGGATCGACCTCCGGCGCGCCCGCGTCGGCCCACGCCTCGCGCGCTGCGACGAGCGCGACCTGCTCGCAGCGGTCCATGCGCCGGGCCTGCACCCGGTCCAGGACCTCGCCCGGTTCGACCGCGAGCCGGCCCGCGATCCGTACGGGGAGATCCGCCGCCCACTCCTCCTTGATTGCGTCGATGCCGGACCGTCCGGCCAGCATGCCGTTCCAGGTCGAGGCGGTGTCCCCGCCCAGCGGAGTCGTGGCGCCGAGTCCGGTGACCAGTACGGCGTCGGTGGCAGTGGACATGGGTGTTCCCCCTTTGTCGTACGGTTACAACTCCCCGAGCTGTCCGTGGTCGGGGAGTGATCAACTTGGGGCCGACTCTTCCAGGTGGTTGCCGTGAATTCAGGTGGCGACCTCAACGGAGTCCGGCCGCTGGATTTTGTGAGTTTCCACCAGCAGGTGGCAGTAGGAAGAGGGCGTCGGAACGGGAAGCGCGGGGGAGTGGGGCAGGGTGGGATGCCCGGGACGGCGGCCCGGAAGAACGCGCTACGGAGGCGGCCGGGCGGCTTGGGGCGGCGGCTCCACGCAAGCCGCAGGCCCGCTCGCTCCACCTCGTCCACCTCATACAGGCAGGGCCCTTCCTGCAAGGGCCCGATCACGAGATATCTTGATGTCGAGCAATGTTGCAGACGTGGAGCGGAGCACCGGTGACTGACTCGACCATCATCTACACCCACACTGACGAGGCCCCGGCCCTGGCGACGTATTCGTTCCTGCCGGTGATCGAGGCCTACGCCTCGACGGCCGGGGTCGCGGTGGAGAGCCGCGACATCTCCCTGGCGGGCCGGATCATCGCCGGTTTCCCGGAGTGGCTCCAGGAGGACCAGCGCATCGACGACGCCCTCGCCGAGCTGGGCGAGCTGGCGAAGACGCCCGAGGCCAACATCATCAAGCTGCCGAACATCTCGGCCTCCATCCCGCAGCTGAAGGCGGCCATCGCCGAGCTGCAGGAGCAGGGCTACGCGCTGCCGGACTACCCGGACGACCCGAAGACCGACCAGGAGCGCGACATCCGCGCCCGCTACGACAAGGTCAAGGGCAGCGCCGTCAACCCGGTGCTGCGCGAGGGCAACTCCGACCGCCGCGCCCCCGCGTCGGTGAAGAACTACGCCAAGGCCAACCCGCACCGGATGGGCGCCTGGTCCGCCGACTCGAAGACCAACGTCGCGCACATGACCGGCGACGACTTCCGCTCCACCGAGAAGTCCGTGGTCATCGCCGAGGACGGCGCGCTGCGCATCGAGCTGGTGGGCGACGACGGCTCCGCCACGGTGCTGCGCGAGTCGGTGCCGGTGCTCGCCGGCGAGGTCGTGGACGCCTCCGTCATGCGCGTCGCCGCGCTGCGCGAGTTCCTCAAGGAGCAGGTCGCCCGCACCAAGGCCGAGGGCGTGCTGTTCTCCGTGCACCTGAAGGCCACGATGATGAAGGTCTCCGACCCGATCATCTTCGGCCACGTGGTGCGCGCCTTCTTCCCGAAGACCTTCGCCGCGTACGGTGACGTGCTCGCCGGGGCCGGTCTGACCCCGAACGACGGCCTGGGCGGCATCTGGAAGGGCCTGGAGTCGCTGCCGCAGGGCGAGGAGATCAAGAAGTCCTTCGACGCGGAGCTGGCCGAGGGCCCGGACCTGGCGATGGTCGACTCCCACCGGGGCATCACCAACCTGCACGTCCCCAGCGACGTCATCGTCGACGCCTCCATGCCGGCCATGATCCGCACCTCCGGCCACATGTGGAACAAGGACGACCAGGAGCAGGACGCCCTCGCGGTCATCCCGGACAGCAGCTACGCCGGCATCTACCAGGCCGTCATCGACGACTGCAAGGCCAACGGCGCCTACGACCCGTCGACCATGGGCTCGGTGCCGAACGTCGGCCTGATGGCGCAGAAGGCCGAGGAGTACGGCAGCCACGACAAGACCTTCGAGGTGCCGGCCACCGGCACCGTGCGGGTCCTGGACCGGGACGGCAACGCCGTCCTGGAGCAGACGGTCAGCGCCGGCGACATCTTCCGCATGTGCCAGACCAAGGACGTCCCGATCCGCGACTGGGTCAAGCTGGCCGTCACCCGCGCCCGTGCGACCGGCGACCCGGCGGTGTTCTGGCTGGACGAGGAGCGCGCGCACGACGCGAACCTCATCGCCAAGGTGAAGCAGTACCTCCCCGAGCACGACACCGAGGGCCTGCAGATCGAGATCATGAACCCGGTCGAGGCGACGAAGTTCTCGGTGGAGCGCATCCGCCGCGGCGAGAACACCATCTCCGTCACCGGCAACGTGCTGCGTGACTACCTCACCGACCTGTTCCCCATCCTGGAGCTGGGCACCAGCGCCAAGATGCTCTCGGTCGTACCGCTGATCAACGGCGGTGGCCTCTTCGAGACCGGTGCCGGCGGCTCCGCGCCCAAGCACGTCCAGCAGCTGGTCAAGGAGAACTACCTGCGCTGGGACAGCCTGGGCGAGTTCCTCGCGCTCGCGGTGAGCTTCGAGCACCTCGCGCAGAAGACGGGCAACGCGCGCGCCCAGATCCTCGCGGACACCCTCGACCGCGCCACCGGCACGTTCCTCTCCGAGAACAAGTCGCCCAGCCGTAAGCTCGGCGGCATCGACAACCGCGGCAGCCACTTCTACCTGGCCCTGTACTGGGCCCAGGAGCTGGCGCGGCAGACCGAGGACACGCAGCTGGCGGAGTCCTTCTCGGCCCTTGCGGCGACGCTGGCCGAGCAGGAGCAGAAGATCGTCGAGGAGCTGATCGCCGTCCAGGGCAAGCCGGCCGACATCGGCGGCTACTACCAGCCCTCGGTGGCCAAGGCCGCGGCCGTCATGCGCCCGTCGCAGACGTTCAACGCGGCGCTGGCGACCCTCGGCAGCTGATCCGCACCGGCGGGCGGGGGCTCCCCGTCCGCCGCGCCACCACGCGTACGCGACGGGTCCGCCCCGGCCGGCACTTCCGCCCGGCCGGGGCGGACCCGTTTCGCCGCCCACCCGTGCGCACCCGTTCCGCATGCTGCGGCGCGCAGGCCCTACCCGTAGTACTCCGGAGCTACGCGACAGGTGCACTCCCCGGCGGGACGCCGACCACGCGGCATGATCAATAACTTCCGTACCAGAACCCGCACATCACCCGGTACGGAAGGACCCCGCCATGGCGACCCGCCCACGCGCCCGCCGCCTGCACCGCGCCCTGCTCGTCGCGCTCGTCACCGCCTCGGTGACGGTGCCGGTGTCCGGCGCGGCCCGCCCGGCGGCCGTCCCGGCGCCCGCGCCGGCCGCCCTGGCACCGCTCACCACCGCGTCCCCCGCCGCCCTCGCCGAGCGGTACGCCGCGGGCCGCGACGGCATCCGGGCGGCCGAGCGGGCGGCGGCGCGCCACGGCGACCGGACGCGGGCCGCCGCGCTGCGCGTCATGGCGGCGCCGGCGCGGCAGTTCCTCTCCTTCGACGGCCGGGACGGCGGCCGGACCGCCGAAGTCGTCGGCGACCTGGCGCGGGCCGAGCGCGTCACCGTACTCGTGCCGGGCTCGGACACCGGCCTCGACACGTATGCACGCTTTCGCTCCGGAGCCGTGGCCCTGCAACGGGAACTGGGCGGCCGGTCCGCCGTGGTCGCCTGGCTCGGTTACCGGACGCCGGGCACGGTGAGCCCGGAGGTCCTGACCCCGGCGCTCGCCGACGAAGCGGCGCCCCGACTGGTCTCGTTCCTGGGCGAGTTGGCGTCCGCGAAGCCCGTCGCCCGGGTTTCGCTGCTCTGCCACTCCTACGGCTCGGTCGTCTGCGCCCGTGCCGCAGCGGACGCCCGGGTCGCCGACATCGTTCTGTACGGCAGCCCCGGCACCGGCGCCGACACCGTCCGCGACCTGCGCACCCGGGCCACCGTCTGGGCGGGCCGGGGTGCCGCGGACTGGGTCGCCCACGTCCCGCACGCGCAGCTCAGGCTCCCGTTCGTCACGATCGGGTTCGGAACCGACCCGGTGTCGCCCGCGTTCGGTGCCCGTGCTTTCGACGCCGGTCCGGGCGGACACAGCGACTACCTGAAGCCCGGTTCGGTGTCCCTGCGGAACATCGCCCGCATCGTGGCCGGAGAGCACGCGGGGGAGTACACGAGGCGGTACGCGGCGGTGAGCCGCCATGCGTAGCGGCCCGGCGCCGCGGCGGTCCGCCCCGGCCGGCCCTGCCCTGCGCGGCCTCGCCCGGCGGATCGACGCCGCCACCCCGCCCGGCCGGGACCGGGCCGTGGATGCCCTCCGGGCCGCCGCCATCCTCGGTGTCGTGCTCGGCCACTGGCTGGTGACCGCGCTGGTCGCCGACAGCGGCACGGTACGCGGCGCCAGCCCCCTCCGGCACCTGCCCCAACTGGTCCCGGTCTCCTGGCTGTTCCAGACCCTGGCGGTGTTCTTCCTCGTCGGCGGGCAGGTGGCCGTGCGGAGTTACGCGGCGGCCCGCGCCCGGGGGACCTCGTACCGGCGGTGGCTCGGCGCCCGTACCGCCCGCCTTTTCCGGCCGGTCGTCGTGCTGCTGGCCTTGTGGGCCGTGGTGGCGGGCGCGCTGCTCGCCTCGGGGACGGACCTGGCGACCGTACGGACCCTGCTCAAGCTTGTCTGGTCCCCGCTGTGGTTCCTGCTCGTCCTCATGGCGCTCACGGCGGCCACTCCGCTGGTCGCGAAGGTGCATCCGCTGTGGCCGCTGGCGGTGGTCCTGCACGTCGACCTCATACGGTTCGGATTCGGCGGCCCCGGACAGCTCGGCTGGCTCAACGTCGCGGCGGGCTGGCTGGTCCCGTACTGCCTGGGCGCGCTGTGGGCGCGGGAGGGGCTGCGGGGCCGCACGACGGGCTGGGTGCTGCTGGCCGGGGGAGGGGCCGCCACCGCGCTCCTCGTCGGGTGCGCGGGCTACCCGGCGTCCATGGTCGGCGTGCCGGGCGCCGGGATCTCCAACCTCAACCCGCCGACCCTGGCCGCCGTCACGTTCGGCCTCGCCCAGTGCGGCGCGGCCCTGCTGCTGCGCGGCCCGCTGCGTCGGCTCCTCGCACGGCCCGCGGCCTGGGCGGCGGTCGCGCTGGTCAACCTGTCCGCGATGACCGTCTTCCTGTGGCACCAGACCGCGCTGATGACGGTCACCGCGACCGGCCTGGTGGCGGGGCAGCCACTGCCCGGCCTGCACACCGAGCCCGACGGGCCGGGCTGGGTACTGGCCCGGCTCGCCTGGCTGCCGGTGTTCGCGGCGGCACTCCTGATCTGCTGGGCGGCCTTCCGTACGTACGAGCGACGCACGCCGTCGAAAGCGACGTCGGCACACGAAGGGCAGCCCGCCCGGAAGGAGATGGTGCACGGTGCTTAAGGTGCAGCATGTGGGGGAGGACGGGGCGAGGGCTCGAACGGGGGCCAAGAAGCGGCTGGTGACGGCCCTCAGAGGGATACCGCGCGCGCTGCGCGAGGACCTGGTGACGGGGGCCGCAGGGCCGCCGCCGGGCAAGCGGCCCGGCTGGCTGGCCTGGCAGCCGGTCATCGTGCTGCTGCTGGTGATGGCGGCTTGGTGCCTCGGCATCGTCGCCGTGAACAACCTGGCGTTCGGCATGTTCCACGGCATGGGGATGCCACTGGCCCTGCTGCTGGGTGTCGCCCAGTCGCTGTCGCTCGTCGTCGCGGCGTTCCGGCCGATGGCCGCCTGGTGGCTGGCGACGGCGGTGATGGCCGCCGTGGCAGTGGCCACGGAAGTCGCGGCCGGCCGGTACGGGGTGCATCCGTGGCCGGACGCAGGACTCGCCTTCGACAGGGGCGGGCTGTATCCCTGGACGGGCACGGGGCTCGCCACCCAGGCCGGCGTGCTCTTCCTGCTGGCGTTGCGGCTCCGCTTCCGCGCTGCGGCCGGAGCGCTGGCGGTCACCGTCCTCGTCGGTCTGGCGTGCGGCGCCGGTGCCGCACAGCTCCGGGGTCCCTCCCTCGGCCTCGCCGTGACCGTCCTCACCGTCGCCGTGGTGGTCGGCGCCGCCCTCCGCGGTCGCCAGGTGGCCCGTACCGAACTGGTCGTGCAGGAGGGGATCACCAGCGAAGAACGGGCCCGCCGCGCGCTCCTGGAGGAGCGCAACCGGATCGCCCGCGAACTGCACGACGTGGTCGCCCACCACATGTCGGTGATCTCCATCCAGGCGCAGGTCGCCCCGCACCTGGCGGAGAACCCCTCCGACGAGCTGAAGGAGAACCTCGCGGGCATCCGTGCCAACGCGGTGGAGGCGCTGACCGAACTGCGCCGCGTGCTGGGCGTGCTGCGCTCGGAGGAGGTACCGGCGTACGGGGCTCCCGGGACCGCCGCGGACGGCGCCGCCCCGCACGCCCCGCAGCCCACCCTCGACCGGCTGGACGAGCTGGTCGGCAACGTCCGCGCCGCCGGGGTGACGGTCACCACCACCGTCACCGGAAGGCGGCGCCCCCTGTCGCCCGGCGTCGAACTGTCCGCGTTCCGCATCGTGCAGGAAGCGCTCAGCAACGCCATGCGGCACGCACCCGGCGCGCACGTCGCGGTATCGGTCGCCTACGGCCCCGCCGCCCTCACCGTCCGGGTCACCAACACCGCGCCGGACCGCCCCGTCGCCGCCTCCCCGGGTGCCGGCCACGGGCTGCTCGGGATGCGCGAACGCACCGCCATGCTGGGCGGCGAGCTGGCCACCGGCCCGGCACCCGACGGCGGCTACGACGTCACCGCCGTCCTGCCCACCGGACTCCCCGCCCCATCGCCCGGCCCGGCCACCGGCCCGTCCACCGACCGGGCACCCACCCGGACTCCTCACCCGCCCACCGACCCCGCCGAGGACGACACCCCATGACGACCCCCATCCGCGTGCTGATCGCCGACGACCAGGTCATGGTCCGGCAGGGATTCACGGTGCTGCTCGACGCCGAACCCGGCATCGAGGTGGCCGGCCAGGCCGTGGACGGCCTCGACGCCCTCGCCAAGGCCGCCGAACTCGCCCCCGACGTCGTCCTGATGGACATCCGCATGCCCGGCCTCGACGGCATCGAGGCCACCCGCCGCCTCACCGAGGCCGCCGGGGCCACCGTCAAGGTCCTCGTCCTGACCACCTTCGACCTGGACGAGTACGTGTACGAGGCGCTGCGCGCCGGCGCGTCCGGCTTCCTTCTCAAGGACGCCTCGGCCGCCGAACTCGCCCAGGCGGTACGGGTGGTGGCGACGGGTGACGCGCTGCTCGCGCCCAACATCACCAAGCGCCTGATCGCCGAGTTCTCCCGGCTGACCGCCGCGCCCCGCACGCCCCGCATGGACCGCGTCGGCGGCCTCACGGAACGCGAGACCGAGGTGCTCTCCCTGATAGCCCAGGGCCTGTCGAACGCGGAGATCGCCGACCGGCTGGTGGTGGCCGAGCAGACCGTGAAGACCCACGTGAGCCGCATCCTGGTCAAACTGGGGCTGCGCGATCGCACCCAGGCGGCGGTCTTCGCGTACGAGACGGGGCTGATACGGCCGGCCGGCTACTGAAGCCCCCGGCCGGCCGCCGCCTACGGGACCAGATTCTCCAGCCCTTCCGCGCACTGCTTGGCCAGCTCCGAGGACCGGGGCAGCATCAGCTCCTCGTAGGCCCGCACGGCGTCGTCCACCCGCTCCTCGCGGATCAGCGCCTGGGCCAGATCGGTACCGTCGAGCAGCGCGTGGTTGGCGCCCACGCCGAGCGGCGGCATCAGGTGCGCGGCGTCGCCCAGCAACGTGACGCCCGGGACGTGCTCCCACACGTGCGGTACGGGCAGGGCGAACAGCGGCCGGTGGACGAAGTCGTGGTCGCCGTCGAGCACGGCGTAACGCAACCCCTCGGCCCACCCGTCGAGCCGCTGCGAAAGGTATGTACGGATCGCCGCCGCATCGTCCAGGTCCAGCCCGGCGGCCGTGTGCCAGTCGAGCGGAGCCCGGAACGCCACGTAGGCGCGGATGTGACCGTTGCTGTTCCGCTGGGCGAACAGCATGGTCGAGCCGGACTTCGCCACCAGCGTGCCCGGACCGACCAGCCGCGCCAGGTCCGGATGGCGCACATCGCTGTCGTCGAAGCCGGTCTCGACGAAGGTGACGCCCGTGTAGCCGGGCAGCGCCTCCGAGACGGCCGCGCGGACCCGCGACCACGCGCCGTCGGCGCCGACGACCAGGTCGAAGTCCTCGGTGGTGCCGTCCGCGAAGACCAGACGGCAGCTGCCGTCGAGGAGCGGCAGTGCCTTGCCGACGGCGTGGCCCCAGCGGACCGTCCCCGGCGCGAGCGAGTCCAGCAGCAGCCCGCGCAGGTGCCCCCGGTCGATCTCCGGCCGGTCCTCTTCACCCGCGCCCTCGTCCCCGGGAGGCCACTCGTGTTCCAGAGCGGCCGCGGTGGTGTGCTCCACCGCCCGCCATTCCTGGCCCTCGGGGCGGGACAGGGCGTGGAACCGGTCGAGCAGGTCCGCCGCGCGGAGAGCCGCCTGGCCGGTGTCCGGGTGCAGGTCGAGCGTGCCGCCCTGCGGACGGGCGTCGAAGGCCGGCTCGCGCTCGAAGACGGTGACGGAACGGCCGTGGAGTTGGAGGACACGTGCGCAGACGAGGCCGCCGATGCCGCCGCCGACGATCGCGACACGGGCCGCACGGGTGAGGTTCATGGGGTGCCCCTCCTGGGGTGAACGGAACGCCGGACCGACCGTCCGACGCCTCACCAAAAAAAGCACACCTACTAAAAAAGTGCAATGACTAAACCTTCGAACTCGCTACGCCACGGGGTAAGCTGCCACCGTGACCGAGCCCGCCCCCCGTATCGAGCCCCCCGCCCCGGCCGGGGCCGGCGCCCCCGTCGGCCGCCGCGAACGCAAGAAGGCGCAGACCCGCCAGGCCCTGGCCGACGCCGCACTGCGGCTCTTCCTCGAACACGGCTTTGAGCAGGTCGGCGTCAAGGAAGTCGCCGACGCCGCCGACGTGTCCGTGACCACGCTGTTCAAGCACTTCGCCAGCAAGGAAGCGCTCGTCTTCGACCTGGACGACGGCATCGAGGCCGCCCTCGTCGCCGCCGTACGCGACCGGGCGCCGGGCCAGACGATCCCCCAGGCCCTGCGGGACTACGTGCTGTTGACCGAGGACCACACCGGCCGGTCCGACTTCGCCGCGTTCGCCCGCCTGGTGGCCGAGACCCCGGCGCTACGCGACTACGCGGAGCGCATGTGGATGCGCCACCAGAAAGCCCTGGCCCGCGCCATCGCCCACGAAGTCGGCGCCCCCGAGGATGACGTCACCTGCGCCGCCCTGGCCCACTTCGCCCTCGCCTCCCGGACCCTCACCAACGGGCATCCCGCACCCCGCCGGGCCACCGAAGAGATCTTCGACCTGCTGGAACGGGGATGGGCGGCGGCGCACCCGGGGAGCTGACGGCTCCCGTCCCTGCGCCGCCGTACCGCCGGTGATCAGGACCGGCGGCGGGGCTTGCCGCGCCGGGCGCCCTTCGCGGGGGCCGAGCCGCCGCTCCGCGGGCCCCTGGCACCCTTGCCGGCTGGCTTGCCGGCCGCGGACTTCTGGCGGGCGCCGGACGTGCCCGCGTTCTTGGACTTCGATTGCGCCCGGGACCGCGACGGGGCTTCGGCCTGGGGCTGGGTACGGCCCCGGGTGCTGTTGACGGTCCGGCCGCGGACGATGCCGATGAAGTCCTCGACCTGGTCCGTGGTCCGCTCTTCCGGCCAGGCCAGTGCGATCTGGGACTGGGGGGCGTCCGTCAGTGTCCGGTACGTGAGGTCCCTGCGGTGGTACAGCCGGGCCAGCGACTGCGGGACGGCCAGCAGCCCGATGCCCGCCGCCACCAGCTCGATCGCGTCCGCCGTCGTCGCGGGCCGCTCGAACGCGGGCTGCCCCGGCGGGCGCTCCCAGCCGAGGGTGTCGTCGAGCGGGTGCAGCACGACCTCGTCGGCCAGCTCGCCGACGGTGATCTCGTCGGCCGCCGTGAAGAGGTGGTCCTTCGGGACCACGACCACGGTCGTCTCCGTGTAGAGGGGGATCGCGCTGAAGTACGTACGGTCGACCGGCAGCCGGGCGAGACCCGCGTCGGCGCGGCCGTCCCGCAGCACGTCGTACGCCTCGGCGGCGGGCGTCGCGACCAGTTCCAGCGGGACGTCGGGCAGCCGCTCGTTCCAGATACGCACCCACTTCGCGGGCGTCACCCCCGGGACGTACGCGAGCCGGAACGAGAGGGTTTCTTCCGAGCCTGTCACTCCGCCAGGTTACCGGTCGTGGTCAGAGGTGGTGCACACGATCGATACCCTTGACATCATGACGTCGCACCAGAACACCCAGACGATGAAGCCCGCGACCGCGGCCAAGAAGCTGGGTGTGTACCTCGAAGCCACCCCCGCCGAATTCCAGGAGGGTGTCGTCTCGCGCGCCGAGCTGAACGCGCTGCAGACCGACCCGCCCGAGTGGCTGCAGGAGCTGCGACGCAACGGCCCGCACCCGCGCCCCGTCGTCGCGGCCAAGCTGGGCGTCTCCATCTCCGGACTCGCCCGCGGCGGGATCACCGAGGCGCTCACCACGGAGCAGATCGACGCCCTGAAGGCGGAGTCCCCCGAGTGGCTGCAGAAGGAGCGCGCCACCCAGGCCGAGGTCCGCAAGGAGAACGTGCGGATCAAGGAGAAGAACAAGGAGAAGCGCGAGAAGCAGGAGCAGCAGGAGAAGTAGGGGGAAGAGCGGGGCAGGCGACGGGGACCGCGTACTCACGGAGCGCGCCCGGGGCCCGCGCCGCGCCCTTCCGTTTCACTTCGACCGTTGTGCCCGCAGCACGACATCGTGGGTGTGGTGCGTTCCGGCGGGGGCGGGCGTGGTGCGCGGGCGCGTTTCGTTGATCAGGATGTTCCAGTCGGCGCCGAGGAGCCGGGCGATGTCGTCCGGCCGGTAGTAGTCGGCGGGGTCGAAGCCGTTCTCCGGGTCTGGGGCGAGGGCGGCGAGGTCGTGGGTGACGAAGAGCAGGGTGCCGCCGGGGGCGACGGCGTCCAGCAGGCCGCGCAGCGCGGTGTGGCCCGGCTCGTACCGGAGCGGGAAGTACTGGACGGACACCAGGTCGAACGCGTCGGCCGGGGGCGGCGCGGCGGTCAGATCCGTCCGGGCCCACGCCACGCGGCCGGCGAGATCCGTGGCCGCGGCGGCGGCGCGGCGCAGCGCGACCTGCGAGATGTCGACCGCGGTGACCTGCCAGCCGCGCCGGGCCAGCCACAGCGCGTCGGCGCCCTCCCCGCACCCCACGTCGAGCGCCTGCCCCGGCGGCAGCCCGGTGACCTCGGAGACGAGTACGGGGTTGGGCGCACCGCTGAACACCTGGTCGCGGCTGCGGTACATGTCGTCCCAGGGCCGAGCGCCCTCCCGCGCGTCCAGCGGCCCGCTCGGCCGCGTCCGGGGCGGAGCGGCGTCCGGTGCGTCGTGCGCGGGAGCGCCGGCGGCCCCACCTGCGGAACCGCCGGGCCCGGTGCCGGGCCGGAATTGCTGGGTCATCGTGACCACCTCCGCCGCCAACCTGCCGCCACCCATGGGGAATGGGCAAAGTTCTTTGCGGAACCGGCAAATCGCGGGCGCAGCGCCGTAAGGGCGGCCATCGCATCCGCAGGCGCCGAAAGCCAACGACCCCGATCACGTGCAGTACGCCTGCCCGGACTGCGCCCCGACACGACAGGATGCCCCCGCCTCGGCGCGGAGCCGGGGCGGGGGCGCTGTGCTGAGGGAGGCTGCTCAGTTCGGGCCAGTGGGGCCCACCGAAGCGGCAGGAATCACCATGCGTGGTCGTATCCGCCGGACCAGAAGTCGTCGAGCCCCCCGTGGGGGCCGAGCGTGAGTTCGTTGAAAGAGCCGGCCTCTGCGATCTCGGGCGCTTCGTACTCGGTCACTTCCTGGTAGTCCTGCATGATTCCTCCTCTACGGCGACGTAGGCGCGGCTTGTGCGCCCAAGGCCATGTTGTCCGTCGATCGGGAGGCTGCCGATCCCTCGTGGGAGTGGCCGAGTGGTGCGCGGGCGTACCCGTCCAGGGCGCGTGGACATCGCCTACGTTGGTCGCCACCGGCGCACAAACGGCGGGGACGACGAAAGGCTCTGTTCCCGTCACGCGCCGAGCGGGGCTTTTCGTATGGGAACTGTGCTGGATCATCGCGGGGACTGAGGTGCTCGCGTTCGGCGGAGTGCTCTCGTATCCGAGGACGACCAGAAGGCCACGGCCACGGCAGCCCCGAAACCGTCCGCCACAGCGTCCGCCGAACCTGCCAATGAGCCCGCTGAGAAGCCCTCGCCCGACGCGGAACAACAAGCGGCGCTGACGCGGGCTCTCCGGACCATTGAGCCCGGTCTGGTGGCCATGGAAGACCGGGCCGTGAGTCGAGCCCGCGACGTGTGCGCGGACATCACGGCGAACAAGCCCGCCGCCATGACGGGTCGAGCCGGTGCCGCACAAGCGACCGCCATTGCATAAAACTGCCGCTATCCGTATAGTCATGCTTCCAAGGAGGAGGGTCCATGGCGGTACGAGCGGCAGTGGCCGGAGCGAGTGGGTATGCCGGGGGTGAGGTTCTGCGGCTGCTTCTGGGGCATCCGGAGGTGGAGGTCGGCGCGGTGACCGCGCACGGCAACGCGGGGCAGCGGCTCGGTGCGGTGCAGCCGCATCTGCTGCCGCTGGCCGGGCGGGAGCTGGTGGCCACCACGGCCGAGGCGCTGGCCGGGCACGACGTGGTCTTCCTCGCGCTGCCGCACGGGCAGTCCGCCGCGGTGGCCGAGGCCCTCGGGCCCGAGGTGCTGATCGTGGACTGCGGGGCGGACTTCCGGCTGGCGGACCCCGCGGCCTGGGAGAAGTTCTACGGATCGCCGCACGCCGGCACCTGGCCGTACGGTCTCCCCGAACTGCCCGGGGCGCGTGAGGCGCTGCGCGGGGCGCGGCGCATCGCGGTCCCGGGCTGCTATCCGACGGCCGTCTCGCTGGCCCTCTTCCCGGCGTACGCGGCGGGGCTCGCCGAGCCGGAGGCCGTGGTGGTCGCCGCCTCGGGCACCTCCGGCGCGGGCAAGGCGCCCAAGCCGCACCTGCTGGGCAGCGAGGTGATGGGCTCGATGAGCCCGTACGGCGTGGGCGGGGTGCACCGGCACACGCCGGAGATGGCGCAGAACCTGAGCGCCGCGGCCGGCGAGCCGGTCACCGTCTCCTTCACGCCGACGCTGGCGCCCATGCCCCGCGGCATCCTCGCCACCTGCTCGGCCAAGGCCCGGCCCGGTGTGGACGCCGCGGACCTGCGCGCCGCGTACGAGAAGGCGCTGGGCGACGAGCCGTTCGTCCATCTGCTGCCGGAGGGGCAGTGGCCGTCCACCGCGGCCGTGTACGGGTCGAACAGCGCGTTGGTCCAGGTCGCCCTCGACACGGCGGCCGGCCGGATCGTCGTGGTCGGCGCCATCGACAACCTGACGAAGGGCACCGCGGGCGGCGCGGTGCAGAGCATGAACATCGCCCTCGGCCTCGACGAGGCCACCGGGCTCTCAACGATCGGAGTCGCACCGTGAGCGTCACGGCAGCCAAGGGTTTCTCGGCGGCGGGCATCGCCGCCGGGATCAAGGAGAACGGGAAACCGGACCTCGCCCTGGTGGTGAACAACGGACCGCGACTGGCCGCCGCCGGCGTCTTCACCAGCAACCGCGTCAAGGCCGCCCCGGTGGTCTGGTCCGAGCAGGTCCTCAAGGGCGGCCAGGTCTCGGCCGTCGTCCTCAACTCCGGCGGCGCCAACGCCTGCACCGGCCCGGCGGGCTTCCAGGACACCCACGCCACCGCGGAGAAGGCCGCCGAGGTGCTCAAGGGGCACAGTGCGGGCGAGATCGCCGTCGCTTCCACCGGACTGATCGGCGTGCGGCTGCCGATGGACAAGCTGCTGCCGGGCCTGGAGAAGGCCGCCGTCGAGCTGAGCGTGCACGGCGGGGAGAAGGCCGCCATCGCGATCAAGACCACCGACAGTGTGCACAAGACCGCGGTGGCCGGCGGGGACGGCTGGACGGTCGGCGGGATGGCCAAGGGCGCCGGGATGCTCGCGCCGGGGCTGGCCACCATGCTCGTGGTGCTGACCACCGACGCCGATGTGGAGGCTCCGGTGCTGGACCGGGCGCTGCGGGATGCGACGCGCCAGACGTTCGACCGGGTCGACTCGGACGGCTGCATGTCCACGAATGACATGGTGCTGCTGATGGCATCGGGCGCGTCCGGCGAGACACCGGAGTACGACGTGTTCGCGGACGCCGTCCGTACCGTCTGCGACGACTTGGCGCGGCAGCTCATCGGCGACGCGGAAGGCGCGACCAAGGACATCCGGATCGAGGTCGTGAACGCGGCGAGCGAGGACGACGCCGTCGAGGTCGGCCGGTCGATCGCCCGTAACAACCTGCTGAAGTGCGCCATTCACGGCGAGGACCCGAACTGGGGCCGGGTGCTGTCCGCCATCGGCACCACCTCCGCCGTCTTCGACCCGGAACGGCTGAACGTCGCCATCAACGACGTGTGGGTCTGCAAGAACGGCTCGGTGGGCGAGGACCGGGACCTGGTGGACATGCGCTACCGGGAAGTGCGGATCACCGCCGACCTCAGCGCCGGCAACGAGTCCGCGGTGATCTGGGCGAACGACCTCACCGCCGACTACGTCCACGAGAACAGCGCGTACTCGTCATGAGCACCCGCAAGCACACCGCGCTGCCCAAGGCCCGCACGCTCATCGAGGCGCTGCCCTGGCTGACCCGGCACCACGGCAAGACCGTGGTCATCAAGTTCGGCGGCAACGCCATGGTCGACGAGGAGCTGAAGGCCGCCTTCGCGCAGGACGTGGTCTTCCTGCGGCACGCCGGACTGCGGCCGGTCGTCGTCCACGGCGGCGGCCCCCAGATCAGCGCCCAGCTGGACCGGCTCGGCCTGGTCTCGGAGTTCAAGGCGGGCCTGCGGGTCACCACGCCCGAGGCGATGGACGTCGTACGGATGGTGCTGGCCGGGCAGGTGCAGCGCGAGCTGGTCGGGCTGCTCAACCAGCACGGACCGCTCGCCGTCGGCATGACCGGCGAGGACGCCCACCTGATGACCGCCACCCGGCACTACGCCGAGGTGGACGGCGAGCGGGTGGACATCGGGCGGGTCGGCGAGGTCACCGCGATCGACCCCGGCGCCGTGCAGGCCCTGCTGGACGACGGCCGCATCCCGGTCATCTCCTCCGTCGCGCGCAGCGCCGACGAGGGCGACGAGGTCGGGGTCTTCAACGTCAACGCGGACACCGCGGCGGCGGCGCTGGCCGCGGCCCTCGGCGCCGAGACGCTGATGGTCCTGACCGACGTGGAGGGCCTGTACGAGGACTGGCCCGACAGCGACGAGGTGATCTCCCGGCTCACCGCCTCCGAGCTGGAAAAGCTGCTGCCGGACCTGGCCAGCGGCATGGTGCCCAAGATGCGGGGCTGCCTGCACGCCGTACGCAACGGGGTGCACACCGCCCGGGTCATCGACGGCCGGGTCCAGCACTCGATCCTGCTGGAGATCTTCACGGACGAGGGGATCGGCACGATGGTCGTGCCGGACCCGGACCCGGAGCAGTTCCCGGACACGGACCCGGCCCGGGGAACGGACACGAGCGAGCGCGAGAAGGCGGGAGCGGCATGAGCGGCACGGCGAGCGGTGCGGCCACAGACACCTCGGCCGGTACGGAGACGGTCCCGGCGGCCGGTACGGCGAACAGCGCGGCACCCGGCACGGCCGCGGGGGAGCCCCCCGCGGCCTCCGGCACCGCGCCCGCCCCGGCCGCCAACGCGGCGCTCACCGAGCGCTGGCAGGGCGCCATGATGGACAACTTCGGCACGCCCCGCCTCCCGCTCGTCCGCGGCGAGGGCACCCGCGTCTGGGACGCCGACGGCAACGCCTACCTGGACTTCCTCGGCGGCATCGCGGTCAACGCCCTCGGCCACGCGCACCCCGCCGTCGTCCAGGCGGTCTCCGGGCAGATCGCCACGCTCGGGCACGTCTCCAACTTCTTCGTCGCCGAGCCGACCGTCGCGCTGGCCGAACGGCTGCTGCGGATCGCCGGCCGGCCCGGCCGGGTCTACTTCTCCAACTCCGGCGCGGAGGCCAACGAGGCCGCCTTCAAGATCGGCCGGCTGACCGGACGTACGCACATGGTCTCCACGGCCGGCGGCTTCCACGGCCGCACCATGGGCGCCCTGGCGCTCACCGGGCAGCCCGCCAAGCAGGACCCGTTCCGGCCGCTCCCCGGCGACGTCGACTTCGTACCGTACGGGGACACCGAAGCGCTGCGCGCCGCCGTCACCACCGAGACGGCCCTCGTCATCATCGAACCCGTCCAGGGCGAGAACGGCGTCGTCGTGCCGCCCCCCGGCTACCTCGCCGCCGCCCGCGAGATCACCGCCGCCACCGGCACCCTGCTCGTGCTGGACGAGATCCAGACCGGCATCGGCCGTACGGGCCACTGGCTGGCCTCGCAGGCCCAGGGCGTCGAGGCCGATGTGATCACGCTCGCCAAGGGCCTCGGCGGCGGCCTGCCCATCGGCGCCACCCTCGCCTTCGGCCCGGCCGCCGGCCTGCTCACCCCCGGCTCGCACGGCTCGACGTTCAGCGGGAACCCGGTCGTGTGCGCGGGCGCGCTCGCCGTACTGGACACCATCGAGGCCGACGGCCTGCTCGACCACGTCGCGCGGGTCGGCGAGCGGCTGCGTGGCGGGATCGAGGCGTCGGCGCACCCGCTCGTCGGCCAGGTCCGCGGCGCGGGTCTGCTCCTGGGTATCGTCTTGTCGGAGCCCGTCGCACCGCAGGTGCAGCGAGCGGCTCAGGACGCGGGCCTCCTGGTGAACGCGGTCGCGCCGGACGTCATCCGGCTCGCCCCGCCGCTGATCGTCTCGGACGACGAAGCGGATACGTTCCTCCGGAAGCTCCCCGCCGTCCTCGACGCGGCCCTCGCAGGGGCACACGGGGTACAACGATCCGGAGACTGACGACAACGATGACCGAGGCGCAGGACAACGAGACGCTGCACGGGGGACCTGCCGTACCGCAGACCCGCACCGCCCGCCACCGCCGGATCGTGGACATCCTCAACCGGCAGCCCGTCCGCTCCCAGAGCCAGCTCGCCAAGCTGCTCGCCGACGACGGCCTGTCCGTCACCCAGGCCACGCTCTCCCGCGACCTGGACGAACTGGGCGCGGTGAAGATCCGCAACACCGGTGGTGAGCTGATCTACGCGGTACCGAGCGAGGGCGGCGACCGCAAGCCGCGGGCGCCGCTGGGGGAGTCCGCCAAGGAGGAGCGGATGCGCCGGCTCTCCGGCGAACTGCTCATCTCGGCCGAGGCGTCCGCCAACCTCGTGGTCCTGCGCACCCCGCCCGGCGCCGCGCAGTTCCTCGCCTCCGCCATCGACCAGGCCGAACTGCACGACATCCTCGGCACCATCGCCGGCGACGACACGCTGATGCTCATCAGCCGCGATCCGGCCGGCGGCCAGGCGCTCGCCGACCATCTGCTCAACCTGGCGCAAAAGGCGCGCTGAACCGCACGGTCCTCGCCCGGCCGCCCGGCCGGCCGCTGTACTGGGAGTGGCGTCCCGGCCGCGGCGGCCGGGCGGCACGGGAGGACCGATGCTGGCGGTACGCGCACGAGCGCTGTTCGACGGAGTGGGGCCGGGGCTGGTCGACCGGCCCACCGTACTGATCGAGAACGGCCGGATCGCGGCCGTCCGGCCCGGCGGGGTGCCGGTGGTCGGTGCCGAGATCCTCGACCTGGGCGCCGCCACCCTGCTCCCCGGCTTCATCGACACCCACACCCACCTGGCGTTCGACGCGAGCGACGACGTCATCGGCCGGCTCACCGCCGCCGACGACGCCACGCTCCTCGACCGGATCCGGGCCGCCGCGCGGGCCTCGCTGGCCGCCGGGGTGACGACCGTACGGGACCTCGGCGATCGCGCCTACCTCACCCTCCGCCTCCGCGCGGAAACAGCACGGGACCCGGCAGCCGGCCCGCACGTCATCGCCTCCGGTCCGCCCCTCACCACCACCCGCGGTCACTGCTGGTTCCTCGGCGGCCGGGCGGAAGGCGTGGACGGCGTCCGCCCGGCCGTACGGGAACGGGCCGAGCGCGGCGCGGACGTCGTCAAGGTCATGGTGACCGGCGGCGACCTCACGCCCGGCTCGGACCCGTACAGCGTGCAGTACGGCCGCGACGAACTGCGCGCCATCGTGGACGAAGCGCACCGCCACGGCCTGCCGACCGCAGCCCACGCGCACGCCGTCACCGGCATCCGCGAGGCGGTCGCCACCGGCTTCGACACGGTCGAACACTGCTTCTTCCTCACGGAGGACGGCGTCGACTTCGACCGCCGGGTGATCGAGGAGATGACCCGCCGGGGCGTCATCGCCTCCCTGACCCTCGGCGCCCTCCCCGGCGGCCCACCGCCCCCGGCCCACATCGCCCGCCGCATCCCGTCCCTCGTCACCGGCCTGGCCACCCTCCGCGAAGCCGGCGTGACCATGGCTCTGGGCAGCGACTCCGGCATCTTCCCGGTGAAGGCCCACGGCAGCTACCCGTACGGCATGACCGCGATGACCGACTTCGGCTTCACCCCTCTACAGGCCCTACGGACGGCGACCTCGACGGCAGCGCTGGCATGCGGCCTGGGCGGCCGGAAGGGACGCATCGCGGCGGGCTACGACGCGGATCTGGTCGCGGTGGGGGGAGATCCGGTGGCGGATGTGGCGGCTGTGCTTGATGTGGTGGCGGTGATCCGGGGTGGAGTGCGGGTGAAGTGAAAGGGGCTGGGGCGCCAGGGGAATGCCGGCCCAGCTCGACGGGGGATTGCAGAGGAGTCGCGAGGGATGGAGCGCAAGGAAAACCGCCGCGGATCGGCAGAGGCGGCTCTATTCCGCCTCGGTGTGGGAAGCGCAGCTCCTAGGACGGCCGTCAGACTTCGTGGTCTGAGTTTCGCGCTGCCTTGGGCGGTGCGTCGGGGAGGTTCGGCGGGTGTCAGTCGTCTTCGGTGATGAAGTCTGTTATCGCGGCGGCGATGGCTTCGGGCTGCTCGTCGGGGATGAAGTGTCCAGCGTCGGGCACGATGATTCCGGTGGTGTTGTCGGCCCATGGGCCGATGGAGGCGGCCATGTCCGGAATGGAGCCGTGGCTGCTGGAGATTCCGAGGATCGGCACAGTCAGGTGCTGCCTCTGGAGCGCCTCGCGGTTCTTACGCGCTGACTCCGCGGCGTCCCGGTAATACGCGAGGGAAGCGTGCAGGCCGCCGTCGGCGGCGATGGCCTGCGCGTAGTGGTCGATCTCGGCGTCGTCGAACGTGTCGGGAGACAGGGTCTTCATCTTCAGGAACCAGCCGACGTACTCGCGTTCGCGGCCGGCGAGCAGCGCCTCGGGCAGGTCGGGCACGAGGTGGAACGCGAAATGCCAGGTTTTCCACGCTCGGTCCAGGTCGGTGGGAATCGCTTCCGGGAGAGTGATACCGGGAATTCCGGCGTCGAGCAGAGCGACCCCGCGCAGGTGGCTCTCGAAGGTGAGGGCGAGGGAGAAAGCGACCCAGGCGCCGATGTCATGGGCGACCAGGGAGTAATTCGACACTCCGAGAGCCTTCACGGCGGCGTGGACGTGCGCGGCGACCGTGTGTGTGTCGTAGCCGCCGCGTTCCGGACGTTCGGAGTGGCCCTGTCCCGGCAGGTCGATCGCGATGACGTGGAACCGATGGGCGAGGCCGGGCATCACCTTTCGCCAGGCCCACCAGGTTTGCGGGAATCCGGCGAGCAGGACGACGGCCGGGCCGCCCGGCCGTCCGCCTTCGACGGCATGAAGGCGGACGCCGTCCGCGTCGACCCAGCGGTGAGTGAATCCGGCCAGGTGCTGGAGGGGCAGGTCGCGGAGGGGGGTGCTTTCGGAGGCATGCGGAGTGCTGGTGGCTGGGCTGGTCACGGGGACCCTCCAACGGTGTCAGGTGTGCGGATGGGGCGGTGCTGCTGACGGCGGTGGCCGGGACCACGTGGTGTCTTTCACGCGCGGCGCGAGGTGCGCGGCATGCCCGGTCATGGCCACGCTTGAAGGCTACACATCTTGAACCGATCAGTTCAAGATAGAATGGTGCGTGACACGGTCCGGACCATCGACGCATCGGCAAGGAAGTACCGCGTGGCAGGCAAGAAGCAGTTCGACATGGACACGGCGCTCGACGCCGCGATGATCCAGTTCTGGCGCGACGGCTACGCCGACACCTCATTGGACGATTTGTCCCGGGCGACCGGCCTGAACCGCAGTTCGATCTATTCCTCCCTCGGCGGCAAGGACACGCTCTTCCTGCGCTGCCTGGATCGCTACGCCGCGCGCTACGGCGAGAAGTACGACGCCGCCCTGTCGTGTGCGGCCTCGGAACCCGTTGCCACTGTTCGCGCGTTCTTCGACGTCACCCTTGAGCGCATCGCCGATCCCGAACTACCCGATGGATGTCTGATTGCCCAGACGGCCATGGCGATTCCCGTACTGAGCCCGGGCGTCGCGGCGCACGCCAAGCAGGCGCTCGGCTTCCAGCGCCTGCGCCTGCGCACCGCGCTGAAGGCCGGCGGACTGACCGACCAGGACGCCGAAACCTTCGCTGTGCACGTGGCGGCCGTGAACCAGTCGCTCGCCGTCATGAGCAGGGCCGGGGCGAGCCCGGCGCAGCTCCTGGCCATCGTGGGCGTGACCGTGGACGCGCTGGCGCAGGCGTTGCGCGCGTAACGCGCCGAAGGGGCACAGGTTCCCCTGGGGGCAGCCGTTTCCCGGTCCCCCGGTATGCGCGGTCATGACCGCCGGCCCGCCGCCGGCATGGACGCGAAAACGATCAGGGCCCCGTTCCACCGAAGTGGAACAAGGCCCTGATCTGCGACTCTCACGAGTCGGGACGACAGGATTTGAACCTGCGACCCCTTGACCCCCAGTCAAGTGCGCTACCAAGCTGCGCCACGTCCCGGTGCTCGCTTCGGCCGGGTTTCCCCGGTCGCGGCGTGCAGAAGAAAAATACCCTGTACCGGCCTCTGAATCCAAAGCGGGGCTCCTGCGAGGGTGCAGAACGGTCGAAAAAGGGCGAAGAAGCGTCGCGCGGGCTCCGTGGGGGCGTGGTTGCATGGCGATATGGGTGATCGCCATGGAGGGATCCGGCAGCGTCGGGTGTACGAGGAGGCCGAGGCCGGGGACGGTGCGCGGGTGCTCGTCGACCGGCTGTGGCCGCGAGGGATGGCGAAGGACGCCGCCCACCTGGACGAGTGGTGCAAGGACGTGGCGCCGTCGAAGGAGCTGCGTACCTGGTACGGGCACCGGCCCGAGCGGTACGAGGAGTTCGCCGAGCGGTACCGGGCGGAGCTCGCCGCCTCACCGGCCGCGGAGGCGCTCGACGGCCTGCGGGAGCGGGCGGCGGCGGGTCCGCTGACCCTGCTGACCGCCACCAAGGATCTTGCACTGAGTCATGTGACGGTGCTGGCGGAAGTGCTGGGGGAGTAGCCGGTGCGGAGCGCGCACCGCCCCTGAGCTGGGGCTACGTCCCGTCGGGCGTCACGGCTACGCCATTCGGATGGGCCGCGTTGACGAATCATGCGGTGGAGTGCATAGTTATACCCATCAGCGAATGCACCGTAAGGAGAAACCCGTGACCGAGCGCGTCGTACTCGCCTACTCGGGCGGCCTGGACACCTCCGTCGCCATCGGCTGGATCGCCGAGGAGACGGGCGCCGAGGTCATCGCCGTGGCTGTGGATGTCGGCCAGGGCGGTGAAGACCTGGACGTCATCCGTAAGCGCGCGCTCGCCTGCGGTGCCGTCGAGGCCGAGGTCGCGGACGCCAAGGACGAGTTCGCCGACGAGTACTGCCTCCCGGCGATCAAGGCCAACGCGCTGTACATGGACCGGTACCCGCTGGTCTCCGCGCTGTCGCGGCCGACGATCGTCAAGCACCTGGTCGCCGCCGCCAAGAAGCACGGCGCCACCACCGTCGCGCACGGCTGCACCGGCAAGGGCAACGACCAGGTGCGGTTCGAGGCCGGGATCTCCTCCCTCGCCCCCGACCTGAAGTGCATCGCCCCGGTCCGGGACTACGCGATGACCCGGGACAAGGCCATCGCCTTCTGCGAGAGCAAGAACCTGCCGATCACGACGACCAAGAAGTCGCCGTACTCGATCGACCAGAACGTCTTCGGACGGGCCGTGGAGACCGGCTTCCTGGAGGACATCTGGAACGCGCCGATCGAGGACGTGTACGAGTACACGTCCAACCCGGCCACCCCGCGCGAGGCCGACGAGGTCGTCGTCACCTTCAAGGAAGGCGTGCCGGTAGCGATCGACGGCAAGCCCGTCTCCGTCCTCCAGGCGATCCAGCAGCTGAACGAGCGGGCCGGCGCGCACGGCATCGGCCGGATCGACATGGTCGAGGACCGGCTGGTCGGCATCAAGTCCCGCGAGGTCTACGAGGCGCCCGGCGCCATCGCGCTGATCACCGCCCACCAGGAGCTGGAGAGCGTCACCGTCGAGCGCGAGCTGGCCCGCTACAAGCGGCAGGTCGAGCAGCGGTGGGGCGAGCTGGTCTACGACGGCCTGTGGTTCTCGCCGCTGAAGCGGGCGCTGGACGGGTTCATCGCGGAGGCCAACCAGGCTGTGTCCGGTGACATCCGGATGACGCTGCACGGGGGGCGCGCGGTGGTCACCGGGCGGCGGTCCGAGCAGTCGCTGTACGACTTCAACCTGGCCACGTACGACACGGGCGACACCTTCGACCAGTCGCTGTCCAAGGGCTTCATCGAGATCTTCGGGATGTCGTCGAAGATCGCCGCGAAGCGGGACCTGGCGTAGGACGGGCTCCGGCCCGGTCGGGGCGCCACCTCCGACTCCGTCCCCGGCGGCCGGTTCGTCCGGCCGCCGGGGACCGTCATATCCCACCATCCACGAGGAGCTGAGCAAGTGAGCAGCAACAGCGGTGACGTCCGGCTCTGGGGCGGCCGGTTCGCCGACGGCCCCGCCGAGGCCCTGGCGAAGCTGTCCGCGTCCGTCCACTTCGACTGGCGGCTGGCGCCGTACGACATCGCGGGTTCCCGTGCGCACGCGCGCGTCCTGAACAAGGCGGGGCTGCTCACCGAGGACGAGCTGACGCGGATGCTGGAGGGGCTGGACCGGCTGGAGGCCGATGTCGCCGACGGCAGTTTCACCGGCACCATCGCCGACGAGGACGTGCACACCGCGCTGGAGCGGGGGCTGCTGGAGCGGCTCGGTCCGGACCTCGGCGGCAAGCTGCGGGCCGGCCGGTCCCGCAACGACCAGGTCGCCACCCTCTTCCGGATGTACCTGCGCGACCACGCGAGGATCATCGGCGGGCTGCTCGCCGACCTCCAGGAGGCGCTGGTCGGCCTCGCCGAGGCGCACCCGGACGTCGCGATGCCCGGCCGTACGCACCTCCAGCACGCGCAGCCGGTGCTCTTCGCCCACCATGTCCTCGCGCACGTCCAGGCCCTGTCGCGGAACGCCGAGCGGCTGCGGCAGTGGGACGGGCGCACGGCGGTCTCGCCGTACGGGTCGGGCGCGCTGGCGGGCTCCTCGCTCGGGCTGGACCCGGAGGCGGTCGCCGCGGACCTGGGCTTCGAGCACGGCAGCTCGGCCAACTCGATCGACGGCACGGCCTCGCGGGACTTCGTCGCCGAGTTCGCCTTCATCACGGCGATGATCGGCGTGGACCTGTCCCGGATCGCCGAGGAGGTCATCATCTGGAACACGAAGGAGTTCTCCTTCGTGACCCTGCACGACGCCTTCTCCACCGGCTCCTCGATCATGCCGCAGAAGAAGAACCCGGACATCGCCGAGCTGGCGCGCGGCAAGTCCGGGCGGCTGATCGGCAACCTCACCGGCCTGCTGGCCACGCTGAAGGCGCTGCCGCTCGCGTACAACCGCGACCTCCAGGAGGACAAGGAGCCGGTCTTCGACTCCTGCGACCAGCTGGAGATCCTGCTGCCGGCGTTCACCGGGATGATGGCGACGCTGACCGTCAACCGGGAGCGGATGGCGGAGCTGGCCCCGGCCGGGTTCTCGCTCGCCACGGACATCGCCGAGTGGCTCGTACGGCAGGGCGTGCCGTTCCGGGTGGCGCACGAGGTCGCGGGGGAGTGCGTCAAGGAGTGCGAGCGGCACGGCATCGAGCTGGACCAGCTCACCGACGAGCAGTTCGCCGCGATCTCGCCGCATCTGACGCCGGAGGTGCGTACGGTGCTGAACGTGCCCGGCGCGCTCGCCGCGCGGAGCGGCCGGGGCGGCACGGCCCCGTCCGCCGTCGCCGTCCAGCTGGCGGAGGTCAGGACGGATCTGGCCACGCAGCGGGCGTGGGCGGACGCCAAGCGCTGATCTTCCGGTAGGCGTACGGAGCTCCTCCCGAGCCCGCACGGACACGACATCCGGCACGCGCACGGAATGCGGGTGCCGAGCACCGGACGGCGCTGCTCGGCACCAGGGCCGCGGCCCCCTCGTGATCATCGAGGGGGCCGCGGTCGTTTTCGCCCTGGGCATGAGACCTGGGAGCCTCTTGTGAGACATTGATGTCTCATTCGGCTATCCTCTGTCTCATGGCCGTAGACCGTGAACAGGTACTCAGAGAGGCCGCCGGCCTGCTCACCCGTAAGGCGACCGCCGGAATGGACGAGATCGCCCGGGCCGCCGGGATCAGCCGCGCGACCCTGCACCGCCACTTCGCCGGCCGCGACGCGCTGATCAAAGCGCTGGAGGAACTGGGCATCCGGCAGTTCACCGAGGCGCTGGACGCGGCCCGCCTCGACGAAGGCGACGCGGTCGCGGCGCTGCGCCGGCTGATCGCCGAGACCGAGCCGGTCGCCGGCTTCCTGGCCTTCCTCTACACCGAGAACCAGCTGTTCGAGGGCGAGGAGGTCAACGAGGGGTGGGACCGGCTCGACACCCGTATCCACGCGCTGTTCCGGCGCGGCCAGGAGGAGGGCGCCTTCCGCATCGACCTCACCCCCGTCTGGCTCACCGAGGCGCTGTACGGACTGATCGGCGCCGGCGCGTGGGCCGTGCACGAGGGGCGTGTGGCGTCCAAGGACCTCAACCATTCGATCGCCGAGCTGCTGCTCGGCGGCATCCGACGGAGCATGGAGAAATGAGCAAGCCCGCCAAGGAGACCGCGGACCGCACCGGCGGCACCGCGGACCACCAGCCCCGCCCCGGACGCTGGCTCGCGCTCGCCGTCCTGGTCCTCGCCGTCCTGCTGGTCGGCGTGGACGCCACCGTCCTGGGCCTCGCCACCCCCTTCCTCAGCGAGGACCTGCGGCCCTCGGGCACGCAGCTGCTGTGGATCGGCGACGTCTACTCGTTCGTCATCGCCGGCCTGCTCGTCTCCATGGGCAGCCTCGGCGACCGCATCGGGCGCAAGAAGCTGCTGCTGACCGGATCGGTCGTCTTCGGCGCCATGTCGGTGCTCGCCGCGTACGCCGGCACCCCGGCCATGATGATCGCGGCGCGCGCCCTGCTGGGCGTGGCGGGCGCGACGCTGATGCCCTCCACCCTCGCCCTGATCCGCAACCTCTTCCACGACCCCAGGGAGCGCAGCCTGGCCATCGGCATCTGGGGAGCCATGGCCTCGGCGGGCGCCGCCGTCGGCCCGGTGCTCGGCGGCTTCCTGCTCGGCCACTTCTGGTGGGGCTCGGTCTTCCTGATCAACCTGCCGGTGATGGCGCTGCTGGTGCTCGTCGGCGCCAAGGTGCTGCCCGAGTCCCGCAATCCGGACCCCGGCCCGTGGGACCTGCCCAGCGTGGCGCTGTCCCTGGTGGGTATGGTCGGCATCGTCTACGCGATCAAGGAAGCGGCGGTGCACGGCATCCGCTGGGACATCGCGGCGGCGGCCGTCCTCGGGGCGCTCGCGCTGGTCACCTTCGTCCGCCGGCAGCAGACCCTGGCCTCACCGCTGCTGGACATGCGCCTGTTCAAGCACCGCGGCTTCTCCGGCGCCGTGCTGGCCGACCTGCTGACCATCCTCGGCCTGTCCGGACTGGTCTTCTTCCTCTCGCAGTTCCTCCAGATGGTGCAGCTGCGCTCGCCGCTCAACGCGGGCCTGGTCGAACTCCCCGCGGCGGTCGGCGCGGTGGGCGCGGGCCTCGCCGCCGGGTACGTCGCCCGGCGGCTGTCCGTACGGCTCGTCGTCGCCGGCGGCCTGGCGGTGGTCGGCCTGGCCCTGGCCGGCTGCATCGGCCTGGGCCAGGACACCAGCACCCTCGCGCTCGGCACGATCCTGTTCGTGGTCGGCGTCGGCGCGGGCTTCGCGTTCACCGTCACCGCGGACGTGATCCTCTCCAGCGTGCCCAAGGAGCAGGCGGGCGCCGCGTCCGCGGTCTCGGAGACGGCGTACGAGCTGGGCGCCGCCCTCGGCATCGCGCTGCTCGGCTCCATCGTCACCGGCATCTACCGCGACTTCACCACCCCGTCCGGGGTGCCCGAGGCGTCCGCCGACGCCGCCCGGGAGTCGCTCGGCGGCGCCGTCGAGGCGTCCGGCTCCCTCCCGGCCGACGCCGGAGCGAGCCTGCTCACGGCCGCCCAGCACTCGTTCGTCGACGGCCTGGACACCGCTGCCGGGGTGGGCGCCGCCGTACTGCTCGCCGCCGCCTGCGCCGCCTGGTTCCTGCTGCGCGGCCAGCGGCTGGAGGACAGCCCCGCCGAGGAGGTGGAGCCGGAGCAGGAGGCCGTGCCCCGCTGAAACGGTTGACCGGGCGGAGTGCCGGGCGGGGACGGCCGTTGTCCCCCGCCCGTTCACATGCCGGTCGCCTCCTGTGGGCCGGCAGGCTCCCATGGCTCGTTTGACTCTCCAGTCGTTCCCCCGCACTCGGGCACTCTCAGGAGGGTGACGACCTTGGCAGAGCTCGGCAGACGCATGTTCTTCACCGCGGCGGGGGCCCTGGCCACCGCCACCGCGGTCGGCACCCACGCCTTCGCTTCCGGCCACGCGCGCGACGCGCGGACCGCGGACGAATACGTGGACGTGCAACTGCTCAACATCACCGATCTGCACGGTTACCTCCAGGCGGCACCGGGCAGCAGCTCGGTCATCACCGGAGCCGGCGGGAAGAAGTACACGGTGGGCGGCGTGGCCTACATGGCCGCGCACCTCGAACGGCTGCGGGCGGGCCGCGCCAACTCCCTCTTCTTCGCACCCGGCGACCTCTTCTCCGGCTGGGAGTTCCCCGCCGAATCGCTCGCCGACGAACCGACCATCGAGGCCCTGAACCGGATGGGCATGAACTTCGCCTCGGCCGGCAACCACGAGTTCGACAAGTCGCCCGCCTTCCTGTCCCAGCACATGGTGGACGGCATCTCCTACCCGACGGTCGACTGGGACAACTCCTTCCTCGACTCCTCCGGACAGCGCTTCCACGGCGCCGACTTCGCCTACTACAGCGCCAACATGGTGTGGGCCGCCGACGGGCGGACCGTGCTGCCGCCGTACAACGTCGAATGGGTGGACGCCGGGCAGGGCCGCCGCCTGCCGGTCGGCTTCATCCACCTGACCGCTCTCAGCACCGAGACGATGCCCGCCTCCTACCAGCCGGGCCTGCGGAGCCTGGACCAGCTGGCCACCGCCAACCGCTGCGCCGCCGAGCTCAAGGCCCGCGGCGTCAACGCGATCGTGCTGAGCATGCACGACGGCGCAGTGGCCGGCGGCGACTTCAACAGCGGCAGCAACCCCTCCGGCCCCGCCTACGAACTGGCACTGCGCGTCTCGCCGGACATCGACGCCATCGTCTGCGGCCACTGGCACACCGCCTTCACCATGATGGTCCCGGACCCGAACGGCGTGCCCCGCCCGTTCGTCGAGGCCGGCTGCCACGGCCAGCTCATCAACGAGATCAGCCTCCGGCTGGACCCGGCCACCGGCAAGGTCGTCCGCGAACTGACCACCGCCACCAACCACCCCAACACCCGCGACGTGGCCCCGCATCCGGACCTGGCCGAGGTCGTCGGCTACTGGGCCGGGTACGGCACCCGGCGCGCCGCGGTCGCCCTCGGCAAGCAGACCGCCTCCTTCACCCGGACCCGCAACGCGGCGGGCGAGTCCACCATGGGCGACCTGGTGGCCGACTGGGCGCTGTGGGCCGGGCGGCAGCCCCAGGGCCCGATGAACGACGCGAACACCCACCCCCCGGCCCCCGCCGACCTGGCCCTGATCGCCGTGGCGCCGCGCATCGGACAGGCCATCATCGCCGGGGACCTCACGTACGACTCCGCCTCGGGCGGCACGGTGGCCTTCGGCAAGGCGTGGAACGCGGTCGGCTTCGGCGACCCGATCGTCACGGCGACCGTCACCGGGCAGCAGATCCACGACGCGCTGGAGCAGCAGTGGACCGTGCCCACCGGCGGCGGTCTGAAGTACGCGCCGCTGGCGGTCTCCGCCAACGTCCGCTACAGCTTCGACGCGACCGGTCCGGTGGGCGACCGGGTGGACCCGGCGGACGTGTTCATCGACGGCATCGCGCTGGACGTGTCCCGCTCGTACCGGATCGCGGCACCTTCGTACACCCTGCTCAACCAGGACGGATATCCCGCGTTGAGCGGCTTCACCCGGCCCTTCCGGCACCAGCGCGACTTCGAGAGCTTCGTCGCGTACATCAAGGAACGGCAGCGGATCGAGCCCGCGCCGCTGAACCGGGTGACGGTGAAGAACGGCGCCGTCCCGGGCGCGCGCGTCGGCGAGGTCACCGCACCGCAGCGGCTGCGGCGCGCGGACGGCACGGTGCTGCCCCGGGCCGAGGCCGCGATGCTCGCCGCGGGCCGGCCGACGGCGGAAGGATTCCGCGTGCCCTGCTGAGCCGCACCGGCGCACGGCCGTACGGATACGCCAACGCGCCGGGCCCCGCCCGGAGTTCGGACGGGGCCCGGCGCGTCGCGGGTGGGCCGGGGGTCAGGCCGCGCGGGCCTTGGTGGCGTACATGTCCACGTACTCCTGGCCGGACAGCCGCATCACGTCGCTCATCACCTCGTCGGTGACGGCGCGCAGCACGTAGCGGTCCCGGTCCATGCCCTCGTACCGGGCGAAGTCCAGCGGCTCGCCGAACCGCACGGTCACCGGCGCCAGATGCGGACGGCCCTTGCCGCCGGGCTGCACCTTGTCGGTGCCGATCATCGCGAACGGCACGACGGGCGCGCCGGTCATCAGCGCGAGGCGGGCGATGCCGGTACGGCCGCGGTACAGGCGGCCGTCGGGGGAGCGGGTGCCCTCCGGGTAGATGCCGAACGCGTGGCCCTCGTCCAGCACCCGGCGGCCGGTCATCAGCGCCGCGACGCCGCCGTGCCCGCCGTCCCGGTCCACCGGGATCATGCCGGCGGTGGTGAAGAACCAGGCCATCAGCCGGCCCTTGAGACCCTTGCCGTTGACGTACTCGTCCTTGCCGATGAAGAACACCGGCCGCTTGACGATGAGGGTCAGGAACAGCGAGTCGATGAAGGTGACGTGGTTGCCGGCCAGGATCACCGCTCCGCTGTCCGGGATGTGTTCCGCGCCTTCGACCTTCGGGCGGAACAGGACACGCATGACGAATCCGAGAAACGCCTTCAGCAGAATGCGGGACAACGGGCCCTCCGGTCGTGGGTGGTCTGCGGCGGTCGCCGCGAGCGTGCAAGAGTATGCAGCCCAGGACGATACTCGCGGGCCGGTCCCGATCGCACATCGGGTTCACGGGACCGATACGCAGAGTTGACGTGGGTTTCCTCCGTGTTGGGGGCCAGGTCTCCCGTTCGAAAGCTGTACGTGCCTAGGATCGCCTCGACCCATTGACAGGTGCCGGACACCCTCACCGGTGCCGTGGAGCGAGGAGCGCGAACATGCAGGAACGGCAGCTGCCGGGACGCCGGACGGTACTGGGCGCGGCGGCCCTCGGCGCGGGCGCGGCGGTCTGGGGCGGGGCCGGCACGGCGAGCGCCGCGAGCTCCCGGGGCCGCGGCCACGGCGCGCACGACGAGCTGCCCGTACCGCTGATCGTGGGCCACCGCGGCGCCAGCGGCTACCGGCCCGAGCACACCTTCGGCTCCTACCAGCTCGCCCTGGACATGGGCGCGGACGTCATCGAGCAGGACGTGGTGCCCACCAAGGACGGCCACCTCGTCTGCCGGCACGAGAACGACATCACGGCCACCACGGACGTTTCGCGGCATCCGGAGTTCGCGGACCGCAAGACCACGAAGACCGTGGACGGGGCCGAGCTCACCGGCTGGTTCACCGAGGACTTCACGCTGGCCGAGCTGAAGACGCTGCGGGCGAAGGAGCGCATTCCGGGCACCCGGCAGCACAACACCCTTTATGACGGTGTGTGGGACGTACCCACCTTCGAAGAGGTCCTGCAGTGGGCCGACCGCGAGGGCCGCAAGCGCGGCCGTCGCATCTGGCTGCACATCGAGACCAAGCACCCCACCTACTTCCGCAAGCTGGGCCTGGGCCTGGAGGAACGTCTCGCCAGGCTGCTGCGCAAGTACGGCCGGCACAAGAAGCACGCGCCGAACTTCCTCCAGTCCTTCGAGCCCAGCAGCCTCCAGCGGCTCGACAAGTTCGTCGACTGCCCCAAGGTCCTCCTGCTGGGCACCCTCAAGGACCGGCCATGGGACTTCGAGGCGGCGGGCGACCCGCGTACCACCGCCGACCTGGTCAAGCCCGCCGGCCTGAAGTGGATCTCCGGCTTCGCGCAGGGCATCGGCCCCGACCTGACCGTCATCCTCCCGCGCACCAAGGACGACAGGCTCGGCAAGCCCACCTCGGTGGTCAAGGACGCGCACGCCGCCGGGCTGGTCCTGCACCCCTACACCGGCCGCAACGAGAACACCTTCCTGCCCGCCGACTTCCGCCGCGGCACCGACCCCGCCGCGTACGGCGACGCGCTGGGCTACTTCAAGAAGTGCCTGGCCACCGGCATCGACGGCCTGTTCTCCGACAACTGCGACACGGCGCTGCTGGCCGCCGCGGAGTTCCGCCGGCGCTGACACCGCGGGCCGGCGCCCGACGTGCAGGCGTCAGCCCGGCGACGCCGGTGCCCCGGACGAGTGGGTCCGGGGCACCGGCGAAACCGCCGCACGGCACCGCCGCGTCTCGCACGCCATGCGGCACGCCACCACGGATCACGACCTCATCCGTACGCTGCGCCCCCTGCTGGCCGCCGAAGTCGCGGCCGAGGCGGACGCCGCCGGAGCCGACGCCGACGACCTCGAACAGAGTGTGTGGGCCCGGCTGCTGGAACACACCCGCGACGCCGGGCCGCCCGCCGAGCCGGCCCGCTGGCTGCGCCGCGCGGTCCGCGCAGAGGCCCGCGGCGCACGGCGCCGGGCGCTGCGGGAGGTCCCGTACGACCCCACCGGGCCGCAGCCCCGGATCGCCGCCGTCGCCGAGAGCATGGCGCTCGACACCGAGGAGCGGCGCGCGCTGCGCGCCGCCGTCGAACGGCTCCCCGGACGCTGCCCCGCCCTGCTGCGCGCCCTGTTGTCCGGCGCCGACCTCACCTACCGCGAAATCTCATCTGAGTTGGGAATGTCACAGGGGAGCTTGGGGCCGGTCCGTTCCCGTTGCCTGGAATGCCTGCGCAGAATGCTCACGGCGGAGGTTGCCGCTGCGCGAAACCGGGGAGTCCGGAAGCAGCAGCGTCAGTCACGCCACGACGGCGGCGTGCACCACACGGCTCCGTCAGTCAGGGCAACCGGCCCGGGCGTACCCTCTCACCCTCTGCGCGCCCGGGCGCACCGAACCGAATAAGGGGAGGCACTCGCGCATGGGCATGAGCGTGACCATCTCTGCGGCGACCGACCAGGACGCCGAGCAGATCCTCAAACTCCAGTACCTCTGCTATCAGCCGGAGGCCGCGCTGTACGACGACTACTCGATCGAACCGCTCACCCAGACCCTCGATGACCTGCGTGCCGAACTGAGCGACGCCTGTGTGGTGGTGGCCCGGCTCGGCACGGAGGTCGTCGGGGCGGTGCGCGGCTCGGTCGACGCGGACGGCACGGCCGCCATCGGCAAGCTCGTCGTCCACCCGCGCATGCAGCGCCACGGCCTCGGCGGCCGGCTGCTCGCCGCCGTCGAGGAGCGGCTGACCGCCGAACGCTCCGCCAAGCGCTACCGGCTCTCCACCGGCCACCGCAGCGAGGGCAACCTGCGCCTGTACCGCAGCCACGGCTACGCGCCGGTCGCCACCGAGCAGCTCAGCTCCCGGCTCAGTCTGATCACGCTGGAGAAGGAGGCGGCCACCGCGGACGGCGCGCCGCAGGCCTACGTGGCGAGCGCCTGACCGGCCGGACCCGCGCGGCGGGGGCCTGCCGGGCAGCGCGTCACGCCCGGCGGGCCCGCCGCAGCCACAGCAGGCCGGTCACCGGCAGGAAGACCGGGATGAAGAGGTAGCCCATCCCGAAGTCCGACCAGACGGTGGCGTCCGGGAAGGCGGAGCGGTCCACCAGCGTCCACGTACCGACACCGAGCACGCCGATCAGCTCCAGCGCGCAGCACACGACGGCCGCCCTGCGGGCCCCCTCGCCGCCGCGCACCAGCGAGAACAGGATGAAGGCGTAGACCGCCGCGGAGACCGCGGACAGGATGTACGCCAGCGGCGCCCGGTCGAACTGCGCGATCAGCTGGTAGGCCGCGCGCGACGCGGCGGCGACGGTGAAGACGCCGTACAGGGCGACCAGCAGCCGGCCGGGGCCGGTGCCCAGGGAACGCCGCGCGCCGCCCGCCGCGGCCTCGGGGGTCCGGGACCCCGTGGACGTCTCAGACATGGCCGCCTCCCCAGATGTCGAACAGCCGCACTTCCAGTACGGCGAGGACCACCGCGCCCGCCGCGACGGTCGCCGAGCCCCAGCGCGTCCGCTCCGAGAGCGACAGGAAACCGGTGGCCGGTACGCAGGCCGCCGCCCCGACCAGATAGGCGACGAAGATCGCCGTACCGTCCCGGGGCGTCCCGCCGCTGCCCAACTGCACCAGGCCCACGACGAGTTGGACCACGCCCAGCAGGGAGACCACGGCCATGCCGATGAAGTGCCAGTCCTTCGTCGGCTCGTCGCGGTACGCGGCGAAGCCGCACCAGGCGGCCAGAGCGAGCGCGGTCACGCCGATCGCGACCGTCAGCGCGTCGATCACCGGGACCTCCGCGCGGCGCGGCTGCGCGCAGTGGGGAAAAAGGGCATGAGAGGACTCTAATCGGCGGCGGTGGGCCGGGTGCGCGCGGCCCCGCCGGTCGCTGCGACCGCCGCGGCCGGCCGGTGTCACTCCCGGCGGCCACCCCGTCACTCCCGGCGGCCGACCCGGGTCACGTACGCTGGCGCGGCATGAAGATCTCCGCAGCCGCACTGCTCTTCGACAACGACGGCACCCTCGTCTCCTCCCTGGACTCGGTGTACCGCTGCTGGTCCCGGTGGGCCGGGGAGTACGGGATCGCGCCCGAGGACTTCGCCCGTGTCGAGCTGCACGGCCGCCCGGCCGCCGAGATCATCGCCGACCTGCTGCCCGCGGCCCGTGTGCCCGAGGCGCTGGCCCGGATCGAGCAGCTGGAGTACGAGGATGTCGCGGGCGGTGTGCACGCGCTGCCCGGCACCCTCGCGTTGCTGTCCGGGCTGCCCCCGGAGCGCTGGGCGGTGGTCACCTCCGCGACCGCCCGCCTGGCCGAGGCCCGGCTCGCGGAGGTGGGCATCCACCCGAAGACCCTGATAGCCGCGGACGACATCACCCGCGGCAAGCCCGACCCCGAGCCGTTCCTGCTGGCCGCCCGGCGGCTGGGGGTGGACCCGGCCCGCTGCGTCGTCTTCGAGGACGCGCCCGCCGGGCTCGCGTCCGGCCGCGCCGCCGGTATGACGACCGTGGCGTTGACCACAACGCACCAGGCCGGCGAGCTGTCCGCCGACGTGATCGTCGAGAATCTGTCGGCGGTGTCCGTGCAGGCCACGGCGGACGGCCTGGAGATCGTCACGGCGGACTGACCGGCCGTCCGGTCAGTGGTCGGCGCTGTCCGCCATCCGGACAGGCTTGATCGGTCCGTACGCCTGTCTGGTTTACTGGCGAACATGACCACGACGAGCAACCGCACCCCTGCGACCGAGGCGACCATGACGCCCGGTGCTCGTTGCATGTGTCGAATGTGTGACCGCTGAGGGCCCCCGCCGAGCCTCGCGCCCCGAAGCGAGACCCGCCGCCTTGCGCCGTGCGAACCGTACGCCCGTCCGTACGCCACGGCCCTGGCCGCCCCGCGTCACCGGAACCCGAAGCCGGGCCACCGCGCCCTCCGGGTCCCCCATGCCGCACTCCGCAATGAATGCCCCGTGCCCGGCGGGCGAGCCGCCCGGCACACGACAGTGACGGAATTCCCTGTGATCACCACAACGGGCCTGACCAAGGTCTACCGCTCAGGAGACCGCGAAGTCACCGCCCTGGACGGCGTCGACCTGCACGTCCGCGAGGGTGAGGTGTACGGCGTCATCGGCCAGAGCGGCGCCGGCAAGTCCACCCTCATTCGCTGCGTCAACCTCCTGGAGCGCCCCACCTCCGGCACGGTCACCGTCGCCGGACAGGAGCTGACCTCGCTGGCGGGCAGGGGGCAGCGCGCCAACGCCGCGCTGCGCGCCGCCCGCAGCCACATCGGCATGGTCTTCCAGCACTTCAACCTGCTGTCCTCGCGCACCGTCCAGGACAACATCGAGCTGCCGCTGGAAATCCTCAAGGTCGACCGCCGCGAGCGCTCCCGCAAGGCCCTGGAACTGCTCGACCTGGTCGGCCTCGCCGACAAGGCCAAGGCGTACCCCGCCCAGCTCTCCGGCGGCCAGAAGCAGCGCGTCGGCATCGCCCGCGCCCTGGCCGGCGACCCCAAGGTGCTGCTCTCCGACGAGGCCACCAGCGCCCTGGACCCGGAGACCACCCGCTCCATCCTGACGCTGCTGCGCGACCTCAACCGCCAGCTCGGCCTGACCGTGCTGCTCATCACGCACGAGATGGACGTCGTCAAGACGATCTGCGACTCGGCCGCGCTGATGAAGAACGGCCGCGTCGTCGAGCAGGGCACCGTCGCCGAGCTGCTCGCCACCCCCGGCTCCGAGCTGGCCCGGGAGCTGTTCCCGGTCGGCGGCGAGCCCTCCGGCCCGGACCGCACCGTGGTGGACGTCACCTTCCACGGCGAGGCCGCCACCCGTCCGGTGATCTCCGAGCTGTCCCGTACGTACAACGTGGACATCTCCATCCTCGGCGCCGCCATGGACACCGTCGGCGGCAGGCAGATCGGCCGGATGCGCATCGAGCTGCCCGGCCGCTTCGAGGAGAACGTCGTACCCATCGGCTTCCTGCGCGAGCAGGGCCTCCAGGTGGACGTGGCCGGCGAGCCGGCCGGCGACGCGACGGCGGCGTCCGCCGGCGCGCTGGTGAAGGAAGGTGCCAAGTGACCTGGTCGCAGATGCAGCCGCTGCTGTACAACAACACGCTCGACACGCTCTTCATGGTGTGGTGGTCGACGTTCTACGCCGTCCTGTTCGGCATCCCGCTCGGCGTCCTGCTGATCCTGACCGACCGCGGCGGCGTCCTGCAGAACGTCGTGGTCAACAAGGTCATCGGCGCGGTGGTGAACATCGGCCGGTCCTTCCCCTTCCTGATCCTGATGGTCGCGCTGACCCCCTTCACGCGCCTGATCGTCGGCGTCTCCATCGGCCCCACCGGCGCGGTCGTGCCCCTGGTGATCGCCGCCATCCCGTTCTTCGCCCGGCTCGTCGAGGCCGCGCTGCGCGAGGTCGACCACGGGCTGGTCGAGGCCGTCCAGTCGATGGGCGGCGGCACCTGGACCATCGTCTTCAAGGTCCTGCTGCCGCAGGCCCTGCCCGCGCTGGTCGCGGCCGTCACCACCACGGTCATCACGCTGATCGGCTACTCCGCCATCGCCGGCGCGGTCGGCGGCGGCGGTCTGGGCAACCTGGCCTACACCTACGGCTACCTCCAGTACGAGACCAACCTGATGATCATCACGATCGTGCTGCTGATCGTCCTGGTCATCGCCGTCCAGCTGCTCGGCGACCTGATCGTGCGCAGGCTGGCCCGCCGCGGCAGCCGCGGCACCTCCGCCGTACGCGTCGGACTGCGCCGGGCGCCCGCCCCGGCCGCCGCCGGCGGGCAGCCCGCGGCGGCCACCACCGCCGACGCCCCCGAGCAGCGCGTCGGCGTCTGAGACCGGGTCCGCTCCGGACCCTCTTGAGCCCGGACCCTTTGCCGGGCGCACCGCGCGGGGCCGCCGGCCCCGCGCGTCCGAGAAACCGAGATAGGGGCACTCTTCGTGCGTACCACCCGCAACATCACCGTGGCCGCCCTGGCCGCGGCGGCCGTCGCCCTCGGCGCGAGCGCCTGCAGCGCGCCCTCCGACGTCTCCTCCTCCGGAGGCAAGAAGGAGGACAGCAGCGCGCCGCTGACCGTCGCCGCCAGCCCGACCCCGCACGGGGCGATCCTCAACTTCGTCAAGGACAAGCTCGCGGCGAAGGAGGGGCTCACGCTGGAGGTGAAGGAGTTCAACGACTACAACCTGCCGAACAAGGTCACCGAGGACGGCCAGGTCGACGCGAACTTCTTCCAGCACAAGCCGTTCCTGGACACGTACAACAAGAAGAACGGCACCCACATCGTGCCGGTCGTCAACGTCGCCATCGAGCCGCTCGGCGTCTACTCGAAGAAGGTCGAGAAGCTCTCCGAGCTGACCGCCGGCGACACCGTATCCGTCCCCAACGACCCGTCCAACGAGGGCCGCGCCCTCAAGCTGCTCGCCGACAACGGCGTCATCACGCTCAAGGACGGTGTCGGGGCCGACGCCAAGCTGACCGACGTCGCGGACAGCAAGGGCATCAAGCTCACCGAGCTGGAGGCCGGTCAGATCGCGCCGCGCCTCGCCGACGTGGACGCCGCCGTGATCAACGGCAACTTCGCCATCGGCGCCCAGCTCAAGCCCTCCACCGACGCGCTGGCCCTGGAGAAGGCGGACGGCAATCCGTACGCCAACTTCCTGGCGGTCAAGAAGGGCAACGAGGACGACCCGCGGGTCAAGAAGCTGGTCAAGTTGCTGAACTCGCCCGAGGTCAAGAAGTTCATCGAGGACAAGTACCGGGACGGTTCGGTCATCCCGGCCTTCGGCGCGCCCACGAGCTGACCGCCACCGCCCCGCACCTGACGTCCGCACCGGCTTTCGAGCCGCCCGGCGACGGGCCCCGGCCGCGCACCCCGCGCCACCGGGGCCCGCGCGCGTGGCACATCGCCGGTCGGATGCTGCATGCTGGTGCATTCAAAGACGGTCAACCCGGCCCGAACTTCGGAGCAGCACGGTCAACGGCGTTGGAGCAGCGGCATGACATCCACCTTTCCGGACATCTCCATCAGCACGGATCGGTTGGTGCTTCGCCCGTTCGAAGAGGCCGACGTGCCCGCGCTGACGGAGATGATGAACGACGAGCTGACCACCGCCTGGACCGCGCTGCCGCACCCGTACACGACCGATCTCGCCCGTGACTGGGCCACCCGCCGGGCCGGCGCGATGCGCACCGAAGGCCGCGGCATCGCCCTCGCCGTCACCGAGTTCCTCACCCAGCGCCTGGTCGGCACCGTCCAGCTCGACCACACCGACTGGCGGGTGCTGAGCACCGAGGTCGCCTACGTCACCGCGCCCTGGGCCCGGGGCGAGGGCTACGCCTGCGAGTCGGTCCTCGCGGTCGCCCAGTGGCTCTTCCGGGACCAGGGGTTCGAGCGGGTCGAGCTGCGCACCGCCGCCGACAACACCGCCGCCCAGCAGGTGGCCCAGAAGATCGGCTGCATCAGCGAGGGCGTGCTGCGCAACGCCTGGATAGCCCGCTCGCGCACCGAGGACGGGGGCTGGACGGACATCCGTACCGACCTGATCGTGTGGAGCCTGCTGCCCGAGGACCTCGACGGCGTGCCGGGGCGGATGGCCGACGCCAACGGCTTCGCCTACCCCGAATGGAACTGACGCCCCGGCCGGCGTCCGCGACCGCACGGTTTCGGCCGTCCGGGCCCGCCCCGCGACGCTGTGGTCCGGACCTCTCGGGGTAGTCTCGCCCTGCCCGCCGGACGCTCCGGCGACCGGCCGGACGCCGCCGTGCGAGCCGTCCGGCGCGCGCACCGCCCGTTCCGCATGCGTGGCTCTGTTCCGTAATGCCCAGTCCTGTTCCGTAGCCAGCAAAGCCCAGGAGACTGACGACGATGGCCGACCGGGTCACGGTGATCGGGTGGGACGGTTCGCCGTTGACCGCCGCCGCCCGTTCCGCCCTCGGCGCGGCGACGCTCGTGGCCGGCGCCGCCCACCACCTCGCCCTGCCCGAAGTCCCCCCGCACGCCGAACAGATCCGGCTGGGCAGCGTGGGCCTGGCCGCCCGCCGCATCGCCCAGCACCGCGGCACCGCCGTGGTGCTCGCCGACGGCGACCCCGGCTTCTTCGGCGTCGTACGGACCCTGCGCGCGCCCGAGCACGGCCTGGAGGTCGAGGTGGTGCCCGCCGTCTCGTCCGTCGCGGCGGCCTTCGCCCGCGCCGGCATGCCCTGGGACGACGCCCAGATCGTCGTCGCCCACAGCCGCGACCTGCGCCGGGCCGTGAACGTCTGCCGCGCGCACACCAAGGTCGCGGTGCTCACCGCGCCCGGCGCCGGGCCCGCCGAACTCGCCCTGCTGCTGGACGGCGTGCACCGCACCTTCGTCATCTGCGAGGAACTGGGCACCGAACGCGAGCAGGTGACGGTCCTCACCTCCGACAAGGCCGCCGACCACGTCTGGCGCGACCCCAACGTCGTCATCGTCGTCGGCGGGGCCAGCGCCGCCGCCCAGGGCAGCGGCTGGATGGCGGGCCGGGACGTCGCCTACCCGGCCCCGCCGCGCGGCTGGGGGCTGCCCGCGCAGGCGTACGGCGGCGTCCTGGGCGAAGGCGAGTCCGTCCAGCTGCGCTGCGCCCAGCTGGCCCGCCTCGGGCCGCGGCCCGGCGACCTGGTCTGGGACATCGGCGCGGGCAGCGGCGCCGCCGCCGTCGAGGCCGCGCGCTTCGGGGCGGCCGTCATCGCCGTCGACGCCGACCCGGACGCCTGCGACCGCACCGCCGCGGTGGCCCGCCGGTACGGCGTCCAGCTCCAGGTGGTGCAGGGCCGTGCGCCCCAGGTGCTGGAGGATCTGCCGGAACCGGACGTCGTACGGGTCGGCGGCGGGGGAGCGGCGGTGGTCGCCGCCTGCGCCGCCCGCCGGCCCGAGCGCATCGTCGCGCACGCCGCCACCCGCGACGAGGCCGAGGCCATCGGACGGGCGCTGGCCGACGGCGGCTACGAGGCCGAGTGCGCGCTGCTGCAGTCCGTCGAACTGGACACCTCCGCCTGGGTCGAGCGGGAGCGGGCCGTCGTCTTCCTGCTCAGCGGCTACCGGGTTGCTCACCCGTGACCGGGCCCGGACCCGGCGCGGGGTAGGCTGGCGGATCGTTGCGCCGCCGTCCCGCGTTCGGTTTCGTACGCCAATATCCGGAAGATGCCGTGGTTTTGGCCGTAAATGAAGCTCTCAAGGGCGGACGTGCCGCGAGGCGCGCTCGCTCGTTCTAGCTACCGGGGCGGTCGGCGCGCCGCGGTGGAGCGCGTCGCACGAGCGGTTGGAAGGAGCACTACCAATGGGCGAGGGGTACGCATGACCGACACCGGCCAGGTCCCGGGAGAGGGGCTGCCGGAGAACGCAGGCGGACAGCCCGGACAGCCGCAGCCGGCGGCCGTTCCCTCCCCTGCCGATGCCGGCCCGACGCACGCGCCGGGCATGCCCCAGGCTCCCGACGCCTACACCTTCCTGGACCCCGCCGACGCGGGCGCCGAGGACGACGACCTGCTGCTGATGCCGGGGGCGCAGGGTGCGTGGGGCAGCGAGCAGCAGCACCACCAGCCGGTGGCGCCGCCCGCGCAGTTCCCGCAGCAGGCCCAGCCGCCGCAGGCACCGCCCCAGCACACCGTGCCGGAGCAGGCGGGCCCGTACGACGCCGCGCCGCGTGGCGCGGGGTACGAGCCGCTGCCGCCGGAGGCCGGCGACCACGAGAGCGGTGGCCGCGACTCCGGTTCCGTCGACGTGGGCGGCGTGCGGGTCCCGCCGCCCGCCGCGCCGCAGCAGGCCCCCGCGCCGCCGCGCCGCCCGCTCCACATGGGCCCGCCGGTCCCCGACGCGACCGGCGGCGTGGTCCGCTCGCTCGCCGACCGCGGCCCGGCCGGCGCGCCGACCGGCGCACCGGTGCGCGGCACCCCCGCCCGGCCCGCGCCGGGCCCCGAATACCTGGACGTCGAGGAGGGCGCGCCGCAGGCGGAGACCGCCGGTGCCGTCCCCGCCGCCCAGCAGAACCCCGCCGAGGCGTACGCGGCCCCCGCCGAGGAGTACGCGGCGCCCGGCGCGGCGCCGCTGCCCGGACCGCAGCTCGGCGGGATCGCCGCCCAGGTGCCGTCGTGGGACAGTGCCCCGGCGCAGGCGGCCCCGGTGGCGCCGGTCGCCGCGGCCGGACAGACCGCTGCCGCCGTGCCGACCGCTGCGGCTGCAGAAACGGTCGATCGCGGTGCTGAGGAGGCTGCGGTGACTGATGTGACGACCGAGACGGTGGAGGCGCCGACAGCCGCGACGGCCGAGGCCGCCGCCCCGGAGGCGCAGCAGGCGCCGGCGCCGGAAGCCGCCGAAGCGGCGGAGGCCGTGGCGGGTGCGCCGGCCGAGGCGGCCCCGGCCGAGGCCGTGCCGCAGGCGGGCGCCGACGAGGCGGAGCAGGCCGCTCCGGCCGGACAGGCCGCCGTGGCCGACGGCACGCAGCCGGTCCAGGAGCCGGCCGCCGCCGAAACGACGCATGCCACCGGTACGGCCGAGGGCGCGCAGCCCGCCGGGGTGCCGCAGCCCATACAGTCCGCCGAAGAGGCACCGGGCACCCCGGCCGAAACCCCTGCGGCCCCGGATGCCGCCGTACCTGCCGACGGGCAGAATCAGACCGCGGCGGCCCAGGAGGTACCGGCCGAGGCCGTGCCCGGCGCGGAGGAGCCCGCGCCGGAGGGGGCTGCCGCAGCGGACGAGGCTGCCGTGGCGGAGCAGGAGCAGGCCGCCGCGCCCGCCACCGGCGCACCGCAGGAGGCCGCCGCCCAGGCGGAGCAGGCCCAGTCGGAACAGGCCCAGTCCGAGCAGGCCCAGTCCGAGCAAGCACAGTCCGAGCAGGCTCAGCCCGAGCAAGCACAGACCGAGCAGGCCCAGTCCCGGCCGGTCGGGCCGGTCGCCCAGGAGGCGGCTCAGGAAACGGTCTTGGAGGCTTCCGCCGAGGCGGCGCAGCCGTCCGAGACCCCGGAGCCCGCCCCGGCCGCCGACGCGGAGGGCCCGGCCGCGGAAGCCGCTCCCGCCGACGCCGAGCAGGCCGCCGCCCCGCAGCCGGAGCAGGCCGCCGCCCCGCAGCCGGAGCAGGCCGCCGCTCCCGATGGCGCTCAGCAGCCCGCGGAAGCCCGGCACGGCGCGGACCAGGCCCCGGCCGGTGACCAGATCCCGGTCGCTCCGGCCGCCCCGGCCGAGGGCGAGACCGCTCCGGCCGCCCGGGCCGAAGCGCCCGCCGACGCCGGACAACCGGTCCCGGAGCAGGACGCCGCCGAACTGGTCCAGCTCGGCGACGCCCCGGACGCCCCGGTCGTCCTGAACGCGCCGGCCGAGGCCGCCGCGGAGCAGGCCGCACCGGCCGCCGAGGCCCCGGAGGCACCGGCCCCCGCGCCCCAGGACGAGCCCGCCGTACCGGCCGAGGCCGAACCGGCGGTCCCGGCCCAGCCGGCCGGCCCCCCGGCCGCCGGATACGAGGACGCCGAGCGCGCCGCCGTCCACCGGGTCATGCGCGAGCGCCGGGACATCCGCAACGGCTTCCGCCCCGACCCGATCCCGAACGAGGTGCTGCTGCGCGTCCTGGAGGCGGCCCACACCGCTCCCAGCGTCGGGCACTCCCAGCCCTGGGACTTCGTCGTCATCCGCTCGCAGGAGACCCGGGAGCGGATGCACCAACTCGCCGCGGCGCAGCGCGACGCGTATGCGAAGTCGCTGCCCAAGGCCCGTGCCAAGCAGTTCCGCGAGCTGAAGATCGAGGCCATCCTCGAAACGCCGGTCAACATCGTGGTGACCGCCGACTCGACGCGCGGCGGCCGGCACACCCTCGGCCGCCACACCCAGCCCCAGATGGCCCCCTACAGCTCCGCGCTGGCGGTGGAGAACCTGTGGCTGGCGGCCCGCGCCGAGGGCCTGGGCGTCGGCTGGGTCAGCTTCTTCGACGAGCGCGAGATGGTCCGCGAGCTGGGCCTGCCCGAGCACCTGGAGGTCGTCGCGTACCTCTGCGTCGGGTACGTGGACGAGTTCCCCGACGAGCCCGAGCTGATGCAGGCCGGCTGGTCCAAGCGCCGCCCGCTGTCCTGGGTGGTCCACGAGGAGACGTACGGCCGCCGCGCCCTGCCCGGCGAGGCGCCCGCCAACCTCCTCCAGGAGACCCTCCAGGGCATCCGCCCGCTGGACGCCAAGGCGCTCGGCGAGGCGTGGGAGCGCCAGAAGCGGATGACCAAGCCCGCGGGCGCCCTCGGCATGCTGGAGATCATCTCCGCGCAGCTGTGCGGTCTGTCCCGCAAGTGCCCGCCGCCGATCCCGGAGCCGGCCGCCGTCGCCGTCTTCGCGGGCGACCACGGCGTGCACGCCCAGGGCGTGACCCCCTGGCCGCAGGAGGTCACGGCGCAGATGGTCGCCAACTTCCTGGGCGGCGGCGCGGTCTGCAACGCGTTCGCCAACCAGGTGGGCGCCGAGGTCTGCGTCGTGGACGTGGGCGTGGCCGCCGACCTGCCGGCCACGCCCGGCCTGCTGCCGCGCAAGATCCGGCCGGGCACCGCCGACTTCACCGTCGGCCCCGCGATGAGCCACGACGAGGTGCTGCGCGCCCTGGAGGTGGGCATCGAGACCGCCCGCGACCTGGTGGCCGCCGGGAACAAGGCGCTGATCACCGGCGAGATGGGCATCGCCAACACCACCACCTCGGCCGCCCTGATCTCCGTCTACACGGAAGCCGACCCCGCCGAGGTCACCGGCCGCGGCACCGGCATCAACGACGAGACGCACGCCCGCAAGGTCGACGTCGTGCGCCGCGGCCTGGAGCTGCACCGCCCCGACCCCGGCGACCCGATCGGCGTCCTCGCCGCGGTCGGCGGCCTGGAGCACGCGGCGATGGCCGGCCTGATCCTCGGCGGCGCCTCGCTGCGTACGCCGGTGATCCTGGACGGGGTCAGCGCCGGGGCGGCCGCCCTGGTGGCCCGCGCCATCGCCCCCGAGGCACTGGCCGCCTGCATCGCCGGTCACCGCAGCGCCGAGCCCGGCCACGTCGCCGCGCTCAACAAGCTCGGACTGCGCCCGCTGGTCGACCTCGACCTGCGGCTCGGCGAGGGCACCGGCGCCCTGCTGGCGCTGCCCGTCGTGCAGAGCGCCGCCCGCGCCATGCACGAGGTCGCCACCTTCGACGCCGCCGGAGTCACCGAGAAGAGCTGACCGCCCGGCCACCGGCCCTGCGCATGACCCCCGGCCCGCAGCCACATAGGCTGTGGGCCGGGCCCGTACCCTCTCACCAGGTCAGGTCCCCGGGGCGGCAGCCGCCCCGTACCTCAGCCGCTCCAGCGCCGCAGCGGCGAACGCGTCCCCGCCCCCTCCTGCGCGCTGCCCGCACCACCAGCGCCCCGCGCCACCCCCACAAGGAGCCGATACCGCCATGGCCGAGCACGCCGAACACGCCGCCTACCCCGTCGGACTGCGCCTGTCCGGCCGCCGCGTGGTCGTCCTCGGCGGCGGCCAGGTCGCCCAGCGCCGCCTGCCCTCCCTGGTCGCCGCGGGCGCCGACGTCCTGCTGGTCTCCCCGTCCGCCAAGCCGTCCGTCGAGGCCATGGCCGACACCGGGGAGATCCGCTGGGAGCGCCGCCGGTACGCGCCCGGCGACCTCGCCGACGCCTGGTACGCCCTGATCTCCACCGACGACCCCGAGACCAACGCCGCCGCCTCCCAGGAGGCCGAGGACCGCCGGGTGTGGTGCGTGCGCTCCGACGACGCCGAGGCCGCCACCGCCTGGACCCCGGCCACCGGCCGCAGCGACGGCGTCACCGTCGCGGTCCTCACCGGCCGCGACCCGCGCCGCTCCGCCGCCGTACGGGACGCCATCGTCGAGGGCCTGCGCGACGGCACCCTCGCCGCCCCGCACCACCGCGCCCGCACCACCGGCGTCGCCCTGGTCGGCGGCGGCCCCGGCGACCCCGACCTGATCACCGTGCGCGGCCGCCGGCTGCTCGCCGAGGCCGACGTGGTCATCGCCGACCGGCTCGGCCCGCGCGACCTGCTCGCCGAACTCCCGCCGCACGTCGAGGTCATCGACGCCGCGAAGATCCCGTACGGCCGGTTCATGGCCCAGGAGGCCATCAACAACGCCCTGATCGAGCACGCCCGCGCCGGGAAGTCCGTGGTCCGCCTCAAGGGCGGCGACCCGTACGTCTTCGGCCGCGGCATGGAGGAGCTGCAGGCCCTCGCCGAGGCGGGCATCCCCTGCACCGTCGTCCCGGGCATCTCCAGCTCCATCAGCGTCCCCTCGGCCGCCGGCATCCCCGTCACCCACCGCGGCGTGGCCCAGGAGTTCACCGTCGTCAGCGGCCACGTCGCCCCCGACGACGAACGCTCCACCGTCGACTGGTCCGCCCTCGCCCGGCTGCGCGGCACCCTCGTCGTCCTCATGGGCGTCGAGAACAGCGGCGCCATCGCCGCCACGCTCATCGCGCACGGGCGCGGCGCCGACACCCCCGTGGCCGTCGTCCAGGAGGGCACCACCGCCGCCCAGCGCCGTGTGGACGCCACCCTCGCCACCCTCGGCGAGACGGTACGGGCCGAAGGCGTCCGGCCGCCCGCCGTCATCGTCATCGGCGACGTCGTCGCCGTGCACCGGACCCACTGACCCCACCGGCCCACGAATCCGACGAGGCACCCCACCCCGTGGCTGACATCATCACCGTCGACGACCCGGACGACCCGCGCCTGAGCGACTACACGGGCCTGACCGACGTGGAACTGCGCCGCCGCCGCGAACCGGCCGAGGGCCTGTTCATCGCGGAGGGCGAGAAGGTCATCCGGCGCGCCCGGCAGGCCGGTTACGCGATGCGCTCGATGCTCCTGTCCGCCAAGTGGGCCGAGGTGATGCGCGACGTCATCGACGCGGTCCCGGCCCCCGTGTACGTGGTCAGCCCCGCCCTCGCCGAACGCGTGACGGGCTATCACGTCCACCGCGGCGCCCTGGCCTCCATGGCCCGCAAGCCCCTGCCCACGGCCGCCGAACTCCTGGCCCGCCCCGGCACCCGCCGCATCGCGGTCATGGAAGCCGTGAACGATCACACCAACATCGGCGCCATTTTCCGGAGCGCAGCCGCCCTCGGCATGGACGCCGTGCTGCTCTCCCCGGACAGCGCCGACCCGCTCTACCGCCGTTCGGTGAAGGTCTCCATGGGCGCCGTCTTCGCCGTCCCGTACGCGCGTCTGGAGAACTGGCCCCGCGACCTCCGGACGGTCCGCGAGGCGGGCTTCCCCCTCCTGGCCCTCACCCCGCACGCCCGGGCCGTCCCCCTGGACGAGGTGGCCCCCCACCGCCTGGACCGCGCCGCCCTGATGCTCGGCGCCGAGGGCGACGGCCTCTCCTCCCGCGCGCTGGACGCCGCCGACACCTGGGTCCGCATCCCCATGGCCCACGACGTCGACTCCCTCAACGTGGGTGCCGCGGCGGCGGTGGCGTTCTACGCGGTGACGGCGGGGCGAGGGGACGGGGGACCGGCCGCCGGGTGAGCACCCGCCGCGGTCAGGGCTCGTCGTACCAGGCGAAGGCGGCGATCCGCCAGCCCTCCGGGGTGCGGACGAACTGGAAGGTCTTGGACCCGCCGCCTTTGAACGGCGCACCGTCCATGATCCCGGATTTGCGGTACGTGCCGAACCGCGACGCGATGTCGCCCGCGATCTCGGTGCGTTCGGAGGTCTCCCACTCGGCGAACTCCACCAGCCGCCCCTCGGACAGCAGCTGCCGCCGGGGCCCGATGAACTCCTCGACGGTGTAGGCCGTGAACTTTGGGCCGGTCACGACGATCAGGCCGTTGGGCAGGACCAGCCGGCGTATCCGGTCCACATCGGCGGCCCGGCCGCCCCGATTGTCGAAGGCACCGAAGAACTCGGTGGTGAGGGCGTCGATCTCAGTCTTGGACACGGCGCGACGCTAACACCCGGCAGGCAGCGCCGGACACCGGAATTCCGAAGATCCGGTCGGCACGCGGCTCAGGTATGCCCGGCCCCCGGCGGCGCCTCCGCCACGGACGCCGACGTGTACGCCGGCCGCTCGGTCCCCAACGACCGGGCCGGACCCTGGCACCCCTGCGCCACCGCGATCCCCAACGCCACCAGCAGCGTGACGGTGAAGAACACGATGATCCGCTGCCGCAGCAACCGCCGGTCGGGCCCGGGCCGCCGGGCACCGCCCGACGTACGGGCGCCCGTACGCGGCCCGGTCCGCACCGGGCCCGGCCGTGAACCGTTTCCCCGCGACCCGCGCCCGCCCCGCGCACCCGGCACGGAAGGCCGCTCCGAGGGACGTCCGCCCCGTGCCTTCGGCGCGGTCCCGCCCGGGGCCCCCGGGCCCCCGGCAGCCCCCCGCGGACCCTGCGGGCCTTGCGGCCGAGGCGCGGGCGTCGCCGCCCGCCGCTCCGTCCGCTGCCGCGCGTACTCCTCCGCACGCTTCCCGGTCGGCCGGTCCGCCTGCGGACGCACCGCCGGCCTGCGCCGCACGGGCGTGCTCCGCTCGGCCGAGGGAGCCGGCCCCGCCGGCCCCCGCTCCGCCGACGCCCCCCGCTCGGAAGACGGCCCGCGCCCGGCCGAGGAGCCGCGCCCGGGTCCACGCCCGCCGGGCGCCGCCCGGCCCGGCATGCCGTCCCCCGGTCCCGCCACCGACAGCCCCTGCGCCTCCCGCGCCGCGATCTCCTTCAGCCGGAGCGACAGCGACAACGTGCTGGGCCGGTCCGCCGGGTCCTTCGCCAGGCACGCCGCGAGCAGCGGGGCCAGCGCGTCCGGCACACCGGCCAGCTGCGCCTCCTCGTGCACGACGCGGTAGAGCATGACCTCCGAACTGCCCTGGCCGAACGGAGAGTCCGCGGTGCAGGCGTACGCGAGCGTGGCGCCGAGCGCGAAGATGTCGGTCGCCGGGGTCACGGCCGCGCCCCGCACCTGCTCCGGCGCGAGGAACCCGGGCGAGCCGACCGCCGTACCGACGTGGGTGAGCGTGCTCGCGCCGGTGGCCCACGCGATGCCGAAGTCGATGATGCGCGGGCCCTTGGGGGAGAGCAGGATGTTGGACGGCTTCAGGTCCCGGTGGACCACGCCCGCGTCGTGCACCGCCAGCAGGCCCTCGGACAGCGCGGCGCCGATCGAGGCGACCTGCGCCGGATACAGCGGCCCCTCGTCGTTGACCTTGTCGTGCAGCGAGGGCCCGGGCACGTACTGCGTGGCGAACCACGGCCGGTCCGCGTCCAGGTCGGCCGCGACCAGCCGCGCCGTACAGCCGCCCCGGATCCGCCGCGCGGCCGACACCTCGCGGGCGAACCGCGAGCGGAATTCCTGGTCCTCGGCCAGGTCCGGCCGGATGACCTTCAGGGCCACCCGCTGCCCGCGCTTGTCGGAGCCGAGGTAGACCACGCCCATCCCGCCCGCGCCGAGCCTCCGGTGGAGCCGGTACGAACCGACGACACGCGGGTCCTCGCGCCGGAGCCGCATCATCGCCATGTCCATCCCCGCTGCCCGGTCCCGTCTGACGTGGCACAGCTTACGGATTGACGGCTCGCTGTGCTGATAGGCCGCGCATGCGTCGGCAACCGGATTGTCAGTGGCCGGTGGGATCCTGAAGAAGTGGGGGAAAGCCGGGCGCGGCGCGCTCCGGTCTCCCGCGTGCGCTCCCAATGTTCCGTCGCGGAAGGGGGATTGACGCGGTGAAGGGTGACCGAGTCGAGATCGTCGTGGACGCCGGGGACACGACCCGGGCGTATGAAGTGGTGGCGAGCAGAGCGGGCCGCAGGGTCGAGACGGCGGTGCGCAGGGGAGTGGTGGAAGTGAGCGAAGTCACCCGGAGTGGCTCGGTGGTCCGCACGGCCCGCTTCATGGCCAACCGGGTCCTGGCCCTGGTCGAACATCCTGTGCCGCGGGCCGAGGAGTCCGAGGCGGCCGGGGAGCGTTTCCTCCCGGGCGGGCCCACGGCTTGAGCCGGGGGCGTCCCCTCGGGGATGTCCCCAGGTCCCCGGGGGCGCGTCTCCACCCAGGGGAGTACGCGCCGCGGCCTGCCGTCCTCCTCGCGTAGGCCGCCCAATCCATACGACGGCATGACGACCCGGGCCCGCCGGCTGCCTAATGTTGTGGGCAAGCGGCGGGTGAACGCACTCGTCCCCCGAGGTCAGACGCCCGCCGCCCCAAGACGTGACGGGAGCGGGGCGATGGCGGACATCTTCGGGCGCACGGTCGTTCGTACGCAAGGGCGCGGGGCCGCCCCGGCGTTCGGCGGGCGAAGCTCCCAGAAGCGCCATCCCCTCGTCGCGGTGGCCATGGTGCTGCCGCTGGCGGTGGTGCTCGCCGTCGTGTTCGGCGGCTGGGATGCCGTCATGACACAGGCGTCGTCCGTGGCCGGATTGCTGGGGCGCTGAGGCGTCCCGGTCCCGGGAGAGCGGCCCGGGACGGGGGATTTCCGGCCGAAACCCCGTGGGGACGGGGGTGCGGCGGACGGCAGAGTGGCCGGGCATCTGGGGAGATGCCCGGCCATCGGTCTGTCCGGCCCGGCCCCCGTCGAGCCCCGTCGGCCCGCGGCCGCACTCGGCACCCCGCACGCCACAACGGCCGAGGGCCGGAGCGGTGTGCTCCGGCCCTCGGCCGTACGGTGTGGACGATACTGGGATTGAACCAGTGACCTCTTCCGTGTCAGGGAAGCGCTCTCCCGCTGAGCTAATCGTCCTCGGGACCGCGGCCGGAGCCGCGGGGTGGTGCGTGCGCGATACTGGGATTGAACCAGTGACCTCTTCCGTGTCAGGGAAGCGCTCTCCCGCTGAGCTAATCGCGCGGGTTCCGCCCGGCCCGAAGGCGGGGGAAGCGGTCCTTGCGGACCAGTGGACGATACTGGGATTGAACCAGTGACCTCTTCCGTGTCAGGGAAGCGCTCTCCCGCTGAGCTAATCGTCCTTGGAGGTGGAGACGGGATTTGAACCCGTGTAGACGGCTTTGCAGGCCGTTGCCTCGCCTCTCGGCCACTCCACCAGGAGTGCGGGGGGTCGGGAAGATCCCCCATTTCGAGCGGACGACGAGACTCGAACTCGCGACATCCACCTTGGCAAGGTGGTGCTCTACCAACTGAGCTACGTCCGCAGGTGCCTTTCCGGACCAGGTCCGGGGAGGAACCCCGTCTCCGTTTCGCTTCCGCGTCCCGGCGACGTGTTGAACTCTAGCGGATTCCGGGGCCAGTACAAAAACGCGTTTGTGCAGCGTGCTGCGGTGCTCGCCCGATCGGGGCGGCCGCCGGGCCCCAGCCATAGACTCGATGGCGTGAACGACCTCCCCCCGCTCGCCCGCTTCGGCGGCCGCATAGCCACTGACCTGCGCGATGTCACCCGCGATCCGGAGGCCCTGGATTCGGCCGGCTGGTGGGCCGTCGTCGCCGACTACGAGGGGGGACTGATCTGCGCGCGCTTCGGGGACGTGCGGGACGCCGGAACCGTGCCCCCGCCGGACCCCGCCCGCTGGCGGGGCCCGGCCCCGGGGGAGTGGCGCAGCTCCCTGGACCGCGCCGCCTACACCGCGGGCGTACGGCGCATACGCGAACACATCGCCGCCGGCGAGGTCTATCAGGTGAACCTCTGCCGCATACTCAGCGCGCCGCTGCCGGACCCCGCGCGCGCCGACGTGGAAGCGCTGTCCGCCGTCCTGGCGCGCGGCAACCCCGCCCCCTATGCGGGCGCGGTCCGGCTCCCCGCGCACGGCACCGAGGTCGCCACCGCCTCCCCCGAGCTGTTCCTGCGCCGCCACGGGCGCACGGTCGAGTCCGGCCCGATCAAGGGCACCGGCCGGGTCCCCGAGGACCTGCGGGACAAGGACCGGGCGGAGAACGTGATGATCGTGGACCTGGTCCGCAACGATCTCGGCCGGGTCTGCCGCACCGGCTCCGTCACCGTCCCCGCCCTCTGCGCGGTCGAGGCCCACCCCGGGCTCGTCCACCTCGTCTCCACCGTGCGCGGCGAGCTGGCGGAGGCGCACGAGAAGACGGGCTGGGCCGACCTCCTCGACGCCACCTTCCCGGCCGGCTCCATCACCGGCGCCCCCAAGCTCGCGTCCCAGCGGATCATCGAGGAGCTGGAGACCGCGCCCCGCGGCCCGTACTGCGGCGGCATCGGCTGGGTGGACGCCGACCGCGGCACCGGCGAGCTGGCCGTCGGCATCCGTACGTTCTGGATCGACCGCGCCGCGCCCGAGGGCCCGGTGCTGCGCTTCGGCGCCGGCGCCGGGATCACCTGGGGCTCCGACCCCGAGGGGGAGTGGGACGAGACCGAGCTCAAGGCCCGCAGGCTGCTCGCGGTAGCGTCGGGCCGACACGAGCCGAGCGGAGGGAGACGACCATGAAGATCTGGCTCGACGGGGGGCTGCGCGACGCGGACGCCGCCCGGGTCTCGGTCTTCGATCACGGCCTGACGGTCGGCGACGGCGTCTTCGAGACGCTGCGGGCCGTCGACGGGCGGGCCTTCGCCCTCACCCGCCACCTGGACCGGCTCACCTCCTCCGCCCGCGGCCTGGGCCTGCCCGACCCCGACCTGGACGAGGTACGGCGCGCCTGTGCGGCCGTCCTGGACGCCAACCCGATGCCGCTCGGCCGGCTGCGCATCACCTACACCGGCGGCCTCTCGCCGCTCGGCTCGGACCGCGGCGAGGCGGGCACCACCCTGGTCGTCGCGCTCGGTGAGGCCCCGCGCCGCCCGGACACCACCGCGGTCGTCACCGTCCCCTGGACCCGTAACGAGCGCGGCGCGCTGGCGGGCCTGAAGAGCACGTCGTACGGGGAGAACGTCGTCGCGCTGGCCAGGGCCCGCGCGGCGGGCGCCTCCGAGGCGCTGTTCGGCAACACCGTCGGCCGGCTCTGCGAGGGCACCGGCTCCAACGTCTTCGTGGTGCTGGACGGCGTGCTGCACACTCCGCCGCTCTCCGCCGGCTGCCTGGCGGGCATCACCCGCGCCCTGACCGTCGAGTGGACCGGCGCCAAGGAGACCGATCTGCCGCTGGACGTCCTGGAGCGCGCCGACGAGGTCTTCCTGACCTCCACGCTGCGCGACGTGCAGGCCGTCACCCGGGTGGACGGGCGGCAACTGGGTGACGCGCCCGGCCCGTTGACCGCCGAGGCGATGCGGGTCTTCGCGGAGCGCGCCGCCGCCGACTTCGACCCGCGCTGATGACGTACGCACGGGAAACCGAGTAGAAAGTCAGCGTGACCACTACGCTGCGCCCCGCCGGGCCCGAAGAGCGACGCGACGACGGCGGCCGGGCCCGTACGTACGAAGTCTGCGTCAACAGCCGCCCGGTGGGCCGCATAGACCTGGCCACGGACGCCCGGCTGGGACCGTCCGCCGGGCGCATCGCGGCCCTGCGCATCGACGAGGGGGACCGGCACCGCGGCCGGGGCACGGTCGCGGCCCTCGCCGCCGAGGAGGTGCTGCGAGGCTGGGGCTGCCGGCGGATCACGGTGGACGTGCCGGCCGGCGCCGACGTGGCCCTGCGGCTGGCCGCCGCCCTCGGCTACACGGAGCACAGCCGCCGGATGCGCAAGGAGCTGACCGCCCGGCCGGGCCTGCCCGCCGGCAGCGCCGACCGGCCGCTCGACGCGGCGGAGTACCCGCGCTGGCTGGCCGCCGCGCACGCCGAGTACGTCGAGGTGCAGGTGGCCCACGGCATGTCGCGCGAGCGGGCGGAACGCAACGCGGCGCAGGAGCACGCCCGGCTGCTGCCGGACGGCCCGGCCACCGCCCACCAGTCGCTGCGCGTGCTGGCCCACGAGGGCGCGGACGTGGGCACCGTCTGGACCACGACGTACGACCGGGCCCGGCCCGGCGGCTACGTCATGGACGTCCGGGTGGCGCCGGAACACCGCGGCCAGGGGCACGGCCGGACGCTCATGCTGGTCGCCGAGCGGGAGACCCTCGCCGCGGGCCGCGCCGTACTGGGCCTCAACGTCTTCGCGGACAACGCCCAGGCCCGCGGCCTGTACGAGTCGCTGGGCTACCGGCCGGCCGACTACTCCCTGCACAAGCTCCTGCTGTGAGCGGGCGGCCCGCCCACCGCGGCGGGCCGCGTCAGTCCCGCTCCGCCAGCAGCCGCCCGGCGATCTCCTCGATGCGCTCGCGCAGCCCTTCCTGGCTCTTGCTGCCGTTCAGCAGTTCGCCGCCGATCACGTACGTGGGCGTGCCGGTCACGCCGATCGCCTTGCCCTCCGCCTGGTCCGCGTCGACGGCGAGCAGGTGCCGGCCGTCGATGAGGGCGGTGTCCATCTCCTCGGCGTCCAGGCCCAGTTCGCCGGCCACCGCCACCAGCAGCCGCTCGCCCTGCCGGCCCAGCTCCTCTGTACGGGCCAGTACGGCCTCCACGTACGGCCAGCCCCTGCCCTGCTCGGCGGCCTCCTCGGCGGCCTGCGCGGCGGCGTACGCGTGCGGGTGCTTGGCCAGCGGGAAGTGGCGCAGCCGGATGTCCAGCCGGTCCCCGTGGCGCTCGCGCAGGGCCCGCAGGTCGTCCAGCGCGGCGGTGCAGTCCGGGCACTGCAGCTCGCACCACACGTCGAGGACGACGGGGCGGGCCGGGCCGGAGGTGGTGGCGTCGTTCATGGGGCCAGTCTCCCAGCAAGCGCCGGCCGGCCCGAACCGGGACCTGCGGAGGAGCCCGACCCCGAGATGTCCCTGAGCCCGCTCCCGATCGTGGCCCCGGACGTCCGGGACAGGGCAGGATGGAAGGCGGAGGAGCGGGGGCGTCGCCCGACGCAGCGCGCCGCACGAGTTTCGACCGGCAGGAGGACCGGATGCTGACCTCGACCGTCTGTGCCGCGGTGTCGGCGGCGGGCCTGGGCATCGCCGCACTGACGGCCTACCGCAGGCGTTTCCTGGCCGCGACGCGCATCGCGGCGTTCTCCCTGGTGCCCGTGGGCCTGGTGATGACCGGGGTGATCGACTGGCTGACCGACGTGGTCTTCAAGCCCACGGTCTGGGCGGGCTTCGGCGTGCTGGCCCTCTCCGTCGTCCTGTTCCTGGTCGCGAGGGCGGCCGAGCGGCACTCCCTCAAGGCCGGCGGCAGCCGCAGGGAGCGGCGGGCCGCGGCCCGGCAGCGGGGGCCGGAAGCGGTGGCGCCGGCGGCCTCCGCCCCGTCGCTCGGCGCGGGCGCCCGGGAGGGGCAGCCCGCGGGCCGGAGCAAGGGCGGCGCGCCGCAGGAGGACTTCTCCGACATCGAGGCCATCCTGAAGAAGCACGGCATCTGAGGACACCGGAGCCGGTGCCGCGCGAACTGGTTCCGGGCCCGCCGTGCGTACCGGGCGGGTGACCTCTCGGACACCGTAGCGATCACGGAAAAGCACGGGATGGGATGAACTCCCGGTGCTGAGGGGTGATCCGGCCGGTCCGGCCTGATCACCTGCGCCATCATCGGCGCGAGATGAACGACGAGTGCGCCCTGCCCCGGGACCCCGCCGTCACACCGGCGAAGCCCCCGGCCCCCGAACCGCGTGGCTGTCTTTTCGCATTGTCCCAGCCGCCGCTGATGCTCTTCCTCACCGTCATCGCCGTCCTCCTGCTCATCGGCGCCCTGCACGACCTCCTCCTGCTGTGAGGCCGCGGGCGGCGGCCGGCCGCGCCGTCAGCGGGTGGCCTCCCGGCGGCGCGCCCGGTACGCGGCGACGTGCAGCCGGTTGCCGCAGGTACGGCTGTCGCAGTAGCGGCGCGAGCGGTTGCGGGAGAGGTCCACGAAGGCGAACCGGCAGTCCGGGGCCTCGCAGTGCCGCAGCCGCTCCCGTTCCCCGGCCACGACCAGGAACGCCAGCGCCATCCCGCCGTCCGCCGCCAGGTGCTCGGCGACCGAGGCGCCCGGCGCGAAGTAGTGCACGTGCCAGTCGTAGCCGTCGTGGTCGGTCAGCCGTGGGGTGGTGCCCGCCGCCGCGACCAGCTCGTTGAGCAGCTCGGCCGCCGTACGGTCGTCCGGTGCCGCGAAGACCTGCGCCAGCCGCGCCCGTACCGACCGCACGGCGGCCAGGTCGCGCTCGTCGAGCGTGCCCACGTCGCTGACCGCGTTGCGCGCGACGAACGCCCGGAGCGCCGACAGATCGCCGAGGCTGTCCGGGGCGCCGGGCGCGTCGCCTTCCGGAGCGGTGTTCAACAGGTCGACGACCGCGTCGAGCGCGCACCGGGTGTCGTGGGTGATCATCACGGGTTCGCTCCCTGGCCGGGCGGGGTCGGACGGCGCCGCCCCGGGGTCCTTGCCGAATGGTCGCCGACTCTAGCGCGTCCAACAAGCCTCGGCGCCGTCTCCGCGGTGGGTCCGCGGCGACGGCGCCGGCTCGTGCCGTATGAACTTGTCGGGCCTGTCCCGTCGCCCCGAGTCGGACGGTGCAGGTGTGAGCGGTTCGGTGCGGTGGATGGCCGCGAGGGGCCGCTGCGCCGCCGTTCAGTTCTCCGCGAGGATGTGGGAGAGCTCCGTGTCGAGATCGAAGTGCCGGTGTTCCGTACCTGGTGGCACCGCCGCGTCGGTCCTCTTCAGGAACGACTCCAGGGCCCGTGCCGGGGCCTCCAGGAGGGCCTCGCCCTCCGGGGAGCTCAGGGCGATGCAGACCACGCCCTGTCCGTGGCTCCGGGACGGCCAGACGCGGACGTCTCCGGTGCCCGTGGGCCGGTGCAGGCCCTCGGCGAGGAGGTCGCGGGCGAAGACCCACTCGACCGTTTCCTCGGCTCCGGTGTGGAAGGTCGCGTGCACGGCATAGGGATCGGCCGTGTCATACCGCAGGCCCGCGGGTACAGGCAGTGACGACTCGCTCGACACAACGAGGCGCAGGTGCAGCTCGCAGCTGACCGTGGTGTTCATAAGCGCCAGGGCCTTTCGCTCAGTGTGCGCTCGGGGATTCGCACGTCGGCGAAATCGACATGCCACCTACGGTGCCGTTGTAAACCCCTCTGAGGGTTTTGGGTGACTTCCGGTACCTCTTACGGCGGAGTTGCCAATCCTCCTGAACGGCCATTCCGGTGACCGACTTCCGTCCGGTAGGTTGGGCCGTATGAATACGGAGAGTAACGGGGGGCTCGGGGTCGCCGCCGAAGCGGCCCGGGCTGCGGAGCAGGCCGCCGCGGGGGAGACTGCGGACGTGGAACAGCGACTCGGATCGCGGGCGCCGCACTTCATCCGGCGCTCCCGCCCCCTGCACCTGAGCTGGCAGGTCGGCATCTTCGTCGTCGGTCTCGCGGTGGTCGTCGGCGGCATCATCATGCTGCCGCTCCCGGGGCCGGGCTGGCTGGTGATCTTCGCCGGCATGGCGATCTGGGCGACCGAGTTCGTCTGGGCGCAGCTGGTGCTGCGCTGGACCAAGCGCAAGGTCACCGAGGCCGCGCAAAAGGCGCTGGACCCCAAGGTGCGCCGCCGCAACATCATCCTGACCAGCGTCGGCGCGGTGATCATCGTGGCCGGGCTCGCCGTCTACCTGTGGAAGTTCGGCTTCGTGCTGCCGTGGAACGCCGATGCGTGACCGCCGTCCGGCGGCCCGGCCCCGCGGGTGGTCGTGAGCCCCCTCCGACGTGCGGTAATGTTCTCTCTGCGCCCGGGCGATTAGCTCAGCGGGAGAGCGCTTCGTTCACACCGAAGAGGTCACTGGTTCGAACCCAGTATCGCCCACACCGGCCGACGGCCCGAAGGTCCCCGACCTCCGGGCCTTCGCCGTTTCCCGGTGCCGGGGCCGCCGGGCGCGGCAGACTGTGGGCCATGAAGGCCTGGCCGCATGTCCTGCACCGGTACCGCTTCCGCAGCGAGTGGCTGCTGCCCGCGCCGCCGCTGGCGGTGTTCGCCGTCCTGGAGGATGCGGAAACGTATCCGCAGTGGTGGCCCCAAGTGCGCCGGGTGACCCGCGTCGACGGGCGCAGCGGCACCGCGAGCTTCCGTTCCCTGCTCCCGTACGTGCTCACCGTCACCGCGACCGAGACGCGGCGCGACCCCGGCACCGGCGTCCTGGAGATCGCGATGCGCGGCGACCTGGAGGGCTTCGCGCGCTGGACGGTGGGCGCGGCCGGCCGCGGGACGTGTGCCGTCTTCGAGCAGGAGGTCGAGCTGCGCAAGCCGTCGTTGCGCCGGCTCGCGCTGCCGGGACGGCCGTTCTTCCTCGCCAACCACACCCTGATGATGCGGGCCGGGCGCCGGGGACTGGCGTCCCGGCTGGCCCGCGGGTGACCTCCGCGCGGGAGTTCTTCCGGCCGTTCCGGTCCGCGGCCGGAGGGGGGAACGGGAATGCGCGGTCGGGGAATTTGATGGAAAGGCGCAGCGGCCTGTATTGTTCAGGTCGTTCGCGGGGGAAACCCCGGGGACACGAAAAGACCCGGGCGATTAGCTCAGTGGGAGAGCGCTTCGTTCACACCGAAGAGGTCACTGGTTCGAACCCAGTATCGCCCACCGGGACCGAGGGCCGGACTGTCAACAGGCAGTCCGGCCTTCGGCGTTGTACGGAGCGGGCGGCGGGCGCAGGTCAGGCCGCGGCCGGGAGGTCCGGGCGCATCGGCCAGTGCGGGTCCACCGCCTCCTCCGTGCCGTTGCGCGCGAACCACGCCTCCAGGCCGCGCGCCTGCGCCGCGTGCCACACCGCCTGCCGGGCGTGCAGCTGCGCCGGGCTCAGCGACTCCAGCCGCTCCGCGTAGCGGCGCCCCAGCGCCCGTACGACCTGGAGCGCGGCGACCGCGTCGGCCGCGGCCTCATGGGCGCCGGTCAGCTCGACCCCGTACTCCGCGCACAGGTCCGAGAGCGTGCGGCGCCCCTTGCGGTAGCGGTCCAGGTGCTTGTCCAGCACCCGCGGGTCCAGTACGGACAGCGGGTGGGCGCCCAGGTAGCGCGGGAGCGAGGCGGCGCGGTGCCTCCGCAACTCACGGTCCAGCAGCGTCAGGTCGAACGGCGCGTTCATCACGATCAGCGGCCGCCCGGCGAGCGACTGGTCGGTCAGCGCGCGGGCTATCTCCTCCATGACGGGCGACGGCCAGCGGCCGTACAGGGCCAGGTGCTCGGCCGTCAGACCGTGCACGGCGGTGGCCGCTTCGGGGATCGGGACGCCCGGATTGACCAGCCACCGGGTGACGCGGGGCACGCTGCGCGGGGTTTCCTGGACGACCAGGGCCGCGGCGACGATGCGATCTCGCTCCACGTCGATCCCGGTCGTCTCGGTGTCGAAGGAGGCCAGCGGGCCGTCGTACCAGCACGGCATTCTCACAACTCCTCGCGCTCGTGCGGCGGGTGGTCCGTCGCGGCCACCCGACCAGGTGATACCCGAGGGTTCCGGTTGTCGAACCGCCCTGGTTTGCTGACCACTTGGGGCGGACAAGAACACAGCAACGGGCCGTCGCCGCGGTGACGGCCCTTTCGGACGATCCGGCCCGGAAGGCACTTGAGCGATGACGCTCGCGCAGCCCGACCCGGGGGGACTGGTGCCCGCGCGGACGGCTCCGCCGCGCGGCGCGCTCGCCACCACGGCCTGTATGGAGACGCTCCAGGTGGGCTATCTTCACGCGGTGGCCGCCGCGTCGGGCTGCTCGCTGGCCCAGCCCTTCCCGGACAACGGCATCGACTGGCACGTCAGCCACGGCGCGCCCGGCCATGCCGTCGACGACGAAGTGACCATCAAGGTGCAGTTGAAGTGCACGTACCAGGTCGCCCCCGGGCCGCCCGGTGCCGGCTTCTCCTTCACCCTGGACAACGACCATCTCGTGAAGCTGGCGCGCACACCCGTGGCGGTGCACAAGATCCTGGTCGTGATGCTGGTGCCGCGGACCCAGGAGGACTGGCTGCGGGCCGGCCACGACCGTCTCGAACTGCGGCACAGCTGCTACTGGATCAACCTGGCCGGCCATCGGGTGACCGGCCGGCGCAGGACCAACGTGCGGATCCCGACCACGCGGATCTTCGACGACCGCGCGCTCTGCGAGATCATGACGCGGGTCGGGGCGGGAGGGAGACCCTGATGCACCGGCCGATCGACGAGTACGAGTTCCGGCTCCCGGATCCGGCCCAGCTGGACCCGGCGGTGCTCGGCGCCCTGCTGGCGCGGCACGGCTGGCGGCGGCGGGGAGGCGCCGCCGGCCACTACGCCCGCTGGACGCCGCCCGGCGGTGCCGCCGGCGGCACCAGCCTGCTCGTACCGCAGACCCGGACGTTCCCGGACAGCACCGATCTCATCGCCGAGGCGCTGGCCGCCCTCGCGCACAGCGCCGCGCCGTCCGCGCGCGAGGTGCTGGCGGCGCTCGCGGTGCCCAGCGACGAGGTGCGCTGGGAGCGCGAGGTGCCGGAGTCCGGGGCGGGCGGCACGCCGTGGGTGGCGCAGGAGCAGCTGCGCACCGCGGCGCGCTCGATGCTGATGGCCGGCGCGCTCGGCACGTACGGGCGGGCCGGCTATTACGGCGCGCGGCACAAGCGCAAGGCCGAGGCGTTCATGGCGGACGTGCTGGTCGGGCCCGCGCCGGCCGGGCGGCGGCTGACCGCCTACGTCCCGGTGGCGGCGGGCCGCGCGGCCGTCGCCGGACTCCAGCGCGCCCTGCACGCCACCCGCGACGCCACGGACTACCAGCGGGCGACCGGCGGCATGGAGGCGTTCGAGGCGGCCGTGGAGCTGGGGGTGTGCCACGAGCTGGCGGAGGCGCTGATCTCGCTGGTGCGGGAGGCGGAGGGGGTGCGGATATCGGTGGAGTGGTCGCCCGGGGCCGGCCCGCCGCCCGGGTTCGCCGCCCGGCCCGAGCCGGTGGAGTTCTCGCCCGGCGACCTGCCCGCGCTCCAGCAGGCCGCCCAGCGCTACGTCCGGGACGAGCCGTCGCTGCCGGTCCGGGTGACCGGCGCGGTGGTACGGCTGCGGCGCGAGCGCCCCGGCGGCCCCGGCGCGGTGCGGCTGCGGGTGCTGACCGGCGCCGACGTGATGCAGGTACGGGTCGCGCTGGACGAGGAGGACTACCGCATCGCCGGGCACGCCCACCTGGTGGGGCTGCCGATCCGGGTCAGCGGGCGGCTGGAGAGCCGGGGCGGCTTCCGCCGCATCACCGGCGCGTCGGACGTCACCCCCGTCCAGGTCGACGAGGCCGAGCGGGACCGGCTGCTGAAGTCGCTCCAGGAGAATCTGGACTTCTTCGAGGAGGCGTGCGGCGGGCCGCTGCCGGGCGACTGAGCGGCGCGCGGGTCACCGGCCGGACCGGGGGCGCCGGCCGGTGCGTCCGCCTGCCCGGGGGACGGCCGGCACAACCGTTTCGCGAGGAAGACCGGTGGCTCGGTACGATTCGGCTGCGCAGCAACCGCTGACGCGCAGGAGACATGAGTCAGGAGAGACCGGTGTCAGACGTCCGTGTGACCGTCCAACGCGATTCCGAGCGGGAAGAACGCGTGGTGACCACGGGCACTACGGCCGCCGACCTCTTCCAGGGCGAGCGCTCCGTCGTCGCGGCCCGGGTCGCCGGGCAGCTCAAGGACCTGGCGTACGAGCTCGCCGAGGGCGACGAGGTCGAGCCCGTGGAGATCACCAGCCAGGACGGCCTGGACATCCTGCGGCACTCCACCGCCCACGTGATGGCGCAGGCCGTGCAGGAGCTGTTCCCGGAGGCCAAGCTGGGCATCGGCCCGCCCATCAAGGACGGCTTCTACTACGACTTCGACGTCGAGACCCCGTTCACCCCCGAGGACCTCAAGCGCATCGAGAAGAAGATGCAGGAGATCCAGAAGCGCGGGCAGAAGTTCGCCCGGCGCCCGGTGAGCGACGACGACGCCCGCGCCGAGCTGGCCGGCGAGCCGTACAAGCTGGAGCTGATCGGCCTCAAGGGCTCCGCCGCGGAGGCCGCCGAGGGCGCGTCCGCCGAGGTCGGCGCCGGCGAGCTGACCATCTACGACAACCTCGACGCCAAGAGCGGCGAGCTGTGCTGGAAGGACCTGTGCCGCGGCCCGCACCTGCCGAGCACCCGGGTCATCCCGGCCTTCAAGCTGATGCGCTCGGCCGCCGCCTACTGGCGCGGCAGCGAGAAGAACAAGCAGCTCCAGCGCATCTACGGCACCGCCTGGCCGACCAAGGACGAGCTGAAGGCGTACCTGGAGTTCCTCGCCGAGGCGGAGAAGCGCGACCACCGCAAGCTGGGCGCCGAGCTGGACCTGTTCTCCATCCCGGAGGAGCTGGGCTCCGGCCTGGCCGTCTTCCACCCGAAGGGCGGCATCATCCGCCGGGAGATGGAGACCTACTCCCGCCGCCGCCACGAGGACGCGGACTACGAGTTCGTCAACACCCCGCACATTTCGAAGGAAGGGCTCTTCGAGACCTCGGGGCACCTGCCGAACTACGCCGACGCGATGTTCCCGCCGCTGGAGTTCGACGGGCAGAACTACCGCCTCAAGGCGATGAACTGCCCCATGCACAACCTGATCTTCAAGGCGCGCGGCCGGTCGTACCGTGAGCTGCCGCTGCGCCTGTTCGAGTTCGGCACGGTCTACCGCTACGAGAAGTCCGGCGTGGTGCACGGCCTGACCCGGGCCCGCGGCTTCACCCAGGACGACTCGCACATCTACTGCACCAAGGAGCAGATGGCGGACGAGCTGGACTCGCTGCTGACCTTCGTGCTGGACCTGCTGCGCGACTACGGCCTGGACGACTTCGAGCTGGAGCTGTCCACCCGCGACCCCGAGTCCGACAAGTTCATCGGCGAGGACGCGGAGTGGGAGGAGGCCACCGAGGCGCTGCGCCAGGCGGCCGAGAAGCAGGGGCTGCCGCTGGTCCCGGACCCGGGCGGCGCCGCCTACTACGGACCCAAGATCTCCGTGCAGGCGCGCGACGCGATCGGCCGGTCCTGGCAGATGTCGACCATCCAGGTCGACTTCCAGCAGCCCAAGCGCTTCGGTCTGGAGTACACCGCGGCCGACGGCTCCAAGCAGCAGCCGGTCATGATCCACCGCGCGCTGTTCGGCTCCATCGAGCGGTTCTTCGCGGTGCTGCTGGAGCACTACGCAGGTGCCTTCCCGGTGTGGCTGGCCCCCGTGCAGGCCACCGGCATCCCGATCGGCGACGACCACGTGCCGTACCTCCAGGAGTTCGCGGCCGAGGCCAAGAAGAAGGGCCTGCGCATCGACGTGGACGCCTCCTCGGACCGGATGCAGAAGAAGATCCGCAACGCGCAGCGCAGCAAGGTCCCGTACATGATCATCGCGGGTGACGAGGACGTGGCCAACGGCGCGGTGTCGTTCCGCTACCGGGACGGGTCGCAGAAGAACGGCATCCCGAAGGCCCAGGCCATCGCGGAGATGCTGGACGCGGTGGAGCGCCGTATCCAGGTGTGAGACGGGCCCCGCTCGCGCGGGGCACCCGAGGGGCGGTCCGGGCCCGGGCCGCCCCTCGCCGCATTCGGCTACGGGCCGGGGAATATGCTGGCCCGCATGACGAGTGAGCCGGAGCAGCAGATCGGAGTCGGGACACAGGACGCCTTCCAGCGACTGTGGACGCCCCACCGGATGGCGTACATCCAGGGGGAGAACAAACCGACCGGACCGGGCGCCGAGGACGGCTGCCCCTTCTGCACGATTCCGGCCAAGTCGGACGAGGACGGGCTGGTGATCGCCCGCGGTGAGCACGTCTACGCGGTGCTCAACCTCTATCCGTACAACGGTGGCCACCTCATGTCCGTCCCGTACCGCCACGTGGCCGACTACACCGAGCTGAACCAGGCCGAGACGCTGGAGCTGGCCGAGTTCACCAAGCGGGCGATGACCGCCCTGCGGGCTGCCTCCGGCGCGCACGGCTTCAACATCGGCCTCAACCAGGGCGCCGCCGCCGGTGCCGGGATCGCCGCCCACCTGCACCAGCACGTGGTGCCGCGGTGGGGCGGGGACACCAACTTCATGCCCGTGGTGGGCCGGACCAAGGTGCTGCCGCAGCTGCTCGCCGACACCCGCAAGATGCTGGCGGACGCCTGGCCGCAGTAGCCCGGACGCCGCAGCGCGGCCGAGACACGTACTCCTTTAAATCGGATAAATCGACCACTTTCCGACAGGTTGCCCTCTAATGGTGGGGTGACTTCCCTGCATCGTCGCTCCGTGCTGCGCGCGGCCTCGGCCGTGGCGGCCGGTGCGCTCGCGCCCGGGTGCGCGACGGCCCGTACGGACACCGCTCCCGTGCGGGCCTCCGGCTCCCCGCCGGGCTCCGCGGCGCGCCCGTCGGGGCCGGCCGCCCCGGGCGCCGCCCACGGCGCCCGCCCGCCGACCCGCGCCCCCGGACTGCCCGTACAGATCCGGCACGGCCCCCCGCGCGGCGACGCGGTCGCCCTCACCTTTCACGGACAGGGCGACGCGCGGACGGCCACCGCGCTGCTCGGCGAGGCCGAGCGGGCCGGTGCCCGGCTGACCGTCCTGGCCGTCGGCAGCTGGCTCGACGAGCAGCCGCAGCTCGCCCGCCGGATCCTCGACGGCGGCCATGAGCTGGGCAACCACACCCAGCGCCACCTCGACATCTGTGCCCTGCCGGCGGACGCCGCGTACGCCGAGATCAGCGGCTGCGCGGAGCGGCTGCGGAAGCTGACCGGCACGATCGGCAGCTGGTTCAGGCCCTCCCGCACGCAGTACGCCACCGAACTGGTGACCCGGCTGGCCCGCAGGGCCGGATACCCGCACGTCCTCTCCTACGACGTGGACTCCCGTGACGCGGACGACCCGGGCGCCCCCGCCGTCCGGCGCACCGTGCTGGACCGGGCCCGCCCGGGATCCATCGTGAGCCTCCACCTCGGGCACCCCGGCACGGTTGCCGCGCTGCCCCCGATCCTCGACGGCCTGCACCGGCGCGGACTGCGCGCGGTGACGACAACGGAGCTTGTGACCTGATGGCTGACCGGACCCGTATCCAAGATCCGAAGCGTGCCCGCGGCGGCCTGCGGGCCGCGCTGCTGGCCGCCGCCTGCGCACTGGTGGCGGCGGGCTGCGGCGGCAGCGGGACGACGGCCGCCGACCGCAGCCCCGGGGCCTCGCCCCCGGCCTCGCCCGCGAAGGCCGCCAAGCCGGTGCTGGCGGGCATGCCGCCGCTGCTCGACGAGCACGACGTGTACGCGGCGGACCGCCCCGGCAAGCTGGCGCCGCACGTCAGAAGCTTCCCCTCGCGCGTGTACGTGCCGAACACCGGCTCCAACACGGTGAGCGTCATCGATCCGAAGACGTACAAGGTCATCGAGACCATTCCGGTGGGGGTGCAGCCGCAGCACGTCGTCCCGTCGTGGGACATGAAGACGCTGTGGGTGAACAACAACCGCGGCCACGACCTGACGCCGATCAACCCGGCGAACGGACGGTCCGGCAAGCCGGTGGACGTGCACGACCCGTACAACCTCTACTTCACGCCGAACGGCAAGTACGCGGTCGTGATGGCCTCGATGGACAAGGAACTGGTCTTCCGCGATCCGAAGACCATGGAGGTGCGCAAGACCGTCCCGGTGACCTGCGCGGGCGTCAACCACGCGGACTTCTCGGCGGACGGGAAGTACTTCATCGTCTCCTGCGAGTTCTCCGGCGAGCTGCTGAAGGTCGACACGGAGAAGATGGAGGTCACCGGCCAGCAGAAACTGCCGTTCCGGGGCGCCATGCCGCAGGACGTGAAGGTCTCGCCGGACGGGCGGACCTGGTACGTCGCGGACATGATGGCCGACGGCATGTGGGTGCTGGACGGCGACACGTTCGAGCAGCCCCGGCTGATGCCGACCGGCAAGGGCGCGCACGGGCTCTACGTCAGCCGCGACTCGAAGAAGATGTACATCTCCAACCGGGGCGAGGGCTCGGTGTCCCTGCTCGACTTCAAGAGCGGCAAGCTGACGGACAAGTGGCACATCCCCGGCGGCGGCAGCCCGGACATGGGCGGGGTGTCCGCCGACGGCAAGGTGCTGTGGCTGTCCGGCCGCTACAACTCCGAGGTCTACGCGATGGACACCCGGACGGGGAAGACCCTGGCCAAGATCCCGGTGGGCGAGGGCCCGCACGGCCTCGCGGTCTACCCGCAGCCCGGGCGCTACTCACTGGGGCACACGGGGATCTTCCGGTAGGCGGCCCCGCGTGCGGCGGGCCCGGCCGGGGTTTCCGGCCGGCCGCCGCGCACACCGGCTATGCGTTGTACTCATCCGCCTTCCGCGGCTCCGCGGCCTGCACCTGGCCGCTGAGCACCAGCGAGCGGCTGTCGAAGCGCGCGGTGTCCACGCCGTTCTCCTTGAGCACGCTCAGGGCGGCGGAGTGCACCACGCGCAGCACCGGGGTCGCGGCGCGCAGCGCGTCGTCGGCCATGAAGCGGTGCCGCCAGGGCTTGTCGGCCCAGGCGTGCCGCAGGCCGAACGGCTCCGGCAGGGTCAGCTTCCCGCCCAGGAACTCCAGGAAGCCGGGGAACCAGGTCAGCGGGGCGCGGGCGGCGAGCCGTACCACCTCGCTCGCGTCGACCAGCGGCAGGTTCACGGACTTGGTCTCCCAGAACTTGACCGTCTTGGAGACGCTCTTGGTCTTCGGCGCCGGCTTGGAGGTGAACAGCGGGTTGACCGGGCCCAGGGCGTGGCCGGTCACCTCGACGCGCAGCGTCTCGTGCAGCACGGTGACCGTGATCAGCAGGGTTATCACCAGCTGGCCGTCCCACAGCACGAACTGCACGCCGAGGTAGTGCCGGCTGCCGCTGCCGAACTGCTGCTCGTTGCAGATCCGCTCTATCTCGTGGCCGCGGACCTGGAACGCCTCCACCTCCGTGCCCTCGGGGCGGGCGACCGAGGTGGCCTTCTCGCCGACCGGCACCACGATCCAGTGGCGTACGGAAGGGGGCTGCTTGAAGCCGCCGGTGTGCAGCGGGCTGCGCTCCAGCAGGCGCAGCCGGTCGTGGATGACGCGGATGACGTCGTAGCTGCGGAAGGGGTTGATCTCGCCGCCCTCCACGGCGGGCCGCAGCTCCTCGGCCATCTGCCAGCTGCCCCAGCGGGTGCCCATGCCGAGTATGCCGTTGGGGCCCGCGTAGAAGGCCACGTTGCTCTGCTGTTCGGCGCTGAGCTTGGCCAGGTTCTGACGCATCCGCTCGGCGGCGGTCTCGTTCGGGTCGCGGGGGACCGCCTCGGGGATCTTGGCGCCCACGCCGCCGCCTTCGAGCAGGCCCTTCCACGCCTCCCGCAGGTCCCGGGCGGTGCTCTCGCTGATCCGTTTCGCCCACCACCAGCCGATCACCGGGACCACCACCATGGCCCGCAGGTACACCGACCAGAAGCCGCTGAACGGCAGTTTGACCAGGAACAGCACGGCGAGCCCGGCCATGGCGATCATCAGCGCCACGCCGAGCGCCGAGGTCCCGGTGCCCTGCGCCCTGGCGAGCAGCTTCTTGAGCTGGAAGGCGCCCAGCCACAGCAGGACGCCGGGCAGGAAGAGCAGCCCGAAGACCACCATCAGAACGGTGAGCTTGACGTCGCGGATCTTGCGGATGCGGCTGGCCGCGAGGCAGTGCTCGACGACCGTCTGCGGCTCGGTGCCGAAGGACTGGATGAGCGCGCCGCGCCCGCCGCCGAGCATGCGCAGTTGCAGGGCGCGGGAGAACGCCTCGCCCAGATTCGGTTCGAACAGGGAGAGTTTGGGCGGTTTGATGCCCGACTTCGCGGTGACGGAGTCCGCCTTCGCGATGTCGGAGAGCGGATTGTCCCGGTACGCCGCCGAGGCCAGCGCCTGGGTGGCCGCGGTCTGCCCGGCGCCGCCGGACAGCGGGACCTGCGCCCCGGGACTGAAGTCGAAGCCGTCTGCTGCCACTGCCGCCCCCATCGCCCGCACGCATCCGCTGCTGCGGCCTTCTTCCCAACTACCGCCGGTCGCACACCTTCTGAGCTGCGATCACAGCCTACCGGCCGACGGTCGCCCGGTGCGTGCCGAGGGGCCGCCGGCCGGCCGTGGCTCACGCGCCGCCGTCCTCCTGCTCGCGGAGCCTGGCGGCGAGCTGCGGCGGCATCGGCTCGTGCCGCGCGTAGGACCGGTGGAAGCGTCCGGTGCCGTGCGAGAGGGAGCGCAGGTCCACCGCGTACCGGCTGATCTCGATCTCCGGCACCTCGGCCCGCACCAGGGTGCGGCCGTGGCCGGCCTGCTCGGTGCCCACCACCCGGCCGCGCCGCCCGGACAGATCGCTCATCGCCGCGCCGACGAACTCGTCCGGAACCAGTACGGTCACCTCGGCCACCGGCTCCAGCAGGTGGATACGGGCCTCGGAGGCGGCCTCGCGCAGCGCCAGGGCGCCGGCGGTCTGGAACGCGGCGTCTGAGGAGTCCACCGAGTGGGCCTTGCCGTCCAGCAGCGTCACCCGGACGTCGACCAGCGGGTACCCGGCCGCGACGCCGCGCGCCGCCTGGGCCCGTACGCCCTTCTCCACGGACGGGATGAACTGCCGGGGCACCGCGCCGCCCACGACCTTGTCCACGAACTCGATGCCGCTGCCACCGGGCAGCGGCTCCACCTCGATCTCGCAGATCGCGTACTGGCCGTGCCCGCCGGACTGCTTCACGTGCCGCCCGCGGCCCGCCGCTTTGCCGCCGAAGGTCTCCCGCAGCGAGACCTTGTACGGCACGGTGTCGACCTGCACGCCGTACCGGGACCGCAGCCGCTCCAGCGCCACGTCCACGTGCGCCTCGCCCAGGCACCACAGCACCACCTGGTGGGTGCCCTGGTTGTGCTCCAGGCGCATCGTCGGGTCCTCGGCGACCAGGCGGGACAGGCCCTGCGAGAGCTTGTCCTCGTCCGCCTTGCTGTGCGCCTGGATGGCGACCGGCAGCAGCGGGTCCGGCATGGACCACGGCTCCATCAGCAGCGGTGCGTCCTTGTCGGACAGGGTGTCGCCGGTCTCCGCGCGGGTCAGCTTCGCCACACAGGCCAGGTCGCCGGCGATCGCCTTGGACAGCGAGCGCTGGACCTTGCCGAACGGGGCCGACAGGGCGCCGATCCGTTCGTCCACGTCGTGATCCTCGTGGCCGCGGTCGGCCAGGCCGTGCCCGGAGACGTGCACCGTCTCGTCGGGGCGCAGGGTGCCGGAGAAGACCCGGACCAGCGAGAGCCGGCCGACGTAGGGGTCGGAGGAGGTCTTGACCACCTCGGCGACCAGCGGGCCCGCCGGGTCGCAGGTCAGCGGGGGCCGGGGCTTTCCGTCGGGGGTGGTGACGGCGGGGGCCTCGCGCTCGGCGGGGGTGGGGAAGCCGCGGGCGATCAGATCGAGCAGCTCGATGGTGCCCAGCCCCTGCTTGGCGCCCTCGGCGGCCGGCGCCGCGGCGAGCACCGGGTGGAAGGTGCCGCGCGCGACCGCCGTCTCCAGGTCCCCGATGAGCGTCTTGACGTCGATGTCCTCACCGGCGAGGTAGCGGTCCATGAGGGACTCGTCCTCGCTCTCGGCGATGATGCCCTCGATGAGCCGGTTGCGGGCCTCCTCGATCAGCGGCAGCTCGTCGGCCTCGGGCGCGCGCTCGACGCGCTCGCCGGAGGAGTAGTCGAAGACCCGCTGGGAGAGCAGGCCGATCAGGCCGTGCACGGGAGCGTGGCCGTCGGCGCCCGCCGTGCCGTACAGCGGCAGGTACAGGGGCAGCACGGCGTCGGGGTCGTCGCCGCCGAGCGCGCTGCCGCACAGCCGGGTCATCTGGTCGAAGTCCGCGCGGGCCGCTTCCAGGTGGGTGATGACCAGCGCGCGCGGCATGCCGACCGCGGCGCACTCGTCCCAGACCATGCGGGTCGCACCGTCCACGCCGTCCGCCGCCGAAACGACGAAGAGGGCCGCGTCCGCTGCCCGCAGACCGGCCCTCAGCTCTCCGACGAAGTCGGCGTACCCTGGTGTGTCCAATACGTTGATCTTGATGCCGCCGTAGTCGACGGGAACCAGGGACAGCTGCACCGAGCGCTGCTGCCGGTGCTCGATCTCGTCGTAGTCGGAGAGGCAGCCGCCGTCCTCGACCCGGCCCGCCCGGTTGACCGCGCCGGTCGCCAGCGCGAGCGCCTCCACCAGCGTCGTCTTCCCCGCACCACTGTGGCCGACCAGCACCACATTCCTCAGGGACGTGGGCTGGTCGGCCGATGTGGCCCTGCCGGCGGCTCCCGGATGTGTCCTCGTCTTCTCGCCCATGTGTCTCGCCTCCCGGTCGACACTTCGCGGTGGTTCGAGCTTTCCACCCTGGTCATGGCACGTCCATACATCGCACAAGGGACGATCAGGGATCTTGTGGGACGCGCCGTGCCGGGCGCCGCGGCGGCGTGCCGGCCGCCGCGGGGCCGTCCTGGCCGGTCACGGGTGGTGCCCCGGTCCGTGGTGCGTTCGCGGTACGCGGGGGCCGCCTGGCTACGATGGGCCAGCCGGTGGCCCCTTGACCGCGCGGCCCGTATCGACCTTTCGGGAAGGCCATGCTGAACACGTACGCGCGTGCTTTCTTCACGCGTGTCCTCACGCCATTCGCCGCCCTGCTCATCCGTCTCGGGGTCAGCCCGGACGCGGTCACCCTCGTCGGCACGGGGGGTGTGGTGGCGGGTGCCCTGGTCTTCTTCCCGCTCGGCGAGTTCTTCTGGGGCACGGTCGTCATCACGCTGTTCGTCTTCTCGGACCTGGTGGACGGCAACATGGCACGGCAGCTGGGCCGGTCCAGCCGCTGGGGGGCCTTCCTCGACTCCACCCTCGACCGGGTCGCCGACTCGGCGATCTTCGGCGGGCTGGCGCTCTGGTACGCGGGGGCCGGCGACAGCCTGTGGCTCTGCGCGGTGGCGATCTTCTGCCTGGCCAGCGGGCAGGTGGTCTCGTACACCAAGGCCCGGGGCGAGAGCATCGGACTGCCGGTGAACGTCAACGGGCTGGTGGAGCGGGCCGAGCGGCTCGTCATCACCCTGGTCGCCGCCGGTTTCGCCGGGCTGCACGCCTTCGGGGTGCCCGGTGTGCAGTACCTGCTGCCGGTCGCGCTGTGGGTGGTGGCCGTCGGCAGCGCGGTCACCCTCGCCCAGCGCGTGGTGACCGTACGCCGGGAGTCCGCCGAGGCCGACGCCATCGCACAAGGGGGGAACAGCGCGTGAAGCGCCCGACTCGTATGACCATCGACCGCGAGAAGCTGACCGACGGGGCGTACGCCCTGGGCTGGAGCGCCGTCAAGAGACTGCCCGAACCTGCCGCCAAGGCGCTCGGCCGGCGGATCGCCGACGCGGTGTGGAAGCGGCGCGGCAAGGGGGTCCTGCGCCTGGAATCCAACCTCGCGCGGGTGGTGCCGGACGCCATGCCGCAGCGGCTCGCCCAGCTGTCCCGGGCCGGGATGCGCTCCTACATGCGCTACTGGATGGAATCCTTCCGGCTGCCGGTGTGGAGCAAGGAACGGATCAGGCACGGATTCGCCCCGGCCGACGTGCACCACCTGGAAGAGGGGCTCAAGAGCGGCCGCGGGGTGATCCTCGCCCTGCCGCACATGGGCAACTACGACCTCGCCGGCGCCTGGGTCACCACCAAGCTGGGTGTGCCCTTCGCCACGGTCGCCGAACGCCTCAAGCCCGAGTCGCTCTACGACCGTTTCGTCGCCTACCGCGAGGGGCTGGGCATGGAGGTGCTGCCGCACACCGGCGGCGCCGCGTTCGGCACCCTGGCCCGGCGGCTGCGGGCCGGCGGCCTGGTCTGCCTGGTCGCCGACCGGGATCTGTCCTCCTCCGGCATCGAGGTGAAGTTCTTCGGCGAGGCCGCGAAGATGCCGGCCGGGCCCGCGATGCTCGCGGTGCAGACCGGGGCGATGCTGCTGCCGGTCACGCTGTGGTACGACGAGAGCCCCGTCATGCGCGGGCGGGTGCACCCGGAGATCGAGGTGCCGCAGACCGGTACCCGCGCCGAGAAGGCCGCCACGATGACGCAGGAACTGGCCGACGCCTTCGCCTCCGGCATCGCCGACCATCCGGAGGACTGGCACATGCTGCAACGACTGTGGCTCGGTGACCTGGAGGCGCGCTCGGAGGCGCCGGGGCCCGGTGCGGTGGGCTCGGAGGCGCCGGACAGGGGTGCTTCGGGTGCCGACGGGGCGCCCGCCGGCGCGCGGCGGACGGAGCGGTCTTGAGGATCGGGATCGTCTGTCCGTACTCCTGGGACGTCCCCGGCGGCGTCCAGTTCCACGTGCGGGACCTGGCCGAGCACCTGCTCCGGCTGGGCCACGAGGTGTCCGTACTCGCTCCGGCGGACGACGAGACACCGCTGCCGCCGTACGTGGTCTCCGCCGGACGCGCCGTACCCGTGCCGTACAACGGTTCGGTCGCCCGGCTCAACTTCGGCTTCCTGTCGGCCGCCCGGGTCCGCCGCTGGCTGCACGACGGCGCCTTCGACGTCATCCACATCCACGAACCCGGTACGCCGTCGGTCGGGCTGCTCGCCTGCTGGGCGGCGCAGGGCCCGATCGTGGCGACCTTCCACACCTCCAACCCGCGCTCCCGGGTCATGATCGCGGCGTACCCGATCCTGCAACCCGCGCTGGAGAAGATCAGCGCGCGGATCGCGGTGAGCGAGTACGCCCGGCGCACCCTGGTCGAACACCTCGGCGGGGACGCGGTGGTCATCCCCAACGGCGTCGATGTGGACTTCTTCGCCGAGGCCGCGCCCAAGGAGGAGTGGCAGGGCCGCACGATCGGCTTCATCGGGCGCATCGACGAACCGCGCAAGGGGCTGCCCGTCCTGATGCGCGCGCTGCCGGAGATCCTCGCCGCGGTCCCGGACGCCCGGCTGCTGGTCGCGGGCCGCGGCGACGAGGAGGAGGCGGTCGCCGGACTGCCCGCCGAACTGCGCTCGCGGGTGGAGTTCCTCGGCATGGTCAGCGACGAGGACAAGGCACGGCTGCTGCGCAGCGTGGACCTGTACGTCGCGCCCAACACCGGCGGCGAGTCGTTCGGCATCATCCTCGTCGAGGCGATGTCGGCCGGGGCCCCCGTGCTCGCCAGCGACCTCGACGCGTTCGCACAGGTCCTGGACCAGGGCGAGGCGGGCGAACTGTTCGCCAACGAGGACGCGGACGCGCTGGCCGAGGCGGCGGTGCGCCTCCTCGGTGATCCGGCGCGCCTGGCCGAACTGCGCGAACGCGGCAGCCGCCATGTGCGCCGGTTCGACTGGTCCACGGTCGGGGCGGACATCCTCGCGGTGTACGAGACGGTCACCGCCGGGGCGGCGATGGTCGCGACGGATGAGCGGACGGGGTTTCGGGCTCGGTGGGGGTTGGCTCGGGAGTAGGGGGGCTTGCCGCATGCCGCTGTCGCGGCGGGTGGGGGTGTGGGCCTTGTGCGTGCGCGGTGCGGTGCGGTGTCGCGTGGTTCGCATTCGGTTTCGTTGCGGTGCGGGGGCGTGCAGGGGGCCATCTCTCCCCCAGCCTTCGGCCGGGGGGACCCCCACGGCGCCGTTGAGCCCGCGCGGGGGTATTCGGCAACCTAGTCGCCCGGTCGTCCTGCGGGGATGGCCCCCTGCACGCCCCCTCCGGTCGTTGGGCGTGCTCGGCCCGGTGGGGGTGGAAAAGAACGGTGACCGGGGTGGGCGCCCACCCGGTGGCGAGGCTCGCGTACACGTATGCGCCGGCCGGGGCGTTACTCCGCGCGGCGCGGAGTAGGCGGCCTTGTGGTGTCAGTGCCCAGCCGCGACGGCGGGATAGTCGCCCGACGGCAGGGCTCGGGGACACTCCGGGGTCTCCCCGCAGGACGACCGGGCGACTAGATTGCGATTTCGTCCGCGCGGGCTCAACGGCGCCGTGGGGGTCCCCCGGCCGGAGGCTGGGGGAGAGAGACCCCGGAGGGGCCCCGAGCCCCCCCACCACCGGACCCCTCGCGCACGGCGCGCACCCCACGGGGCGTAAGGCGCCAGCGGCGCCTCCTCGCCGGACAGACCGCGCAGCACATCGCCCCCCACCCGGAGAGCCACCAACCCGCCCCCAGGGCGCCGCCCAGCCGGACGCCGACGTGGTACGTGGACGGCCGGCGCGCTAGGACCCCGTGTCCACCTCCGGCCTCCACCCACGGGTTGACCGCGGACGGCCGGTACTGTGACCCGGCGTGACCACTTTGATCTGGATCGCGGCTGCCCTTGTCGTCATCGGCGTCTATCTGAGCTGGACCGCGGGGCGGCTGGACCGTCTGCATGCCCGTATCGACGCGGCCCGCGCGGCGCTGGACGCGCAGTTGCTGCGCCGCGCCTCGGTGGCGCAGGAGCTGGGGACGTCGGGACTGCTCGATCCGGCCGCGTCCATCGTGCTGTACGAGGCGGCGCACGAGGCGCGGCAGGCGGCCGAGGAACAGCGGGAGGTCGCCGAGAGCGGGCTGAGCCAGGCGCTGCGCGCGGTCTTCGACGCCGAAGGGCAGCTGGAGGCCGTACGGGAAGCACCCGGCGGCGAGCAGACGGTCACCGAGCTGACGGCGGCGGTGCGCCGCGTACCGATGGCGCGGCGGTTCCACAACGACTCCGTACGGGCGGCCCGCGCCGTACGCCGCCACCGGGTGGTGCGCTGGTTCCGCCTCGCGGGTCACGCGCCGTTCCCGATGGCCTTCGAGATGGACGACGAGCCCCCGGCCGTCCTCGGGGACCGCGCGGCCGGCCACTGACCGGACCGGACCGCGGCAGGGCGCCGGGTGGCCCCGGACCCGTACGGCCACCGGGCCCCGAGCGGCCCCCACCCGCGCCCCTGACGAGCCACTGCCTTCCAATTGGCCCTTTTCAGTGGCCCGGCGCGAACGGTTGTGTGGGCGACGGAGTACAACCGCCCGCACTTAGTGAGGTCATACCGTGTCCACCACGCCCAACGCCACGTCTGCCGCCGCTCCCGCCGGCACCCCCGAGACCGGAACCGCCCGCGTCAAGCGCGGCATGGCCGAGCAGCTCAAGGGCGGCGTGATCATGGACGTCGTCACGCCGGAAGAGGCGAAGATCGCCGAGGACGCGGGCGCCGTCGCGGTCATGGCCCTGGAGCGGGTCCCCGCGGACATCCGCAAGGACGGCGGGGTGGCCCGGATGTCCGACCCGGACATGATCGACAGCATCATCGAGGCGGTCTCCATCCCCGTGATGGCCAAGTCCCGGATCGGCCACTTCGTCGAGGCCCAGGTGCTCCAGTCCCTCGGTGTCGACTACATCGACGAGTCCGAGGTCCTCACCCCGGCCGACGAGGTCAACCACTCCGACAAGTGGGCCTTCACCACGCCGTTCGTCTGCGGTGCCACCAACCTGGGCGAGGCCCTGCGCCGCATCGCCGAGGGCGCGGCGATGATCCGCTCCAAGGGCGAGGCCGGCACCGGCAACGTCGTCGAGGCGGTGCGCCACCTGCGCCAGATCAAGGGTGAGATCGCCAAGCTGCGCGGCTGTGACAACAACGAGCTGTACGCTGCCGCCAAGGAGCTGCGCGCCCCGTTCGAGCTGGTCAAGGAGGTCGCCGAGCTGGGCAAGCTGCCGGTGGTGCTGTTCTCCGCGGGCGGTGTGGCCACCCCGGCCGACGCCGCGCTGATGCGCCAGCTCGGTGCCGAGGGTGTCTTCGTCGGCTCCGGCATCTTCAAGTCCGGCGACCCGGCCAAGCGCGCCGCCGCCATCGTGAAGGCCACCACCTTCTACGACGACCCGAAGGTCGTCGCGGACGTCTCCCGCAACCTGGGCGAGGCCATGGTCGGCATCAACTGCGACACGCTCCCCGAGGCGGAGCGCTACGCGAACCGCGGCTGGTGAGCGGGCGGCGGAACGCGGGAACGGCGAGCGGGAGAGCGACGGACGCATGAGCAACCCCACCATCGGCGTGCTGGCCCTCCAGGGCGACGTGCGCGAGCATCTGACGGCGCTCGCCACCGCGGACGCCCTGGCCAGGCCGGTGCGCCGGCCCGAGGAGCTGGACGGTGTCGACGGCCTGGTCATACCGGGCGGCGAGTCCACGACCATGTCGAAGCTCGCGGTCGTCTTCGGCATGCTGGAGCCGCTGCGCGCGTTCGTACGCTCCGGCAAGCCGGTCTACGGCACCTGCGCCGGCATGATCATGCTGGCCGACAAGCTGCTGGACGGGCGCGCGGACCAGGAGACCCTGGGCGGCATCGACATGATCGTGCGCCGTAACGCCTTCGGGCGGCAGAACGAGTCCTTCGAGGCGGCCGTCGAGGTGGCCGGGATCGGGGGCGGGCCGGTGCAGGGCGTCTTCATCCGCGCGCCCTGGGTCGAGTCGACGGGCGCCGCCGTCGAGGTGCTGGCGACGTACGACGGGCACACGGTGGCGGTCCGGCAGGGTAACGTCCTCGCCACGTCCTTCCATCCGGAACTCACCGGCGACCACCGGGTGCACGCGTCCTTCGTGGACATGGTGCGCCGCGCCTGACGGTCCCCGGGCCCGCCGCCGTGTGTGCGGCGGGCCGATCCCGTCCCGGTAGGATCTGTGGCGTTCGTTTCTCAACCTGGTTACGCGAAGGAGACAGGCGGATGTCCGGCCACTCTAAATGGGCTACGACGAAGCACAAGAAGGCCGTGATCGACGCCAAGCGCGGCAAGCTCTTCGCGAAGCTGATCAAGAACATCGAGGTCGCGGCCCGCACCGGCGGCGCCGACCCCGATGGCAACCCGACCCTCTTCGACGCCATCCAGAAGGCGAAGAAGCAGTCGGTGCCGAACAAGAACATCGACAGCGCGGTCAAGCGCGGCGCGGGCCTGGAGGCCGGCGGCGCCGAGTACGAGACGATCATGTACGAGGGCTACGGCCCCAACGGTGTCGCGGTGCTCATCGAGTGCCTCACCGACAACCGCAACCGCGCCGCCTCGGACGTCCGCGTGGCCATGACCCGCAACGGCGGTTCGATGGCCGACCCGGGCTCGGTCTCGTACCTGTTCAACCGCAAGGGCGTGGTGATCGTCCCCAAGGGTGAGCTGACCGAGGACGACGTGCTGGGCGCGGTCCTGGACGCGGGCGCCGAGGAGGTCAACGACCTCGGCGAGTCCTTCGAGGTGCTCAGCGAGGCCACCGACCTGGTCGCGGTCCGCACCGCGCTCCAGAAGGAGGGCATCGACTACGACTCGGCCGACACCAACTTCGTGCCGACCATGCAGGTCGAGCTGGACGAAGAGGGCGCGCGCAAGATCTTCAAGCTGATCGACGCGCTGGAGGACAGCGACGACGTGCAGAACGTCTTCGCCAACTTCGACGTCTCGGACGAGGTCATGGCCAAGGTCGACGCCTGACGGGCGGTCGACTGCGCACGCGGCGGCGGGCCGGCGGGGACACACCCCGCCGGCCCGCCCTGCGTTGTCAGTGGCAGCCGATACTGTGCAGGTCAGGGGTAACGGCGAACAGTTGGTCCATGGGGAGAAGTGGGGGCGCGGCCCGATGAAGGTGCTGGGGGTGGACCCGGGGCTGACCCGCTGCGGTGTCGGCGTGGTCGACGGCGTCGCGGGCCGCCCGCTCACGATGGCGGCGGTCGGCGTCGTACGGACACCGGCCGACGCGGACATCGCGCGGCGCCTGGTCCTCATCGAGCGCGGCATCGAGGAGTGGCTCGACGAGCAGCGGCCCGACTGCGTCGCCGTCGAGCGCGTCTTCAGCCAGCACAACGTCCGTACGGTCATGGGCACCGCCCAGGCCAGCGCGGTCGCCATGCTGTGCGCCGCGCGCCGCGGGCTGCCCGTCGCACTGCACACCCCCAGTGAGGTCAAGGCCGCCGTGACCGGCTCGGGGCGGGCCGACAAGGCGCAGGTCGGCGCGATGGTCACCCGGCTGCTGCGGCTGGACGCCCCGCCCAAGCCGGCCGACGCCGCGGACGCGCTGGCGCTGGCCATCTGCCACATCTGGCGCGCCCCCGCCGTCAACCGCCTCCAGCAGGCCCACGCGGCCAACCGCCTCCAGCAGGCGCAGGCCGCCGCCCGGGCCCGCCCGGCGCCCGCCCCCACCCGACGCACTCCCGCACGCGCACTCGGACCGCGCTCCGAGGCACCCCAGAAGGGCACCCGATGATCGCCTTCGTCTCCGGCCCGGTCGCGGCCCTGGCACCGGACACCGCCGTCGTGGAGGTCGGCGGCGTCGGCATGGCCGTGCAGTGCACCCCGGGCACCCTGTCCGGGCTGCGCGTCGGCCAGCAGGCCAAGCTGGCCACCTCCCTGGTCGTCAGGGAGGACTCGCTCACCCTGTACGGCTTCGCCGACGAGGACGAGCGGCAGACGTTCGAACTCCTCCAGACCGCCAGCGGCGTCGGGCCGCGCCTGGCCCAGGCCATGCTCGCGGTGCACTCCCCGGACACGCTGCGGCGTGCCGTCGCCAACGGCGACGAGAAGACGCTCACGGCCGTGCCCGGCATCGGCAAGAAGGGCGCCCAGAAGCTGCTGCTGGAGCTGAAGGACCGGCTCGGCGCCCCCGTCGGCGCCGGCGCCGCGGGCGTCGGCAGCGCCGTGACGGCCGGGTGGAGCGACCAGCTGCACGCCGCGCTGATCGGCCTCGGGTACGCCACCCGCGAGGCCGACGAGGCGGTGGCCGCCGTCGCGCCGCAGGCCGAGGCGGCGGCTGCCGAGGGCGCGGCGCCGCAGGTGTCGCAGCTGCTCAAGGCCGCCCTCCAGTCGCTGAACCGGGCGCGGTGAGCGCCGTGCACCGTACGGCACCGGCCCCCGGCCCGGTCCGTCCGGGCCGCACGGCCCACGGCCGGGGCAGCGGCCACGACCGCAAGAAGCACGACGCGAAGCCGGCCGCCGCGGCCGGTACGACCACGTGAGGCAGGACGCAGTGAACTGGGACGAGCCCACCGAGACCGCGGCCGCCCCGCTCCAGGACGGTACGGCCGAGCGGCCCGACCGGCTGGTGGGGCCGGACGCGGACGGCGAGGACACCGCGGTCGAGGCCGCCCTGCGCCCCAAGGACCTTCAGGAGTTCGTGGGCCAGGAGCGGGTGCGCGAACAGCTCGACCTGGTCCTGCGCGCGGCCCGCGCCCGCGGCGCCACCGCCGACCACGTGCTGCTCTCCGGCGCCCCCGGCCTCGGCAAGACCACCCTCTCCATGATCATCGCCGCCGAGATGGGCGCCCCGATCCGCATCACCTCGGGCCCCGCCATCCAGCACGCCGGCGACCTGGCCGCGATCCTGTCCTCCCTCCAGGAGGGCGAGGTGCTCTTCCTCGACGAGATCCACCGGATGTCCCGGCCCGCCGAGGAAATGCTCTACATGGCCATGGAGGACTTCCGCGTCGACGTGATCGTCGGCAAGGGCCCGGGAGCCACCGCCATTCCCCTGGAGCTGCCGCCCTTCACCCTGGTCGGCGCCACCACCCGGGCCGGCCTGCTGCCCCCGCCGCTGCGCGACCGCTTCGGCTTCACCGGCCACATGGAGTTCTACGCCCCCGGCGAACTGGAACGTGTCATCCACCGCTCCGCCGGGCTGCTCGACGTCCACATAGAAGCGGACGGCGCCACGGAGATCGCCGGCCGCTCCCGCGGCACCCCGCGCATCGCCAACCGGCTGCTGCGCCGCGTACGCGACTACGCGCAGGTCAAGGCGGACGGCGTGATCACCAGGGAGACCGCGGCACAGGCCCTGGACGTCTACGAGGTCGACGGCCGCGGCCTGGACCGCCTGGACCGGGCGGTGCTCACCGCGCTCCTCAAGCTGTTCGGCGGCGGCCCGGTGGGCCTGTCCACCCTGGCGGTGGCGGTGGGGGAGGAGCGTGAGACGGTCGAGGAGGTCGCCGAACCGTTCCTGGTACGGGAGGGCCTGCTCGCCCGTACGCCCCGCGGCCGGATCGCCACCCCCGCCGCCTGGGCCCACCTGGGCCTGACGCCGCCCCATCAGCAGGCGGGCGGGGCCGGACAGCAAGGGCTCTTCGGGGCGTGACGGCGCGGGGACTCGCCGGGTCAGGAACCGCGGTGCCATGCTGGGCGTTGTTCCACTGGTGCGGACTCGCTTAGACTCCGCCGATGCCGACCGTATGGTCCGGCATTTCCACCCCCGTATATCAGACCGCCGAGTTGCGGTCGTGCGAAGGATTTCCGTCCCGTGAGTATCGTGACTCTCCTCCCCTTCATCGTCCTCATCGGGGCCATGTTCCTGATGACCCGGTCTGCCAAGAAGAAGCAGCAGCAGGCGCAGCAGATGCGCGAGGAAATGCAGCCCGGCACCGGCGTCCGGACGATTGGGGGCATGTACGCCACCGTCAAGGAGATCCACGACGACACCGTCCTCCTTGAGGTGGCCCCCGGCGTGCACGCCCTCTACGCCAAGAACGCGGTCGGCGCGGTCCTCGCGGACGAGGAGTACAACCGCATCCTCGACGGCGCCGAGGGCAAGACCGAGCCGGTCGTCCCGGACGACGCCTCCTCGCTGACCGAGGGCGCCGCGGACGAGCAGGCCGGTGCCGACAAGCCCGCGAACCTGGACAAGTCGCCGAAGACCGACCTCGCCAAGTCCGAGGCCGCCGCCGACGCGAAGGACGCCGGGAAGGCCGAGGGCGCGACCGGCGCCGAGGCCGCCGACGGCGCCAAGAGCGGCGCCCAGGCCGACAAGGCCGACAAGAAGGACGGCGGCGCCGACGCGAAGTAGCCTCGCCCCGACGGAACCGCGGAGCACCCTTCGAGCGGTGCACCGCGGTTCCGGGACGGTCTAGGCTCCGGCGGGGGCACGTCCCCACTACACTTCGTGGCCGCCCGGCACGGTACCGGGCCGGGCGGTTGGACAGGGAGATACGAGAAGGTGGCAGCACCGAAAAAGGGCCGCAGGTCTCCTGGGGGCCAGGGAAGGCCGGGGCGCACCCTGGTCCTCATTCTGATCGCCATGGTGGCGCTGGTCGGCGGCATGTTCGTCTCCGGGACCTCGACGCCCCGGCTGGGCATCGACCTCGCGGGCGGTACGAGCTTCACGCTGCAGGCCCGTAACCAGCCCGGCAAGCCCAACGCGATCAACGAGACCAACATGAACACCGCCGCGGGCATCATGGAGCGGCGGGTCAACGGTCTCGGTGTGTCCGAGGCCGAGGTCCAGACCCAGGGCACCAACCACATCGTCGTGAACATCCCCAAGGGGACGGACGCGAAACAGGCCCGCCAGCAGGTCGGTACCACCGCTCAGCTCGGCTTCCGTCCGGTGCTGACCACCACCGCCGGCACGAAGACACCGCCGGCCAGCCCGAGCCCCAGCCCCTCCGCGAGCAGCGGCAAGAAGGACGACGGCAAGAACGGCGACGACAAGAAGGACGGAAAGTCCTCCGCGTCGCCGTCCGCGAGCGCCACCACCCAGGGCCGCGCCGTGACCAGCGCCCTCAAGAAGGGCCCGTCCGACCCGCCGAGCGCCTCCGGCAGCAGCTCTCCCAAGCCGAGCGGCTCCGCCACGCCGCAGCCCTCCACCGGCGCCGACGAGATCCCGGCCGCACTGCAGAAGCAGCTCGCCGACCTGGACTGCTCCACCAAGCAGTCGCGGGCCGAGGCGGGCGAGAAGGCCGCCGGTACCAAGCCCACCGATCCGGTCGTGGCCTGCAAGGACGACGGTTCGCAGAAGTACGTGCTGGGCCCGGTCGCCGTCGAGGGCACCGACGTCAAGGACGCCTCCGCGGTCTTCGACAGCCAGCAGGGCCAGGGCTGGATCGTCCAGATGGACTTCACCGGCGCCGGCGGCAAGAAGTTCGCCGACATCACCGGCAAGCTGGCCGCCAAGACCCAGCCGCAGAACCAGTTCGCCATCGTGCTGGACGGCGCGGTCGTCTCCGACCCGCGGGTCAGCCAGCAGCTCAACGGCGGCAGCGCCACCATCTCCGGCGGCTTCACCCAGCAGAGCGCCGAGGACCTGGCGAACATGCTGTCCTACGGTGCCCTGCCGCTCTCCTTCAAGATCGCCGACGAGACCACGGTCACCGCGGCGCTGGGCGGCGAGCAGCTCCAGGCCGGCCTGATCGCGGGCGCCATCGGCCTCGCGCTGGTCATCGTCTACCTGGTCGCCTACTACCGGGGCCTGGCGCTGGTCGCGCTGGCGAGCCTCGGGGTCTCCGCGGTCCTGACGTACACGATCATGACGTTGCTGGGCCCGGCCATCGGCTTCGCGCTGAACCTGCCGGCCGTCTGCGGCGCCATCGTCGCCATCGGCATCACGGCCGACTCCTTCATCGTCTACTTCGAACGCATCCGGGACGAGATCCGCGAGGGCCGCACCCTGCGCCCGGCCGTCGAACGCGGCTGGCCGCGCGCGCGGCGCACGATCCTGGTCTCCGACTTCGTGTCGTTCCTGGCCGCGTTCGTGCTGTTCATCGTCACCGTCGGCAAGGTGAAGGGCTTCGCGTTCACGCTGGGCCTGACCACCCTCCTGGACGTCGTCGTGGTCTTCTTCTTCACCAAGCCCCTGATGACCTTGCTGGCCCGGCGGAAGTTCTTCGCCAACGGCCACCCGTGGTCCGGACTGGACCCCAAGCGCCTGGGCGCCAAGCCGCCGCTGCGCCGCCGTCGCACCACCGCCCCCACCGAGACGAAGGAGGCGTGAGATGTCGAAGCTCGGCAACATCGGCGCCCGGCTCTACCGCGGTGAGGTCGGTTACGACTTCATCGGCAAGCGGAAGATCTGGTACGGCATCTCGATCCTGATCACCATCACGGCCATCGTGGGCCTGGCGGTGCGCGGCCTGAACATGGGCATCGAGTTCTCCGGCGGCGCGGTCTTCACCACGCCGAAGACCAGCGTGTCCGCCTCCGAGGCGGAGCACCGGGCCGAGGCCGCGGCCGAGGGCCACCAGGCCGTGGTGCAGAAGCTCGGCAACGGCGGCCTGCGCATCCAGATCAGCGAGCTGGACACCCAGCAGTCGGTACCGGTGCAGGAAGCCCTGGCCAAGGACCTGAACGTCCCGGTCAAGGACATCAACACCCAGCTCGTCGGCCCCAGCTGGGGTGAGGAGATCGCCAACAAGGCGTGGATGGGCCTCGGGATCTTCATGATCCTGGTGGTGATCTACCTGGCCATCGCCTTCGAGTGGCGGATGGCGCTGGCGGCCCTGATCGCGCTGATCCACGACCTGACGATCACCGTCGGTGTGTACGCGCTGGTCGGCTTCGAGGTCACCCCGGGCACCGTCATCGGTCTGCTGACGATCCTCGGTTACTCGCTCTACGACACCGTCGTGGTCTTCGACAGCCTGAAGGAGGCGTCGAAGGACATCGGGAAGCAGTCCCGCTTCACCTACAGCGAACTGGCCAACCGCAGCATCAACTCGACCCTGGTGCGGTCCATCAACACCACGGTCGTGGCGCTGCTGCCGGTCGCCGGACTGCTCTTCGTCGGCGGCGGTGTGCTCGGCGCCGGGATGCTCAACGACATCTCGCTGGCGCTGTTCGTCGGCCTGGCGGCCGGTGCGTACTCCTCGATCTTCATCGCGACCCCGCTGGTCGCCGACCTCAAGGAGCGCGACCCGGCGATGAAGGCGCTGGCCAAGCGGGTGCGCGCGAAGCGTGCCGCGGCCGCCGCCAAGGCCGACGCGCCGGAGCAGGGCGAGGGCGCCGCGGCGGACGCCGCGGACGAGGACGCGCCGCAGGACGAGGACGGCGACGCCGCCGCGGCCGGCAGCGGCATGGTGGGCCAGCGCAACCAGCCCTCGTCCCGCAACCGCGGTCGCGGCCGGCCCTCGGGCAAGCGCCGATGAGCGCCCCCGACGGCCTGCGGGAGCTGCTGCTCAGCCGGATCGCGGACGTGCCGGACTACCCGAAGCCCGGCGTGGTGTTCAAGGACATCACGCCGCTGCTGGCGGACCCGGCCGCCTTCGGCGCGCTGACCGACGCGTTCGCCGGGCTGTGCGAGCGGTACGGGGCCGACAAGGTCGTGGGCCTGGAAGCGCGCGGGTTCATCCTCGCCGCTCCGGTGGCCGTACGGGCCGGCATCGGCTTCGTTCCCGTACGCAAGGCGGGCAAGCTGCCCGGGGCGACGCTCCACCAGGCGTACGATCTGGAGTACGGCACGGCCGAGATCGAGATACACGCCGACGCCCTCGCCCCGGGAGACCGGGTGCTGGTGATCGACGACGTGCTGGCCACCGGCGGGACGGCCGAGGCGTCGCTCCAGCTCATCCGCCGGGCCGGGGCCGAGGTCGCGGGCGTCGCGGTCCTGCTGGAGCTGGGCTTCCTGGCCGGCCGGCAGCGGCTGGAGCCGGGCCTGAAGGGCGCTCCGATGGAGGCGCTGATCACGGTCTGAGCGTCCGCGGCCGGACCGTACGGCAGAAACGGTACGGTCGCCGTCCGACCGGAAATTCCGCAAAAAGCGAGTAAAAGGGCATCCGGAACAAAGCCGGATGCCCTTTTGCTGTCATGTACGGACCCGGTGGCCGCGGAAGAGCCGGGGCGCCGAGGTCGATACCATGGCAGCCCGACCCGTTCGTGGTCTTGTGGTCCGGACCCCCTTGAGGAGTGCTCTTGCCAGACGAGGCCCAGCCGCTTTCTCCCGGACTCCGCCCGGGGGCGTCGCAGTCCGCCCGCCCGGACCGGCCCGGCCCCGCGGACGCGGCTGCCTCGGGAGCGCAGAAGAAGAGCGACGGCACCGGTGTGCCCAAGACCCAGCCGCCCGCCGTCCGGCCGGCCGCGTCGCCCGTACCGGCCGCCAAGCCCACCCCGCCCGTCTACACCGGCCGCACCGGTTCCTCGAACCGCGTACGGGCCCGCCTGGCCCGCCTCGGCGTGCAGCGGCAGAGCCCGTACAACCCGGTTCTGGAACCGCTGCTGCGGATCGTGCGCAGCAACGACCCGAAGATCGAGGCCGCCACCCTGCGGCAGGTCGAGCGCGCCTACCAGGTCGCCGAGCGCTGGCACCGCGGCCAGAAGCGCAAGAGCGGCGACCCGTACATCACCCACCCCCTCGCGGTCACCACGATCCTCGCCGAGCTGGGCATGGACCCGGCGACGCTGATGGCGGGCCTGCTGCACGACACGGTCGAGGACACCGAGTACGGCCTGGACACCCTGCGCCGCGACTTCGGCGACCAGGTCGCGCTGCTCGTGGACGGCGTGACCAAGCTGGACAAGGTCAAGTTCGGCGAGGCGGCACAGGCCGAGACGGTGCGCAAGATGGTCGTGGCGATGGCCAAGGACCCGCGCGTCCTGGTCATCAAGCTCGCCGACCGGCTGCACAACATGCGCACGATGCGCTACCTCAAGCGGGAGAAGCAGGAGAAGAAGGCCCGCGAGACGCTGGAGATCTACGCTCCGCTGGCGCACCGCCTGGGCATGAACACCATCAAGTGGGAGCTGGAGGACCTCGCCTTCGCGATCCTCTACCCCAAGATGTACGACGAGATCGTGCGGCTCGTCGCCGAGCGCGCCCCCAAGCGGGACGAGTACCTGGCCATAGTGACCGACGAGGTCCAGGCCGACCTGCGCGCCGCACGCATCAAGGCCACCGTCACCGGCCGGCCGAAGCACTACTACAGCGTCTACCAGAAGATGATCGTGCGGGGCCGCGATTTCGCCGAGATCTACGACCTGGTGGGCATCCGCGTCCTCGTCGACACCGTCCGCGACTGCTACGCGGCGCTCGGCACCGTCCACGCCCGGTGGAACCCGGTCCCGGGGCGGTTCAAGGACTACATCGCGATGCCCAAGTTCAACATGTACCAGTCGCTGCACACGACCGTGATCGGTCCCAGCGGCAAGCCCGTCGAGCTCCAGATCCGTACGTTCGACATGCACCGGCGCGCGGAGTACGGCATCGCCGCGCACTGGAAGTACAAGCAGGAAGCCGTGGCCGGCGCCTCCAAGGTGCGCACCGACGTGCCGCGGAGCAAGGCCGACGGCCAGGACACCGTCAACGACATGGCCTGGCTGCGCCAGCTGCTGGACTGGCAGAAGGAGACCGAGGACCCGGGCGAGTTCTTGGAGTCGCTGCGCTTCGACCTGTCCCGCAACGAGGTCTTCGTCTTCACGCCGAAGGGTGACGTGATAGCGCTGCCCGCCGGTGCCACTCCCGTGGACTTCGCCTACGCGGTGCACACCGAGGTCGGGCACCGGACCATAGGCGCCCGCGTCAACGGCCGGCTCGTACCGCTCGAATCGACCCTCGACAACGGCGACCTCGTGGAGGTCTTCACCTCCAAGGCGCCCGGCGCCGGCCCCTCCCGGGACTGGCTGGGCTTCGTGAAGTCGCCGCGCGCCCGCAACAAGATCCGCGCCTGGTTCTCCAAGGAGCGCCGCGACGAGGCCATCGAGCAGGGCAAGGACGCCATCGCCCGGGCGATGCGCAAACAGAACCTGCCGATCCAGCGCATCCTCACCGGGGACTCGCTGGTCACCCTCGCCCATGAGATGCGCTACCCGGACATCTCGTCCCTGTACGCCGCCATCGGCGAGGGCCACGTCACGGCGCAGAGCGTCGTGCAGAAGCTGGTCCAGGCGCTCGGCGGGCAGGACGAGGCGACCGAGGACATCGCCGAGTCCACCCCGATCCGGCCGCGCTCCAAGCGGCGCTCCAGCGCCGACCCGGGCGTGGTCGTCAAGGGCGTCGAGGACGTGTGGGTGAAGCTGGCGCGCTGTTGTACGCCGGTGCCCGGCGACCCGATCATCGGGTTCGTCACCCGCGGCAACGGCGTCTCGGTGCACCGCGCCGACTGCGTCAACGTCGACTCGCTGTCCAAGCAGCCGGAGCGCATCCTCGATGTCGAGTGGGCGCCCACCCAGTCCTCGGTCTTCCTGGTCGCCATCCAGGTCGAGGCGCTGGACCGGTCCCGGCTGCTGTCGGACGTCACCCGCATCCTCTCGGACCAGCACGTCAACATCCTGTCCGCGGCCGTCCAGACGTCCCGCGACCGGGTGGCCACCTCCCGCTTCACCTTCGAGATGGGCGACCCCAAGCACCTGGGGCACGTCCTGAAGGCCGTACGGAGCGTGGAGGGCGTGTACGACGTATACCGGGTGACCTCGGCACGCAGGCCGTAGCGACCACGTACGAGGGCCCCGGTACGGCAATCCGTACCGGGGCCCTCGCGTACGACTCTCAGCCGCCGAACTCCTCAAGGCCCTTGAGCGCCTGGTCCAGCAGCGCCTGCCGGCCCTCCAGCTCGCGCCCGAGCTTGTCCGCCTTGGCGTCGTTGCCCGCCGCGCGCGCCGCGTCGATCTGCTTCTGCAGCTTGTCGACCGCGTCCTGGAGCTGCCCGGTCAGGCCCGCCGCCCGCGCCCGCGCCTCCGGGTTCGTCCGCCGCCACTCGGCTTCCTCGGACTCCTGGATGGCGCGCTCGACCGCGTGCATCCGGCCCTCGATCTTCGGGCGGGCGTCCCGCGGCACGTGCCCGATGGCCTCCCACCGCTCGTTGATCGAACGGAACGCGGCCCGCGCCGCCTTCAGGTCCGAGACGGGGAGCAGCTTCTCGGCCTCGGCGACCAGCTCCTCCTTGCGCGTCAGGTTCTCCCGCTGCTCGGCGTCGCGCTCCGCGAACACCTCGCTGCGCGCCTGGAAGAAGATGTCCTGGGCGCCGCGGAAGCGGTTCCACAGGTCGTCCTCGTGCTCGCGCTGGGCGCGGCCGGCCGCCTTCCAGTCCGCCATCAGCTCCCGGTAGCGGGCCGCGGTCGGCCCCCAGTCCGTCGAGCCGGACAGCGCCTCGGCCTCGGCGACCAGCCGCTCCTTGGTCTTGCGGGCCTCCTCGCGCTGGGCGTCCAGCGAGGCGAAGTGCGCCTTGCGCCGCTTGGAGAACGCCGAGCGGGCGTGCGAGAAGCGGTGCCACAGCTCGTCGTCGGTCTTGCGGTCCAGGCGCGGCAGGCCCTTCCAGGTGTCCACCAGGGCCCGCAGCCGCTCACCGGCCGCCCGCCACTGCTCGCTGGCCGCCAGTTCCTCGGCCTCGGCGACCAGCTTCTCCTTGGCCTGCCGGGCCTCGTCGCTCTGCCGCGCCTTCTGGGCCTTGCGCTCCTCGCGGCGCGCCTCGACATCGGTGACGAGCTGGTCCAGCCGCTTGCGCAGCGCGTCCAGGTCGCCCACCGCGTGGTGCTCGTCGACCTGCTGCCGCAGATGGTCGATGGCGGCCATTGCGTCCTTGGCGGACAGGTCGGTGGTCCGGACCCGTCGTTCGAGGAGGCCGATCTCGACGACCAGGCCCTCATACTTGCGCTCGAAGTAGGCGAGGGCCTCTTCGGGGGATCCCGCCTGCCACGATCCGACGACCTTCTCGCCGTCGGCGGTACGCACGTACACGGTCCCCGTCTCGTCGACGCGGCCCCATGGGTCGCTGCTCACAGCGCCTCCTCCACATGATGCCGACGAGAGCGCGTCGCCCCCCGGCATCGTCCACAGTTTCTGTCCGGCGGGGCAGCGCCCCGGCCGGTCCGACGGGTGTCTTGCGGGTGCGGGTGGCAGCCGTCGGAGCAGGCACCCTACACAACGCCAATCTAGGCGACCGGCGGGCCGGCTGTCCGCATCCAGCGCGACCGAAATTTCGCGGTTCGCACACCGCGACGGCGGCTCCGGCGCGCCCGGGGGCGCGCCGGCTCAGGATTTCGTGACCGTCGCCCGGTTGATCACCACCGTCGCGTTCGGCGCGGTGTTGCCCGTCGACGGATCGGGCGTCGAACCCGCCCCGGCGATCTTCTTCAGGACGTCCATGCCCTCGGTGACGGTGCCGAACGGCGTGTAGTTCGGGGGCAGCTTGCTGTCCTGGTAGACGAGGAAGAACTGGCTGCCGCCACTGTTGCGGGTCTTGTCGCTCTTGCCGTCGTAGCGGTTGGCCATCGCGACCGTGCCCGCCGGGTAGACGTCGCCCTTGAGCCGGGGGTCCTTCAGGTTCTCGTCCGGGATCGTGTAGCCGGGCGTGCCCGCGCCGGTGCCGGTCGGGTCGCCGCACTGGAGGACGTAGATGCCCTGGTCGACGAGCCGGTGGCACTTGCTGTGGTCGAAGAACTTCTCGCCCGCCAGGAAGCTGAACGAGTTGACGGTGTGCGGCGCCTTCGCGGCGTCCAGCTTGATCCCGATGTCGCCGCAGGTCGTCTCCAGCTTCATCGCGTACGACGCGGAGGTGTCCACGGTCATCGCCGGCTCCTTCTTCCAGCGCTCCTTGGACGGCGCGCCCGGGGCCGGCTTGCCGCACGGGTCGGCGGGCTTGCTCGGGCTCGGCGCCGCGGCGTCCGTCGTGGTGCCGTCGCCGCCGCTCGCCAGCCCGACCGAGGCGTACGCGGCCGCGCCCGCGGCCAGCGCGACCGCCACGGCCGACGCGACGATCACGTTGCGGCGCTTGGCCTTGCGCCGGGCCGCTTCCCGCCGCTGCTGCTGGCGCTCGTACTTCTCGCGGGCGAGCTGCCGCCGCCGTTGATCGCTGCTGACCACCGGTCGTCTCCTAGGTGTGCGCTGAGGTCTGCCGTGGGCCGTACCGTATACGGGTTCGCCCGGGTGGGAGTCCCGCCGGTAGGCTCTCCAACAGCCGAAATCTTCCGGATCGCCGCCGGTGATCCGTCCGCCGCTGTCGAATGTTGAGGACGAACGTGCTCATTGCCGGGTTCCCCGCCGGGGCCTGGGGGACCAACTGTTATCTGGTCGCCCCGGCCGCGGGTGAGGAGTGCGTGATCATCGACCCGGGCCACCAGGCCGCACCGGGCGTCGAGGAAGCACTGGAGAAGCATCGGCTCAAGCCCGTCGCCGTCGTCCTCACCCACGGCCACATCGACCACGTCGCCTCGGTCGTCCCGGTGTGCGGCGCGCACGACGTGCCCGCGTGGATCCACCCCGAGGACCGCTACATGATGAGCGACCCGGAGAAGGCCCTCGGCCGCTCCATCGGGCAGCAGCTCATGGGCGAGCTGACCGTGGGCGAGCCGGACGACGTCAAGGAGCTCGGCGACGGCACGAAGCTGGAGCTGGCCGGGCTGGAGTTCTCCGTCGCGCACGCCCCGGGCCATACCAAGGGGTCGGTGACCTTCCGGATGCCCGAGCAGGCCGACATCCCGCCGGTCTTCTTCTCGGGCGACCTGCTGTTCGCCGGCTCCATCGGACGTACCGACCTGCCGGGCGGCGACCACGCCGAGATACTGCGGTCGCTGGAGCGCGTGTGCCTGCCGCTCCAGGACGAGACCGTCGTACTGTCCGGCCACGGCCCCCAGACCACCATCGGCCGCGAGCGCGCCACCAACCCGTTCCTGCGGGAGGTGGCCGCCGGCCTCGGAGACGGCGCACCGCACAGCCCGGCTCCGCGACGAGGAATGTGACGAGAACTTCCGTGAGCACCTTCAAGGCCCCCAAGGGCACCTACGACCTGATCCCGCCGCAGTCCGCGGTCTTCCTCGCGGTGCGCGAGGCCATCTCCGGGCCGCTCAAGCGGTCGGGGTACGGGTACATCGAGACGCCCGGCTTCGAGAACGTCGAGCTGTTCGCGCGCGGTGTCGGTGAGTCCACCGACATCGTGACCAAGGAGATGTACGCCTTCGAGACCAAGGGCGGCGACCAACTGGCGCTGCGCCCCGAGGGCACCGCCTCCGTACTGCGCGCCGCCCTGGAGGCCAACCTCCACAAGGCGGGCAACCTCCCCGTCAAGCTCTGGTACTCCGGTTCGTACTACCGCTACGAGCGCCCGCAGAAGGGCCGCTACCGCCACTTCTCCCAGGTGGGCGCCGAGGCCATCGGCGCCGAGGACCCGGCGCTGGACGCCGAGCTGATCATCCTGGCCGACGACGCCTACCGGTCGCTGGGCCTGAAGAACTTCCGTATCCTGCTCAACTCGCTCGGCGACAAGGAGTGCCGTCCCGTCTACCGGGCGGCCCTCCAGGAGTTCCTCTACGGGCTCGACCTGGACGAGGACACCCGCCGCCGCGCCGAGATCAACCCGCTGCGGGTGCTCGACGACAAGCGCGCGGACGTGCAGAAGCAGCTCGTGGGCGCGCCGCTGCTGCGCGACCACCTGTGCGAGGCGTGCAAGGCGTACCACGAGCAGGTGCGCGAGCTGCTGACCGCGGCGGGCGTCGCCTACGAGGACGACCCGAAGCTGGTCCGCGGGCTGGACTACTACACCCGTACGACCTTCGAGTTCGTCCACGACGGTCTCGGCTCGCAGTCCGCGGTCGGCGGCGGCGGGCGCTACGACGGCCTGTCCGAGATGATCGGCGGCCCCGCGCTGCCCTCGGTGGGCTGGGCGCTCGGCGTGGACCGCACGGTCCTCGCGCTGGAGGCCGAGGGTGTCGAGCCGGCGCTGCCCGCGACCACGGCCGTGTTCGCGGTGCCGCTCGGCGAGGAGGCCCGGCGGACGCTGTTCGGCACGGTCACCGAGCTGCGCCGGGCCGGGGTCGCCACCGACTTCGCGTACGGCGGCAAGGGCCTGAAGAACGCCATGAAGTCGGCGAACCGCTCGGGCGCCCGCTTCGCGGTCGTCGCGGGTGAGCGTGATCTGGCCGAAGGCGTCGTCCAGCTCAAGGACCTGGAGAGCGGCGAGCAGACGCCGGTCGCGCTGGACGCGGTCGTCGAAGAGGTCCGCCGCCGGCTCGGCTGATCCCGTCCGCCTCTGTACGGGGCGCCCGCCGTCGGGTAGGAGGCCCCCTTCCGGCCGTCCACCGCGCTCGCCGCGCGGTGGCTCGGAAGGGGGCCTTTATGCGCATCGAACAGTGGTCCCGTGTCCGGTTGGGGCAGAATGAGGGCCCGGCGCGCGCCAGTTGGCACGCGCTCTCCGCTCACTCCCCACGGCACCGACGGAACGGCGATATGACCACGACAGCGCTTGACGACGTGTCCACCGGCGACGACCACCCCGGCCGGGGCGGCGGCACGGCCGGCTCGGGACGCGGCCTGGCCTGGCTGCTGGTGATCACCAGCGCCCTGGGGCTGCTCGCGTCCTGGGTGATCACCATGGACAAGATCGAGCTGCTGAAGGACCCGAACTTCAAGCCGGCCTGCAGCCTCAGCCCGATCGTCTCCTGCGGCAGCGTCATGCAGAGCCCGCAGGCCGAGGTCTTCGGCTTCCCCAACCCGGTCGCCGGCCTGATCGCGTTCGGCGTGGTCATCGGGATCGGCGTCGGCCTGCTCGCCGGGGCCCGCTACCGCGCCTGGTACTGGATCGGCCTGAACATCGGCACGCTCGCGGGCGCCGTGTTCTGCATGTGGCTGATGTCGCAGTCGCTGTACGTCATCAACTCGCTGTGCCTGTGGTGCACGCTCACCTGGTGCGTCACGATCCTGATGTTCTGGTACACCACCGTGCACAACCTCAAGCACGGGATCATCCCGGCGCCGGCGGGCCTGCGCAAGGTGGTGCTGGAGTTCCACTGGGTCGTGCCGGTGCTCTGGTACGGCGTGATCGCGCTGCTCATCCTCACCAAGTGGTGGTCCTACTGGAGCTCCCTGATCTGAGGCGGGCGACCCCGCGGGGGGCCGGCCGGCGCCGACGCCGACCGGCCCCCGACGGCGTTGTCAGTGGGGTGGCCTAGGCTCTGAAGCGTGGAGCCCGACCTGTTCACCGCCGCTGCCGAAGACCGCCAGGAGAAAGACCCCACGGGGTCGCCCCTCGCCGTACGGATGCGTCCGCGCACCCTCGACGAGGTCGTCGGCCAGCAGCACCTGCTCAAGCCGGGCTCGCCGCTGCGCCGCCTGGTCGGCGAGGGCGACGGCGGGCCCGCCGGACCGTCCTCCGTCTTCCTGTGGGGGCCGCCCGGCATCGGCAAGACGACGCTCGCGTACGTGGTCAGCCAGGCGACGAACAAGCGCTTCGTGGAGCTGTCGGCGATCACGGCCGGCGTCAAGGAGGTGCGCTCCGTCATCGACGGCGCCCGCCGCGCCTCCGGCGGCTACGGCAAGGAGACCGTCCTCTTCCTCGACGAGATCCACCGCTTCAGCAAGGCCCAGCAGGACTCCCTGCTGCCCGCCGTCGAGAACCGCTGGGTGACGCTGATCGCCGCGACGACCGAGAACCCGTACTTCTCGGTGATCTCGCCGCTGCTCTCCCGCTCGCTCCTGCTGACGCTGGAACCGCTCACCGACGACGACCTGCGCGGCCTGCTGCGGCGCGCGCTGACCGACGCGCGGGGGCTGGCGGGCGCGGTCACGCTGCCCGAGGACACCGAGGCGCACCTGCTGCGCATCGCCGGCGGCGACGCCCGCCGCGCGCTGACGGCCCTGGAGGCCGGGGCCGGGTCCGCGATCTCCAAGGGGGAGAAGGAGATCACCCTCCAGACGCTGGAGGAGTCCGTCAACCGGGCGGCCGTGAAGTACGACCGGGCCGGTGACCAGCACTACGACGTCGCCAGCGCCCTGATCAAGTCCATCCGCGGCTCGGACGTGGACGCGGCGCTGCACTACCTGGCCCGGATGATCGAGGCGGGGGAGGACCCGCGGTTCATCGCCCGGCGGCTGATGATTTCGGCGAGCGAGGACATCGGGCTGGCCGACCCGTCCGCCCTGCAGACCGCGGTGGCCGCGGCCCAGGCCGTCGCGATGATCGGCTTCCCGGAGGCCCGGATCACCCTCAGCCAGGCCACGATCGCGCTGGCCCTGGCCCCCAAGTCCAACGCGGCCTACCTGGCGATCGACGCGGCGCTCGCGGACGTACGGGCCGGGCTGGCGGGCCCGGTGCCGCCGCACCTGCGCGACAGCCACTACAAGGGCGCCGAGAAGCTGGGCCACGGCAAGGGCTACCAGTACCCGCACGACCTGCCGGGCGGCATCGCGGCCCAGCAGTACGCACCGGACGCGGTGCACGGGAAGCGGTATTACGAGCCGACGCGGTACGGCGCGGAGGCGCGGTACGCGGACGTGACGGAGCGCGTGCGGGACCGCCTGCGCGGCGAGGAGCCGGGATAGCGGCGGTCGGCTTCGTCGCCGGGTGCGCGTTGCTCCCGGCCGAGGGCCGTCCTCCGCTTCCCCCGGCTACCGCCGGGAGGTGCCCCCGGGCGGGCTCGATCCGGCCCGTCCGGGGGCGACGGCCACGCGGTTCATCCCGACGCCGCCGCGTCGAACAGCGTGTGCATGGCCCGGCGGAGTTCGGCGACGTCGCGGACGGGGTCCGGGAAGTCGAAGCGGGCGTCGAAGCAGCGGTGCTCGGCGTCGGTGAAGCGCACCCGCAGGCCGAAGCGGTCCAGGGCCACCGGCACGGCCCGGTCGCGGAAGCCGCAGACGCGCTGCGCGCGGTCCCCGAGCAGGCTGCACAGACCGCGTACCTGATCGCTGTGGGCCGAGTGCAGGTGCTGGAGCAGCTCCGCCTCGTGGGCCGCCAGCGGGTCCGGCTCGGCCGCGGCGAACTCCTCCGGCTGCACGGCCTGCGCGCCCCACAGATCGTCCACGGCCGCCTCGCCGACCTCCAGGCGCAGCATCATCCAGGCGGGCCGTCCGAACATGCCCGGCGGCGGGTCCGGCTGCAGCGCCTCGCCGATGCCGAGCAGCTCGCCGACCGGGTGCCGCTCGGCGAGCAGCATGGCGGCGCGGGCGCGTTCCCCGTTGCGTACGGGGGTGAGCCAGCCCGCGACCCAGGCCCGGCCGCGGATGCGGTGGGGCATCGAGACGGGTGCCACATCGGTGATCTCCATCACCGCGGTGAGGTCGTCGTCCTGGGCGTGTGCGGCGGCTCTGGCGGCCGCGGAGTCCCCGGGAACCAGCAGGAGCACGTCGCCGGCAGCGGTGACCGTACGGCATACTGGTGCGGAGAGTCCGGCGTCGTCGGGGTCCTCGATTCCGGGGATGCTCAGCGAGGCCATACCATTGGACTCGACGAGGGTTCGTACGCGCTCGGCGGCGGCTGGCTGCTGGGCGTCTTCCACGGGACGCGGCTGACCCATCCCGGTGCTCTGACCTGCACCGGGCAGGGGGATCCCAGGTCGAAACATGCGTTCTCCTCGCAGTAAGGTAAGCCTAACCTAACCTACACGGAGGTCCGTTCCACGTGAACCAGTCGCGTCCCAAGGTCAAGAAGTCGCGCGCGCTCGGCATCGCTCTGACGCCGAAGGCCGTCAAGTACTTCGAGGCCCGTCCTTACCCGCCCGGCGAGCACGGCCGTGGCCGCAAGCAGAACAGTGACTACAAGGTCCGTCTGCTGGAGAAGCAGCGTCTGCGCGCTCAGTACGACATCAGCGAGCGCCAGATGGTGCGCGCCTACGACCGCGCTCGGAAGGTCGAAGGCAAGACAGGCGAAGCCCTGATCATCGAGCTTGAGCGCCGTCTGGACGCGCTCGTCCTGCGTTCGGGCATCGCCCGGACGATCTACCAGGCCCGTCAGATGGTCGTCCACGGCCACATCTCGGTGAACGACCGCAAGGTCGACAAGCCGTCCTTCCGCGTCCGTCCCGACGACGTCGTGATGGTCCGCGAGCGCAGCCGCGAGAAGCATCCCTTCCAGGTCGCGCGTGAGGGTGGCTACGCCCCCGAGGGCGAGACCCCCCGCTACCTGCAGGTCAACCTCAAGGCCCTGGCGTTCCGCCTGGACCGTGACCCGCAGCGCAAGGAGATCCCGGTGATCTGCGACGAGCAGCTCGTCGTCGAGTACTACGCCCGTTGATCCTGGCGTAGTCACCGCACGGCTGCGCGCCCCGCGCGCGCGGCCCGCCGCGTGCTCAGCCCGCCGTCTCCCCGCCGTTCCCGGTGGGGGAGGCGGCGGGTTCGTGCGTTTCCGGGGGCGGTTCCGGGGCCGCGGCGCGCGCTCCCGGTACGGCACCGCCTGTACGGGGCGCCGTGCCGTCGCCGAGGATCCGGGCGACCGCCGCGTCCAGGTCCAGCCCGGCACCGGCCCGCAGGCAGTGCTCGTACCGCTCGGTCCCCAGCAGTTCCCGCGCCTGCTCCTCGCACAGCTGGTGCGGCTGGTTGAAGTAGCGCGAGCCGAACAGCGGCAGCCCCACCGAGGGCCAGATCCGCCCGGCGGTGCCCTGCAACCGCGCCGCCTCGGCCGCGTCCCCCTCGCCGAGTGTGACCAGCGCCAGCAGCTCGATGGCCAGGACCGCGCCCAGCAGATCGTGGAAGGCGTGGTCGATGGCCAGGCACTCCGTCAGCAGGGCACGGGCCCGTGGCATCTCTCCCCGGCTCCAGGCCGCGTAGGCCAGCACGAACAGCGCGTACGCCAGGGTCCATCGCTCCCCGTGGTCGTCGCAGACCTGCTGTACGTCCTCGCACAGCCGTACCGCCTGCGCCAGGTCGCCCTGGAAGGCCACCGCCATCGCCAGTTCGACCTGCCCCATCAGGACGTTGCTGTTCAGTTCGCCGATCTCCCGGTAGCGGCCGAGCGCGTCGCGCAGCAGCCGCTCGGCGCGCGGCATGTCGTCGCGGACCAGCGCCAGGCAGCCGGTGCGGTGCAGGGCGTACGCGGCGGCGGTGGCGTTGCCGGTGCGCTCCGCGCCCTCCTGGCACTCCTGGAGAGCGCTCATCGCGCCGACCGTGTCGCCCTGGAGCACCGCCACGTACCCGGCCACCCACAGCGCCTTCAGCCGGGCGTCGTCGTGGTCGCCCTCCAGTTCCAGGGAGCGGTCGAGCCAGTGCCGCCCCTCGGAGAGCCGGCCGCAGCCGGCCCAGTAGAACCAGAGCGTGCCCGCCAGGTACTGGCCCAGGTGAGCGTCTCCTGAACTGTCCAGGCTGTATTCCAGGGCGACTCGCAGATTCGGCAGTTCGCACTCGATGCGGGCGGCCACCTCGGCCTGCCGCGGGCTGAACCAGTCCAGCTCGCACCAGGTGGCCAGGCCCACGTACCAGTCGCGGTGCCGTCGGCGCAGCCGCTCCAGGTCGCCCGTCGCGGCCAGCCAGCCGGCCCCGTACTCCCGGACGGTGTCCAGCATCCGGTGCCGCAGGCCCGCCGGGGTCTCCTCCCGGACGACCACCGACTGGGCCACCAACTCGCCGAGTACGTCGACCAGTTCGTCCGCCGGCAGGTCCGGGCCCGAGCAGACGTACTCGGCGGCGTCCAGGTCGAACTGCCCGGCGAAGACCGACAGCCGGGCCCACAGCAGGCGCTCGGCGGGCGTGCACAGCTCGTGGCTCCAGCCGATGGCCGTCCGCAGCGTCTGGTGGCGGGACGGGAGGCCCCCTTGGGGGAGCGGGGCCGAGGGGCTCGCGGGGCCGCCGCGGTAGCCGCCGGTCAGCAGCCGGAAGCGGTCGTCGAGCCGGTGCAGCAGCTGTTCGACCGACAGGGCCCGCAGCCGCCCCGCCGCCAGCTCCAGCGCGAGCGGAATGCCGTCCAGCCGGCGGCACAGCTCGGTGACGGCGGCCCCGCCCGACGCGTCCGTCGTGAAGCCGGGCACCACGGCCGTCGCGCGGTCGTGGAACAGGGTCGCCGCGTCCGGGCCGTCCATCGGCGGCAGCGGCAGGTTCTGCTCGCCGGGCAGGCCGAGCGGGCGGCGGCCCGCCGCCAGGACGCGCAGGCCGGGCGCGCGCCGCAGCAGGTCGGCGGCGAGGTCGGCGCAGTCGTCGACCAGGTGCTCGTACCCGTCCAGGACGAGCAGCAGCTCGCGGCCGGCTAGGTGGTCGCGCAGCGCGGCGCGGGGCGGCCGTCCCGTGTGGTCGGCGAGGCCCAGTGCTTCGGCGGCTGCGTGGTCCAGCAGGTGGCCGTGGTGCAACGGGGCCAGTTCGACCAGCCACACGCCGTCGCAGAAGCGATCCTGCAACATCGTGGCGGCCTGGAGGGCGAGCCGGGTCTTCCCGACACCGCCGACCCCGGTGAGCGTCACCAGCCGGGCGGCCTCCAGATGACCGGCCAGCGCGGCGAGTTCACCGGCACGGCCGACGAACCGGGTCAGCTCCGCGGGCAGATTGCCGGGCACCCGCAGGCGCGGGGAGGAAAAGCGGGGCAGGGGGCGTCGCATGGGACACGGAGCGTACTCGCAGGTGTGCGGACCGTACAATCGCCCGGCGGTGGGCCCCGCGCCGCACGGGCAGTGCGGTGCGGGCGGGCGCCCACGGCGCGATAGGCTCGGGATCTGCCGTTCGAGCAGGACGGGACCAGACCAAATCAGTCGGAGAGTGGTGCCAACGTGTCCGGTGGAGAGGTGGCCGGGATCCTCGTGGCCGTCTTCTGGGCGATCCTCGTGTCCTTCCTCGCCCTCGTGCTGGTGAGGCTCGCACAGACACTCAAGGCGACGACCAGAATGGTCGCCGAGGTGTCCGAGCAGGCCGTACCGCTGCTGGCCGACGCGTCCGCGACCGTCCGCTCCGCGCACACCCAGCTCGCCCGGGTCGACGCCATCGCCTCCGACGTCCAGGAGGTCACCGCCAACGCCTCCGCGCTCTCCTCGACCGTCTCCTCCGCGTTCGGCGGACCGCTGGTCAAGGTCGCGGCGTTCGGCTACGGCGTGCGCCGCGCGATCGGCAGGAAGGGCGCACCGCCCGAGCCGAAGCGCACCGTCGTCGGCCGTACCCTGCCCGCCGCCCGCCGTGGCGGGCGCCGCAACCGTCGCTCCAAGGACTGATCGCCGCGATGTTCCGCCGCGCATTCTGGTTCACCACCGGCGCCGCCGCCGGGGTCTGGGCCACCACCAAGGTCAACCGCAAGCTGCGCAAGCTCCAGCCCGACAGCCTCGCGGCGCAGGCCGCCGACAAGGCCGTCGAGGCCGGACACCGGCTGCGCCAATTTGCAGTGGACGTACGCGCCGGAATGGCGGACCGTGAGGACCAGCTCCACGAAGCGCTGGGCCTGACGGACCGGGGCGACGCGCGCGAGCTGCCCCCCGCGCGCTCCCGCGCCGCGCTCGAAACGCCGCAGTACCAGATCACGCAGCACCGAACGAGAACACCCGGACCGACCGGACCGACCGGAAATGAGGACCACTGATGGAGTCGGCTGAAATCCGCCGCCGCTGGCTGCGCTTCTTCGAGGAGCGCGGGCACACCGTCGTGCCGTCGGCGTCGCTCATCGCGGACGACCCGACGCTGCTGCTGGTCCCCGCGGGCATGGTGCCCTTCAAGCCGTACTTCCTCGGCGAGGTCAAGCCGCCGTGGCCGCGCGCCACCAGCGTCCAGAAGTGCGTGCGCACGCCGGACATCGAAGAGGTCGGCAAGACCACCCGGCACGGCACGTTCTTCCAGATGTGCGGCAACTTCTCCTTCGGCGACTACTTCAAGGAAGGCGCCATCACCTACGCCTGGGAGCTGCTGACCGGCTCCCAGGAAGACGGCGGCTACGGCCTGGACCCGGAGAAGCTCTGGATCACCGTCTACCTGGACGACGACGAGGCCGAGCGCATCTGGCACGAGGTCGTCGGGGTGCCCAAGGAGCGCATCCAGCGCCTGGGCAAGAAGGAGAACTACTGGTCGATGGGCGTCCCGGGCCCGTGCGGCCCGTGCTCCGAGATCAACTACGACCGCGGCCCGGAGTTCGGCGTCGAGGGCGGCCCGGCCGTCAACGACGAGCGGTACGTGGAGATCTGGAACCTGGTCTTCATGCAGTACGAGCGCGGCGCGGGCACCTCGAAGGAGGACTTCGAGATCCTCGGCGACCTGCCGAGCCGGAACATCGACACCGGCCTCGGCCTGGAACGCCTGGCGATGATCCTCCAGGGCGTCCGCAACATGTACGAGACCGACACGCTGCGCGTCGTGATCGACAAGGCCGGCGACCTGACCGGGGTGCGCTACGGCGCCGCCGCGGACACCGACGTGTCGCTGCGCGTGGTCGCCGACCACATGCGCACGTCCACGATGCTCATCGGCGACGGCGTCACCCCCGGCAACGAGGGCCGCGGCTATGTGCTCCGCCGCATCATGCGCCGCGCCATCCGCAACATGCGCCTGCTCGGCGCCACCGGCCCGGTCGTCGCCGACCTGCTGGACGTCGTGATCAAGACGATGGGCCAGCAGTACCCGGAGCTGCTGGAGGACCGCAAGCGCATCGAGACGGTCGCGCTCGCCGAGGAGGCCGCCTTCCTCAAGACGCTCAAGGCCGGCACCAACATCCTCGACACCGCCGTCACCGAGACCAAGGCCGCCGGCGGCACGGTGCTCCCCGGCGACAAGGCGTTCCTGCTCCACGACACCTGGGGCTTCCCCATCGACCTCACCCTCGAAATGGCCGCCGAGCAGGGCCTTTCGGTGGACGAGAACGGCTTCCGCCGGCTGATGAAGGAGCAGCGGGAGCGCGCCAAGGCCGACGCCCAGGCCAAGAAGCACGGCCACGCCGACCTGTCCGCCTACCGCGAGGTGGCCGACCGCGCCGGCGCCACCGTCTTCACCGGCTACCGCCACACCGAGGGCGAGTCGTCCGTCGTGGGCCTGCTGGCCAACGGCGTGGCCGCCCCCGCGGCCCAGGAGGGCGACGAGGTCGAGGTCGTCCTGGACCGCACCCCCTTCTACGCCGAGGGCGGCGGCCAGCTCGCCGACACCGGCCGCATCAGGCTGGAGTCGGGCGCCGTCGTCGAGGTGCGCGACGTGCAGCAGCCGGTCCCCGGCGTCACGGTCCACAAGGGCGTCGTGCAGGTCGGCGAGGTCGTGGTCGGCTCGCCCGCGTACGCCAGCATCGACGTCAAGCGCCGCCGGGCCATCGCCCGCGCCCACAGCGCCACCCACCTCACCCACCAGGCGCTGCGCGACGCGCTCGGCCCCACGGCCGCCCAGGCCGGTTCGGAGAACTCCCCGGGCCGCTTCCGCTTCGACTTCGGCTCGCCGACCGCCGTGCCCGGTACGGTCCTGACCGACGTCGAGCAGCGCATCAACGAGGTGCTCTCCCGGGAACTGGACGTCCAGGCCGAGGTCATGAGCATGGACGAGGCCAAGAAGCAGGGCGCCATCGCCGAGTTCGGCGAGAAGTACGGCGACCGGGTGCGCGTGGTGACCATCGGCGACTTCTCCAAGGAGCTGTGCGGTGGCACCCACGTGGCCAACACCGCCCAGCTCGGCCTGGTCAAGCTGCTCGGTGAGTCCTCCATCGGCTCCGGTGTGCGCCGGGTGGAGGCCCTGGTCGGCGTGGACGCGTACCACTTCCTCGCCCGTGAGCACACCGTCGTCTCGCAGCTGACCGAGCTGGTCAAGGGCCGCCCCGAGGAGCTGCCCGAGAAGATCTCCGGCGTGCTGGCCAAGCTCAAGGAGGCCGAGAAGGAGATCGAGCGCTACCGCGCCGAGAAGGTCCTCCAGGCCGCCGCCGGGCTGGCGCAGGAGGCCAAGGACGTACGGGGCGTCGCGCTGGCCGCCGGCCAGGTCGCCGACGGCACCTCCGCCGACGACCTGCGCAAGCTGGTCCTGGACGTGCGCGGCCGCATCCCGGGCGACCGCCCGGCCGTGGTCGCCCTGTTCACCGTGACGGGCGGGCGTCCGGTCACCGTCATCGCCACCAACGAGGCCGCCCGCGAGCGCGGTATCAAGGCCGGTGACCTGGTCCGTACCGCCGCCAAGACGCTCGGCGGCGGCGGTGGCGGCAAGCCGGACGTGGCCCAGGGCGGCGGCCAGAACGCCGCCGCGGTGCCCGAGGCGATCGAGGCCGTCGAGCGCCTCGTGGCCGAGGCGGCCTGAGCGTGGCGGAGATGCGACGCGGCCGGCGCCTCGCGATCGACGTCGGGGACGCCCGGATCGGGGTCGCCTCGTGCGACCCCGACGGGGTCCTCGCGACCCCCGTGGAGACGGTGCCGGGGCGGGACGTCCCGGCGGCGCACCGGCGGCTCAGGGCGATCGTCGAGGAGTACGAGCCCATCGAGGTCGTCGTCGGCCTGCCCCGCTCCCTGAACGGGGGAGAGGGGCCGGCCGCGGCCAAGGTGCGGGCCTTCGCGCAGGAGATGGCGCGCGGGATCGCTCCGGTGGCGGTACGCCTGGTCGATGAACGCATGACAACCGTCACAGCCACGCAGGGCCTGCGGGCCTCCGGGGTCCGCAGCAAGAAGGGCCGCTCCGTGGTGGATCAGGCCGCTGCGGTGGTCATTCTCCAGAGTGCACTGGAGACCGAACGGGTGTCTGGTCACCCACCCGGCGAGAGCGTCGAAGTGGTCATCTGATCGCGGTACGGTAACGTTCCGCGCGACGTCGCGGCGGATCGAACAACCGCACGTGCAGAAAGAGGCGGTCGGTACCGCAGGCGCTGCCACCAGGAGCGCACCGCCTCGCGGCTCTAGGGGATCGATGACTGAGTATGGCCGGGGCTACGGCTCCGAACCGTGGCATCCCGACGACCCTCTCTACGGAGATCAGGGTCGTTACGGAGGTCAGCCGCAACCACCTCAGCAAGGTCCCTACGGAGAGCAGTACGGCGGCCCGCACCAGCAGCAGGCCGCCTACGGAGGGCAGCCGCAGGGCGGCCGGCAGCACGGCTACGCTCAGCAGCCTCAGGGGCCGCACCCCCAGGGCCAGCAGCCCCAGTGGGATGAGCTGTCCGGCCCCTACCAGGCCCAGCAGCAGTACAACGGCGGCTGGGACCCCTCGCAGGGCGGCGCCCCGTACGACCCGTACGGCCAGCAGCCACCGGTCGATCCGTACAGCGGCCAGAGCCCCGACTACTACGGGACCCAGGACGCGTACCCGCCGCCGCAGCCGCAGCACCTGCGGCAGCAGCAGGCCGGGCAGCACGGACAGCCGGGCCAGGGCGAGCAGGGGGAGCAGGTCGCCCAGACCGCGCAGTTCGAGGCGGTGCGCCCGGAGCAGCTGCGCCAGCCGCCGCACCCCTCCCCGCCCGGCGACGACTTCCGGGCCGGCCCCGGACCCGATCAGGACGAGCAGGTCCGGGACCCGGCGCACGCCTTCTTCAAGGACGTCCAGGACGACCGGGACGGCGACGAGGGCTACGACGACGCCGGCACGGACCCGCGCGAGGAGCGCCGGGCCGGCCGGGAGCGCCGCGGCAAGAAGAGCAAACAGCGCAGCCGCGCGGCCTGCCTGATCGTCGCCGGCGTCTTCGTCCTGGGCGGCGGCGCGGTCGCCTACTTCGGCTACGACTTCTGGATGAGCCACTTCGGCCCGGCTCCCGACTTCGAGGGCGAGGGCAGCGGGGAGGTCCAGGTCCAGATCCCGCCGGACACCTCGATCATGGAGATGGGCCTGATCCTCAAGCGCGAGGGCGTCGTCAAGAGCGCCGACGCCTTCACCGAGGCGGCGAGCGAGAACGACCGGGGCAAGCGGCTCCAGGCCGGTGCCTACTCGCTGCGCAAGCAGATGTCGGCGGAGTCCGCGGTCACGCTCATGCTGGACCCCAAGAGCCGCAACGGCCTCACCGTCCGCGAGGGCCTGCGCAACGGCGCCGTCTACGACCTGATCGACAAGAAGCTGCACCTCAAGCCCGGTGCGACCAAGGAGGTCGCGCTCTCCGAGGCCAAGAACCTGGGCCTGCCCTCCTGGGCGAACGGCAACCCGAAGATCAAGGACCCGCTGGAAGGGTTCCTCTACCCCTCCACCTACAGCGTCAGCGGCAAGGCCAAGCCGGCGGACGTCCTCAAGGAGATGGTGGCGCGGGCCAACCGGGAGTACGCCAAGTACGACCTGGAGGAGAACGCGAAGAAGCTCGGCCTGAAGTCGCCGCTGGACCTCGTCACGGTCGCCAGCCTCACCCAGGCCGAGGGCATCACCCACGACGACTTCCGCAAGATGGCCGCGGTCGTCTACAACCGGCTCGCGCCGAGCAACACGGTCACGAACCAGAAGCTCGAATTCGACTCGACGTACAACTACCTGAAGAACCAGAGCAAGATCGACATCGGGACGCGCGAGATCCGCAACTACGACGACCCGTACAACACCTACTTCTACAAGGGCCTGCCGCCGGGGCCGATCGGCAACCCGGGCGCGGACGCGCTCAAGGCGTCGATCGACCCGGACGACAGCGACAAGTGGATGTTCTTCATCTCCATCGACGGGAAGAAGACCGACTTCACGACCAACCTCAAGGACCACGAGAAGCTGGTCCAGGAGTTCAACAAGCGCAAGCACAAGCAGTAGCCCCGGTCGACCGGCCGCCGCACGACGGCGGCGGCCGGTCCGGGGGCGCCTCGGCCGCCGCGCGGTGTTCGTCTATCGTTTCGCGGGTCCGAGCTGAGGAGCACCATGTCCAGTGAAGTCCAGGTCCGCCGCCGGGCGGCGGTCCTCGGGTCGCCCATCGCCCATTCCCTCTCCCCGGTCCTGCACCGGGCCGCCTACGCCGAACTGGGCCTGTCCGGCTGGGAGTACGGCCGCCACGAGATCGACGAGGGGACGCTGCCCGGCTTTCTGGCGGAGCTGGACGGCAGCTGGGCCGGCCTGTCCCTGACCATGCCGCTCAAGCGGGCGGTGATCCCGCTGCTGGACGCGGTCAGCGACACCGCCGCCTCCGTCGAGGCCGTCAACACCGTGGTCTTCACCGAGGACGGGCGGCGTACCGGCGACAACACCGACATCCCCGGCATGCTGGCCGCGCTGCGCGAGCGCGGCGTACACGAGGTCGAAGGCGCGGCCGTGCTCGGCGCGGGCGCCACGGCCTCCTCCGCGCTCGCCGCCCTGTCCCGGATCTGCACGGGCGAGGTGACCGCCTACGTACGCAGCGCGGCGCGGGCCGCGGAGATGCGCGGCTGGGGCGAGCGGCTGGGCGTCACCGTCCGGACCGCCGACTGGTCGGAGGCGGCCGCCGCCTTCGAGGCGCCGCTGGTCGTCGCCACCACCCCGGCCGGGACCACCGACGCGCTGGCCGCCGCCGTGCCCGAGCGGCCCGGCACCCTCTTCGACGTGCTGTACGAGCCGTGGCCGACCGCCCTGGCCGCGCGGTGGGACGCCCGCGGCGGCGCGGTCGTGGGCGGCCTGGACCTCCTCGTCCACCAGGCCGTACTCCAGGTGGAGCAGATGACCGGCCGGTCCCCGGCCCCGCTGGCGGCGATGCGCGCGGCGGGGGAGAAGGCGCTCGCCGGGCGGTGACCCCGCGGGCCCGGTCCGCTTCCTGGACGGGGAGCGGCCCGCCGGGGCGGACGTGGGAGGATCAGGGGAAGACTGTTCGCGCAGTAGCAGGACATGAGGAGCATCGTTGAGCAGGTTGCGCTGGCTGACGGCGGGGGAGTCGCACGGCCCCGCACTCGTGGCGACGCTGGAGGGCCTCCCGGCCGGCGTCCCGATCACCACGGACATGGTGGCGGACGCCCTGGCCCGTCGCCGGCTCGGCTATGGCCGCGGTGCCCGCATGAAGTTCGAGCGCGACGAGGTCACCTTCCTCGGCGGCGTCCGGCACGGGCTCACCCTGGGCTCGCCCGTCGCGATCATGGTGGGCAACACCGAGTGGCCCAAGTGGGAGAAGGTCATGGCGGCCGACCCGGTCGACCCCGCGGAGCTGGCCGAACTGGCCCGTAACGCCCCGCTGACCCGCCCCCGCCCCGGCCACGCGGACCTGGCCGGCATGCAGAAGTACGGTTTCGACGAGGCCCGCCCGGTCCTGGAGCGCGCCTCCGCCCGGGAGACCGCCGCCCGCGTCGCGCTCGGCACGGTCGCCCGCTCCTACCTCAAGGAGACGGCCGGCATCGAGATCGTCTCGCACGTGATCGAGCTGGCCGCCGCGAAGGCCCCGTACGGCGTGCTGCCCGAGCCTTCGGACGTGGAGCGGCTGGACGCCGACCCGGTGCGCTGCCTGGACCCTCAGGCGAGCGCGGCGATGGTCGCCGAGATCGACCAGGCCCACAAGGACGGCGACACCCTCGGCGGCGTCGTCGAGGTGCTGGCGTACGGCGTCCCCGTGGGCCTCGGCTCGCATGTGCACTGGGACCGGCGGCTGGACGCGCGGCTGGCCGGTGCCCTGATGGGCATCCAGGCGATCAAGGGCGTCGAGGTCGGCGACGGCTTCGACCTGGCCCGGGTGCCCGGTTCCCAGGCGCACGACGAGATCGTCTCCACCGACGAGGGCATCCGCCGTTCCTCCGGCCGCTCCGGCGGCACCGAGGGCGGCCTGTCGACCGGCGAGCTGCTGCGCGTCCGGGCCGCGATGAAGCCGATCGCGACCGTGCCGCGCGCGCTGGCCACCGTCGACGTCACCACCGGTGAAGCGACGCAGGCGCACCACCAGCGCTCCGACGTGTGCGCGGTCCCCGCGGCCGGCATCGTCGCCGAGGCGATGGTCGCGCTGGTGCTGGCCGACGCGGTGGCGGAGAAGTTCGGCGGCGACAGCGTGCCGGAGACCCGCCGCAACGTGCGGTCCTTCCTCGACGGCCTGGCGATCAGGTGACGCCGCCGCTCGTGGTGCTGGTGGGCCCCCCGGGCGCGGGGAAGTCCACCGTGGGCGCGCTGCTCGCCGAACGGCTCGGCACCGCGTACCGCGACACCGACGCGGACATCGAGGCGGGCGCGGGCAAGCCGATCCCGGAGATCTTCATCGACCACGGCGAACCGCACTTCCGCGAACTGGAACGGCAGGCCGTACGGGCCGCCGTCGAGAGCCACCCCGGGGTGCTCTCGCTCGGCGGCGGCGCGATCATGGACGAGGGCACCCGTGCCCTGCTGTCCGGCCTGCCGGTCGTCTTCCTGGACGTCCAACTGGCCGACGCCGTACGGCGGGTGGGCCTCGACGCGCCGCGCCCGCTGCTCGCCGTCAACCCGCGGCAGCGCTGGCGCGAGCTGATGGAGGCGCGCCGCCCGCTGTACACGGAGGTCGCGCGCGCCGTGGTCGCCACGGACAGCCGGACGCCCGAAGAGGTCGCCGACGCCGTACTGGACGCATTGCAGCTACAGACATCCCCGGAGGCCGGGGCGCCGGCGGCGGACGCCGCGGCCCCCGGCACGCCCGGGAGAGAGGAACACCCGTGACGGAGCAGCCCATCCGCATCCAGGTCGGCGGCACCGCGGGCACCGACCCGTACGAGGTCCTGGTCGGCCGGCAGCTGCTGGGCGAGCTGGCGGGCCTGATCGGCAAGAACGCCAGGCGCGTCGCCGTCCTGCACCCGGAGGCGCTGGCTGCCACCGGCGAGGCGCTGCGCGAGGACCTGGCGGGCCAGGGGTACGAGGCCATCGCCGTCCAGCTGCCCAACGCGGAGGAGGCCAAGACGGCCGAGGTCGCCGCGTACTGCTGGAAGGCGCTGGGCCAGACCGGCTTCACCCGCACCGACGTGATCGTGGGGGTCGGTGGCGGCGCCACCACCGATGTGGCGGGCTTCGTCGCCGCGACGTGGCTGCGCGGCGTGCGCTGGATCGCCGTACCGACCACCGTGCTCGGCATGGTGGACGCGGCGGTCGGCGGCAAGACCGGCATCAACACCGCCGAGGGCAAGAACCTGGTCGGCGCCTTCCACCCGCCGGCCGGTGTGCTGTGCGACCTGGCCGCGCTGGACTCCCTCCCGGTCCACGACTACGTCTCCGGGCTCGCCGAGGTCATCAAGGCCGGCTTCATCGCCGACCCGGCCATCCTGGAGCTGATCGAGTCCGACCCCGAGGGCGCCAAGCGCCCCGACGGCCCGCACACCACCGAGCTGATCGAGCGGGCCATCCGGGTCAAGGCCGAAGTGGTCTCCGCGGACCTGAAGGAATCCGGGCTGCGGGAGATCCTCAACTACGGCCACACCCTGGGCCACGCCATCGAGAAGAACGAGCGCTACAACTGGCGGCACGGCGCCGCCGTCTCCGTCGGCATGGTCTTCGCCGCCGAACTCGGCCGGATCGCCGGCCGGCTGGACGACGCGACCGCCGACCGGCACCGCTCCGTGCTGGCCTCGGTGGGCCTGCCGCTGACCTACCGGGGCGACCAGTGGCCCAAGCTGCTGGAGACGATGAAGGTGGACAAGAAGTCGCGCGGCGACCGGCTGCGCTTCATCGTCCTGGACGGCCTGGCCAAGCCCACCGTCCTGGAGGGCCCGGACCCGGCGATGCTGCTCGCCGCGCACGCGGAGATCGCCGCATGAGGCGCGTCCTGGTCCTCAACGGGCCCAACCTCGGCCGCCTGGGCTCGCGCGAGCCCGACGTCTACGGCTCCACGTCCTACGCGGGCCTGGTCGAGCGCTGCACCGCGCTCGGCGCGGAGCTGGGCTTCGAGACCGAGGTCCGGGAGACCAACGACGAGGGCGAGATGATCCGCTGGCTGCACGAGGCGGCGGACGGCTCCCTCCCGGTCGTTGTCAACCCCGGCGCGTTCACGCACTATTCGTACGCGATGCGGGACGCCGCCGCCCAGCGCACCGCGCCGCTCATCGAGGTGCACATCTCCAACCCGTACGCCCGCGAGGAGTTCCGCCACACCTCCGTGATCGCGGCGGTCGCCAGCGGTACGGTGGCCGGCTTCGGCATCGGCTCGTACGAACTCGCGCTGCGCGCGCTGGCCGCCGAACTCACCGGCTGACAGCGCGCTCCGGGCACCCTGTGCCGTCCCCCCGGCCGTTGCTCCGCCGACGGCCGGGGGACACCGGCCACCCCCGCCGGGGGAGGACTGCGGCCACCTTCTGCGGGTACCGTTCGCCGGACAACCACATCGGCCCACCCGGGCCGGACGCCCGGCGCGCCGGAACACGCGAGCACCGTACGGACGACAGCCCCGCCCGTACCGCGAGCACCGTGCACCGCGGGCGGCCCACGCAATCGACCGCACGAGACGGAGAGCCACCGGATGCAGCACGCAGTGGGGGCTCCGCTGCCACCGCCTCACGGACCGGTGCCGGGGCCGGCGGCCGCGATGAGCTGGCCCCAGGGCCACCCCATACCGCCGCAGCAGCCCCCGGCCGCGCCGCCCGCGCCGGGCTGGCCCGCCGCCCCGCCGCACGGCGCGCCCACCGCGCCGCCCCCCGCCGAGGCCACCGGACACGTCCAGCTCCCGCCCGGCGCGCCGGTGGCGCTGCCCAGCCCGCCCGCCGGCACCTCCGCGCAGGACGCCGCGCACGCCGCCGTCGCGGTGCTGCTCATCGGCCCGGCCGGGGCCGGCAAGACCAGCGTCGCCCGGCACTGGGCCGACACCCGCCGGGTGCCCACCGCGCACATCAGTCTGGACGACGTGCGGGAATGGGTGCGGTCCGGGTTCGCCGACCCCCAGACGGGCTGGAACGACCACTCCGAGGCGCAGTACCGCCTCGCCCGCCGCACCTGCGGCTTCGCCGCCCGCAACTTCCTCGCCAACGGCATCTCCTGCATCCTCGACGACGCGGTCTTCCCGGACCGCCCGGTCATCGGCCTCGGCGGCTGGAAGCGCCACGTCGGCCCCGGGCTGCTGCCCATCGTGCTGCTTCCCGGCCTGGAGATCGTCCTGGAGCGCAACGCCCGCCGCACGGGCAACCGCCGCCTGTCCGACGAGGAGGTCGCCCGCATCCACGGCCGGATGGCGGGCTGGTACGGCTCCGGCCTGCCGATCATCGACAACTCCCAGCAGGACGTCCCCACCACGGCCCGCCTCCTGGACGAGGTGGTCGCCCGCAGCATCGCGAGCCCGCCCAGCTGGTAGTGGGAGGGTGGGGGCGGATGTGTTCTGAGGCGCGAGGCTTCCCGAAGCCGCGAGTTCCCGGAGGCACGGAGTTCTCGGAAGGCGCAGAGTTCCCGGAAGGCGCAGAGTTCCCGGAAGGGCCGGACTCCGAGGGTTCTCGCCGCCCCCTCCGGGTATCCCCCCGCCGGGGGGACGATCACGTTCGATTCGTCCTGTAGGGCGGCCTCCTGCCCGCCCGGCCAGGAGCCGCCGTCCATCGGCCCGTGCGGACCCGGCCGAGAGCCCCCTTACACGCTCCCGCCCAGGAGGCCCCGGGGCCCCGGCCAGGAGCTCCGTACGGTCCCCCGGCCGGACCCGCCCGACCGGCCGGGCCAGGCCGGGGCCCGTACGCTCGGTGCATGTCCGAGCTGTACTCGGCCCGTCGTACGCGGCTGCGCGACCGCTGCGTCGCCGCCGGAAGCGCCGCGGCGCTGATCTCGCGTCCCGCCAACGTCCGCTACCTCACCGGTTGCGCGCCGCCCGGCGCGGCCCTGCTGCTCGGTCCGGCCGATGACCTCCTGCTGACCGGGGGGCCGCTGAGCGGCGACCCCACGGAGGGGCGCCCGACGGAGGAACTGCGCGTGGCCGAGCTGCCGACCCGGGACGGCGACCCGGTCGTGGCCGCCGCGGACGAGGCCGCGCGGGCCGGGGCCGGGTCGCTCGCCGTCGAGGAGCACCACCTGACCGTCGCCCGGCACCGCGCGCTCGCCCAGGTCGCCCCGCGGCTGCGGCTCGCCGACCTCGCCCGCGCCGTCGAGGCCCAGCGGGTCGTCAAGGACGACGAGGAGATCTCCTGCCTGCGGATCGCCGCCGAGATCACCGACCAGGCGCTCGGCGAACTGCTGGAGTCGATCCTGGTGGGCCGTACGGAACGGCACCTGGCCCTGGAACTGGAGCGCCGCCTGGTGGACCACGGCGCGGACGGCCCGGCCTTCGCCACCTCGGTCGGCACCGGCCCCAATTCCGGCCGTCCCGGACATCTGCCCACCGACCGGCGGGTGGAGGAAGGCGACTTCCTCACCGTCAATCTCGGTGCGAACTACCGGGGTTACCGCTGCGAGATCGGCCGGACGTTCGTCATCGGCACCACGCCGGCGGACTGGCAGATCGAGCTGTACGATCTCGTTTTCGCAGCCCAGCGGGCCGGACGGGAGGCGCTGGCACCGGGTGTGGAGTGCCGCGAGGTGGACCGCGCGGCGCGCCAGGTGCTGGTCGGCGCGGGGCACGGGGAGCGGCTCCGGCCGGGCACCGGACACGGCGTGGGCCTGGAAATCGACGAGGACCCTCGGCTGTCACCTGCGGCCATGGGTAAACTGGACGCTTGCGTGCCGGTCACCGTCGATCCAGGGGTTCACATCCCGGGCCGCGGCGGCGTCCGGATCGACGACACACTCGTCGTCCGCCCCGAGGCGGACGGCGGGCCCGAGCTACTCACGATCACGACCAAGGAGCTGCTCGCCCTCTGAGCCCTGCCGGGCTCGGAGCGTGCGTCTTCCGGGTCCCCACACCTGCAGTCCAGGAGATACCGCAACCGTGGCATCCACGAACGACCTCAAGAACGGCATGGTGCTCAAGCTCGAAGGCGGCCAGCTCTGGTCCGTCGTCGAGTTCCAGCACGTCAAGCCCGGCAAGGGCCCGGCCTTCGTCCGCACCAAGCTCAAGAACGTGCTCTCCGGCAAGGTGGTGGACAAGACCTTCAACGCCGGCGTGAAGGTCGAGACGGCCAACGTCGACAAGCGCGGGATGCAGTTCTCGTACATGGACGGCGAGTACTTCGTCTTCATGGACATGGACACCTACGACCAGCTGCACATCGACCGCAAGACCGTCGGTGACGCCGCCAACTACCTGCTCGAAGGCTTCGAGGCCGTGGTGGCGCAGCACGACGGCTCGGTGCTCTACGTGGAGCTGCCGGCCGCCGTCGAGCTGACCATCCAGGAGACCGAGCCGGGCGTCCAGGGCGACCGCTCCACCGGTGGCACCAAGCCCGCCACGCTGGAGACCGGCTACCAGATCCAGGTGCCGCTCTTCATCACGACCGGCGAGAAGATCAAGGTCGACACCCGTTCCGGTGAGTACCTCGGCCGGGTGAACAGCTAACCGTGGCCGCCCGCAACAAGGCCCGTAAGCGCGCCTTCCAGATCCTCTTCGAGGCCGACCAGCGCGGTGCCGACGTGCAGTCCGTGCTGGCGGACTGGATGCGTCACGCCCGGACCGACCCACGGCAGCCGCCGGTCAACGAGTACACCCTGCAACTGGTCGAGGGGTACGCGCAGCACGTCGAGCGCATCGACGAACTGCTCGGCTCGTACGCCGTCGGCTGGACGCTGGACCGGATGCCGACGGTGGACCGCAACGTCCTGCGGCTCGGTGCCTACGAGCTGATCTGGGAGGACGAGACGCCGGACGCCGTGGCCATCGACGAAGCGGTGCAGCTGGCCAAGGAATTCTCCACGGACGAGTCGCCGGCCTTCGTCAACGGCCTGCTCGCCCGTCTGAAGGAACTGAAGCCGAGCCTGCGGCGCGAGGCGCGGTAAGGCGGCGGTGGATCGTGAAAGGGCCCGGAGCGCGACGCTCCGGGCCCTTCGCATACCGGGCGGGCCCGTGCGGAAGGCGGACGCACGGGAGCGCCCAGGAGGTACGCCCACGGCCCGGCGCGGGCGTACGGTACGAGGCAGGCGTACGGCCGGCGCGGGCCTACGGCGTCGGGCGCGCACGCAGGCGCACAGAAACCGCCGCCCGGGCCATTCCGGGCGGCGGTACGTTTCTGCAGGTGGCGGCGGTGCGGGTCAGATGTCCTCGTGCTGCACCGCGCGGCGCGCGTCGGCATCGAGCACGCCCCAGCTGATGAGCTGCTCGGTCAGCACGGACGGCGACTGGTCGTAGATCACCGCGAGGGTGCGCAGGTCGTCCTGGCGGATCGAGAGCACCTTGCCGTTGTAGTCACCGCGCTGGCTCTGGATCGTGGCGGCGTAGCGCTGCAACGGGCCGGCCTTCTCGGCGGGGACGTGGGCCAGCCGCTCCAGGTCCAGGACCAGCTTCGGCGGCGGCTCGGCGGCACCGCCCGGGGTCGTGCCCGGCAGCAGTTCCTGCACCGGAACACCGTAGAAGTCGGCCAGCTCGGCCAGGCGCTGCACGGTCACGGCACGGTCGCCGCGCTCGTACGAGCCCACCACCACGGCCTTCCAGCGGCCCTGGGACTTCTCCTCGACACCGTGGAGGGAGAGGCCCTGCTGGGTGCGGATGGCGCGGAGCTTGGCCCCGAGCTGTTTGGCGTATTCGCTGGACATAAAGCTCCCCGGACGCTGTGTAGGCGTGCGGCGCGGCCGCGCGCTGGTAACTCACTGTGAGGTTACGCAGCGTAATTCGGCATCGTCAAGCCGAATGAGTCACACGGTGGCCCCGAAGGGGTGCTGTCGGACCACCCCGCGGCTCCTGGTACCGTGAACGACGTAATCCCGACGTCCTTTAAAGTCCGTCCTGTGAGGCGGAGAAGGAGGTCCGTTCGTCATGGACGCCCCCAGCTCCAACGCTGCGCGCCCGGTCCTCGAAGGTCCGGACATCACGCGCATGCTCACCCGCATCGCCCACGAGATCGTCGAACGCGCCAAGGGCGCCGACGACGTGGTGCTCCTCGGCATCCCCACCCGCGGTGTCTTCCTGGCCCGCCGGCTGGCCGCCAAGCTCGAAGAGATCACCGGACGCCCGGCCCCGGTCGGCTCGCTCGACATCACCATGTACCGCGACGACCTGCGGCTCGGCCCGGCCCGCGCCCTGGCGCGCACCGACATCCCCGGTGACGGCATCGAGGGCCGGGTGGTCCTCCTCGTCGACGACGTGCTCTTCTCCGGCCGTACGATCCGCGCCGCCCTCGACGCCCTCAACGACATCGGCCGGCCGCGTGCCGTGCAGCTCGCCGTCCTGGTCGACCGCGGCCACCGCGAGCTGCCGATCCGCGCCGACTACGTGGGCAAGAACCTCCCCACGTCGCTGCGGGAGACGGTCAAGGTCCAGCTCACCGAGGAGGACGGCCGGGACGCCGTGCTGCTCGGCGTCAAGCAGACCGCCCCGGCCGGCGAGCAGTAGCCCCTCCCCGTACGGACCCGGTGCCGCCGGGCCCGCACCCCTGCCTGCTCGACGGACATACCCGTACACCTCCATCACTCACGGAGAAAACCGGATGAAGCGTCACCTCATCTCGGCCGCCGACCTCACCCGCGACGACGCCGTCCTGATCCTCGACACCGCCGAGGAGATGGCCCGGGTGGCGGACCGGCCGATCAAGAAGCTCCCCACGCTGCGCGGACGCACCGTCGTCAACCTCTTCTTCGAGGACTCCACGCGCACCCGCATCTCCTTCGAGGCCGCCGCCAAGCGGCTCTCGGCGGATGTCATCAACTTCTCCGCGAAGGGCTCCTCCGTCTCCAAGGGCGAGTCCCTGAAGGACACCGCGCTCACCCTGGAGGCGATGGGCGCGGACGCCGTCGTCATCCGGCACGGCGACTCCGGCGCCCCGCACCGGCTGGCCACCTCCGGCTGGATCGGCGGCTCGGTCGTCAACGCCGGCGACGGTACGCACGAGCACCCCACCCAGGCCCTGCTGGACGCCTTCACCATGCGCCGGCACCTGACCGACGGCGCCGGCCAGGACCTGTCCGGCCGCCACATCACCATCGTCGGCGACATCCTGCACAGCCGGGTGGCCCGCTCCAACGTCCACCTGCTGACCACGCTGGGCGCCGAGGTGACGCTGGTCGCGCCGCCCACGCTGGTGCCCATCGGCGTCGAGCGGTGGCCCTGTGAGGTCAGCTACGACCTCGACGCGGTGCTGACCAAGTCCGACGCGGTCATGATGCTGCGCGTCCAGCGCGAGCGGATGAACGCCGCCTTCTTCCCCACCGAGCGGGAGTACGCCCGGCGCTACGGCCTGGACGGCGACCGGATGGGCCGGATGCCCGACCACGCGATCGTGATGCACCCCGGCCCGATGAACCGCGGCATGGAGATCACCGCCGAGGTCGCCGACTCGCCGCGCTGCACCGCCGTCGAGCAGGTGACCAACGGTGTCAGCATCCGGATGGCCGTCCTGTACCTGCTGCTGGGCGGGAACGAACCCGCCGTCACGACCACCACCCCCGCCGCCCCCGCGCGCACAGAGGAGAGCAAGTAATGAGCAAGACCCTGATCCGCGGGGCGAAGATCCTGGGCGGCGAGGCGCAGGACGTCCTGATCGCCGACGGCACCGTCACCGCCGTCGGCACGGACCTGACCGGCACCGAGGGCGCCACCGTCGTCGAGGCCGCGGGCCAGGTCCTGCTGCCCGGCCTGGTCGACCTCCACACCCATCTGCGCGAGCCAGGCCGCGAGGACTCCGAGACGGTCCTGACCGGCACCAGGGCCGCCGCCGTCGGCGGCTTCACCGCCGTACACGCCATGGCCAACACCTTCCCGGTGGCGGACACCGCCGGTGTCGTCGAGCAGGTCTGGCGTCTGGGCAAGGAGTCCGGCTACTGCGACGTGCAGCCGGTCGGCGCGGTCACCGTGGGCCTGGAGGGCAAGAAACTGGCCGAGCTGGGCGCCATGCACGACTCCGCGGCGGGCGTCCGGGTCTTCTCCGACGACGGCAAGTGCGTGGACGACGCGGTGATCATGCGCCGCGCGCTGGAGTACGTGAAGGCGTTCGACGGCGTGATCGCCCAGCACGCCCAGGAGCCGCGGCTGACCGCGGGCGCCCAGATGAACGAGGGCATCGTCTCCGCCGAGCTGGGCCTGGCCGGCTGGCCCGCGGTGGCCGAGGAGTCGATCATCGCCCGGGACGTGCTGCTCGCCGCGCACGTCGGTTCGCGGGTGCACATCTGCCACCTGTCCACTGCCGGCTCGGTCGAGATCGTCCGCTGGGCCAAGTCCAAGGGCTGGAACGTCACCGCCGAGGTCACCCCGCACCACCTGCTGCTGACCGACGAGCTCGTACGGTCCTACAATCCCGTCTACAAGGTGAACCCGCCGCTGCGCACGGAGGCCGACGTGCTCGCGCTGCGCGAGGCGCTGGCCGACGGCACCATCGACTGTGTCGCCACCGACCACGCACCGCACCCGCACGAGGACAAGGACTGCGAGTGGGGCGCCGCCGCCATGGGCATGGTCGGCCTGGAGACGGCACTGTCCGTCGTCCAGCACACGATGGTCGACAGCGGTCTGCTGGACTGGGCCGGCGTCGCCGACCGGATGTCCTTCCGCCCCGCCGAGATCGGCCGTCTCCAGGGCCACGGCCGCCCCGTCTCGCCTGGCGAGCCCGCCAACCTCACGCTGGTCGATCCGGCATACCGTGGACCCGTGGACCCCGCGGGCTTCGCCTCCCGCAGCCGCAACACGCCCTACCAGGGCCGTGAGCTGCCGGGTCGCGTGACCCACACCTTCCTGCGGGGCCGGGCAACGGTCGTGGACGGGAAACTCGCGTGACACCTTCATTCATCCAACTGGCCGCGGAACAGAAGTCCGCCGAGGTCACCGACTGGGCCGCGCGCATCGGCTGGGTCGTCGGACTGCTCCTGTTCGTCGCGCTCCTCTACTGGCTGATGCGCGAGGGCTGGAAGTGGCGAGGCACCCTCCAGGGCGGCCTGCCGGAGCTGCCCACCGCTCCCGCCGCCCCGGGAGAGCCGAGGCTGACGATGACCGGCCGCTACCACGGCTCGACGACCGCCGGACAGTGGCTGGACCGCATCGTCGCACGCGGCCTGGGCACCCGCAGCCGTGCCGAGCTGACCCTGACGGACGCCGGCGTGGACGTCGTACGGCCCGGCGCGCAGGACTTCTTCGTCCCGGCCGCGGCGCTGCGCGGCGCCCGCCTGGACAAGGGCATCGCCGGCAAGGTCCTGCCCGAGGGCGGCCTGCTGGTGATCACCTGGGCGCACGGCGACCAGGAGCTCGACTCCGGCTTCCGGTCCGACCGGGCCGCCGAGCACACCGACTGGGTCGCCGCCCTGACCGACCTGATCAGCAAGAACAGCAAGACCACCGAAACGGAAGGCGCACGATGACGACCTCCACCGGGGCAGCCGTGAAGGCTCCCGCCATACTCGTCCTGGAGGACGGCCGCACCTTCCGCGGCCGTGCTTACGGGGCCGTGGGGGAGACCTTCGGCGAAGCGGTGTTCTCCACCGGCATGACCGGCTACCAGGAGACCCTGACCGATCCCTCGTACCACCGCCAGGTGGTCGTCATGACCGCCCCGCACATCGGCAACACGGGCGTCAACGACGAAGACCCGGAGTCCGCCCGCATCTGGGTCTCCGGCTTCGTCGTCCGCGACCCCGCCCGCACCCCGTCCAACTGGCGCTCGGCCCGTACCCTCGACGACGAGCTGGCCGCCCAGGGCGTCGTCGGCATCAGCGGCATCGACACCCGCGCGCTCACCCGCCACCTGCGCGAGCGCGGCGCGATGCGGGTCGGCATCTTCTCCGGCCCGGCGCTCGACGGCCCCGCCGGCACCGGTCTCGCCGACGAGGCGGCGCTGCTGGCCAAGGTGCAGTCGGCTCCGCAGATGAAGGGCGCCGACCTGTCCGCCGAGGTCGCCACCAAGGAGGCGTACGTGGTTCCCGCGCAGGGCACCAAGCGCTTCACGGTCGCCGCGGTCGACCTGGGCATCAAGGGCATGACCCCGTACCGCATGGCCGAGCGCGGCATCGAGGTGCACGTGCTGCCCGCCACCGCCACCGTCGAGGACGTGTACGCGGTGCGGCCGGACGGCGTGTTCTTCTCCAACGGCCCCGGCGACCCGGCCACCGCCGACCACCCCGTCTCCGTGATGCGGGGCGTGCTGGAGCGCGGTACGCCGCTGTTCGGCATCTGCTTCGGCAACCAGATCCTCGGCCGCGCGCTGGGCTTCGGCACGTACAAGCTCAAGTACGGGCACCGCGGGATCAACCAGCCGGTGCAGGACCGCACGACCGGCAAGGTCGAGGTCACCGCGCACAACCACGGTTTCGCCGTGGACGCGCCGCTCGACCGGGTCTCCGACACCCCCTACGGCCGCGCCGAGGTCTCCCACGTCTGCCTGAACGACAACGTGGTGGAGGGGCTCCAGCTCCTCGACCGGCCGGCCTTCAGCGTCCAGTACCACCCCGAGGCCGCCGCGGGTCCGCACGACGCGGCCTACCTGTTCGACCGCTTCGTCCAGCTCATGGAGGGCCAGCGTGCCTAAGCGCACCGATATCCAGTCCGTCCTGGTCATCGGCTCCGGCCCGATCGTCATCGGCCAGGCAGCCGAGTTCGACTACTCCGGTACGCAGGCGTGCCGGGTCCTGAAGGCCGAGGGCCTGCGGGTCATCCTGGTCAACTCCAACCCGGCCACGATCATGACCGACCCGGAGATCGCCGACGCCACCTACGTCGAGCCGATCACCCCGGAATTCGTCGAGAAGATCATCGCCAAGGAGCGCCCGGACGCCCTGCTGCCCACCCTGGGCGGCCAGACCGCGCTGAACACCGCGATCTCGCTGCACGAGGCGGGCACCCTGGAGCAGTACGGCGTCGAGCTGATCGGCGCCAACGTCGAGGCGATCAACAAGGGCGAGGACCGCGACCTGTTCAAGGAGGTCGTCGAGGCGGTCCGCCGCAAGATCGGCCACGGCGAGTCGGCCCGCTCCTACATCTGCCACTCCATGGACGACGTGCTCAAGGGCGTCGAGGAGCTGGGCGGCTACCCGGTCGTCGTGCGCCCCTCCTTCACCATGGGCGGCGCCGGCTCCGGCTTCGCCCACGACGAGGAGGAGCTGCGCCGCATCGCCGGCCAGGGCCTGGCCCTGTCGCCGACCACCGAGGTGCTCCTGGAGGAGTCCATCCTCGGCTGGAAGGAGTACGAGCTGGAGCTGATGCGCGACAAGAACGACAACGTCGTGGTCGTCTGCTCCATCGAGAACTTCGACCCGATGGGCGTGCACACCGGCGACTCCATCACCGTCGCGCCGGCCATGACGCTCACCGACCGCGAGTACCAGACGCTGCGCGACATCGGCATCGCGGTGATCCGCGAGGTCGGCGTGGACACCGGCGGCTGCAACATCCAGTTCGCCGTCAACCCCGTCGACGGCCGGGTCATCGTCATCGAGATGAACCCGCGCGTCTCGCGCTCCTCGGCGCTCGCCTCCAAGGCCACCGGCTTCCCGATCGCGAAGATCGCCGCCCGGCTGGCCGTCGGCTACACGCTCGACGAGATCCCCAACGACATCACCGAGCAGACCCCGGCGTCCTTCGAGCCGACCCTCGACTACGTCGTGGTCAAGGTGCCGCGTTTCGCCTTCGAGAAGTTCCCGGCGGCGGACGCCCGGCTGACCACCACCATGAAGTCGGTCGGCGAGGCGATGGCCATCGGCCGCAACTTCACCGAGGCGCTCAACAAGGCGCTGCGTTCGCTGGAGAAGAAGGGCAGCCAGTTCGACTTCACCGGCGACCCGGGCGACAAGGCGGCGCTGCTGGAGAAGGCCGGGATCCCCACGGACGGCCGGATCAACACCGTCATGCAGGCCATCCGGGCCGGTGCCACCCCCGCGGAGGTCTTCGACGCCACGAAGATCGACCCGTGGTTCGTCGACCAGCTCTTCCTGGTCAAGGAGATCGCCGACGAGATCGCCGCCGCCGACCAGCTCGGGCCCGAGGTCCTGGCGTACGCCAAGCGCCACGGCTTCTCCGACACCCAGATCGCCGCGATCCGCGGTCTGACGGAGGAGGTCGTCCGCGAGGTCCGGCACGCGCTGGGCGTCCGCCCGGTCTACAAGACGGTGGACACCTGCGCCGCCGAGTTCGCCGCGAAGACCCCGTACTTCTACTCCTCCTACGACGAGGAGAGCGAGGTCGCGCCGCGCGAGAAGCCCGCGGTGATCATCCTGGGCTCCGGCCCGAACCGCATCGGCCAGGGCATCGAGTTCGACTACTCCTGTGTGCACGCCTCCTTCGCGCTGTCCGAGGCGGGCTACGAGACCGTCATGGTCAACTGCAACCCGGAGACCGTCTCCACCGACTACGACACCTCCGACCGGCTCTACTTCGAGCCGCTCACCCTGGAGGACGTCCTGGAGGTCGTGCACGCCGAGCAGCAGGCGGGCCCGGTCGCCGGCGTCGTCGTCCAGCTCGGCGGCCAGACCCCGCTGGGCCTGGCGCAGGCCCTGAAGGACAACGGCGTGCCGATCGTCGGCACCTCGCCGGAGGCCATCGACCTGGCCGAGGAGCGCGGCGCGTTCGGCCGGGTGCTGACCGAGGCGGGCCTGCCCGCCCCCAAGTACGGCACCGCTTACTCCTTCGCCGAAGCAAAGGGCATCGCCGCGGAGATCGGCTACCCGGTCATGGTCCGGCCGTCCTACGTCCTCGGCGGCCGCGGCATGGAGATCGTCTACGACGAGCCGTCGCTGGGCGAGTACCTGGAGCGGCACGCCGGCCTGATCGACCAGCACCCGGTCCTCATCGACCGCTTCCTGGACGACGCCATCGAGATCGACGTGGACGCCCTCTACGACGGCCACGAGCTCTACCTCGGCGGCGTCATGGAGCACATCGAGGAAGCCGGCATCCACTCCGGCGACTCCGCCTGCGCGCTGCCGCCCATCACGCTCGGCGGCTACGACATCAAGCGGCTGCGCGCCTCCACCGAGGCCATCGCCGAGGGCGTCGGCGTGCGCGGCCTGATCAACATCCAGTTCGCGATGGCGGGCGACATCCTGTACGTCCTGGAGGCCAACCCGCGCGCCTCCCGCACCGTCCCCTTCACCTCGAAGGCGACCGCGGTACCGCTGGCCAAGGCCGCCGCCCGCATCTCGCTGGGCGCCACCATCGCCGAGCTGCGCGCCGAGGGCATGCTGCCGAAGAGCGGCGACGGCGGCACGCTGCCGCTGGACTCGCCGATCTCCGTCAAGGAGGCCGTCATGCCCTGGTCGCGGTTCCGGGACGTCTCCGGGCAGGGCGTGGACACCGTGCTGGGCCCGGAGATGCGCTCCACCGGTGAGGTCATGGGCATCGACTCGGTCTTCGGCACGGCGTACGCCAAGTCGCAGTCCGGGGCGTACGGCGCGCTGCCCACCAAGGGCCGCGCGTTCGTCTCCGTCGCCAACCGCGACAAGCGCGCGATGATCTTCCCGGCGCGGGAGCTGGTCGCCCACGGCTTCGAGCTGCTGGCCACCTCCGGCACCGCCGAGGTGCTGCGCCGCAACGGCATCAACGCCACCGTCGTCCGCAAGAAGAGCGAGGGCGAGGGCCCCAACGGCGAGAAGACCATCGTCCAGCTCATCCACGACGGCGAGGTCGACCTGATCGTCAACACGCCGTACGGCACCGGCGGCCGGCTCGACGGCTACGACATCCGCACCGCGGCCGTCGCCCGCGCCGTCCCGTGCCTGACCACGGTCCAGGCGCTGGCCGCCGCCGTCCAGGGCATCGAGGCGATGTCCCGCGGCGACGTGGGTGTGCGTTCCCTCCAGGAACACGCGCGGCAGCTGACCGCGGCCCGCGAGGAGTAAGGGCCCCGAGGGGGACACCGGCCGCGGTGTCCCCCTCTTCATGCGCCCCGTCCCCTCGTCCCGTCCCCTGCGACCCCGCGGAAGGCCCGCCTGCTCGTGTACTCCCTCTTCTTCAACCTGTTCTTCCGGCGCATGGACCCCGAGAAGGCCCACCACCTGGCCTTCCGCTGGATCCGGCTGGCCGCCCGGGTCCCGGTGCTGCGCACCTTCGTCGCGGCCGTGCTGGCCCCCCGCTACCGGGAGCTGCGCGTGGAGGCCCTGGGCCGCCGCATGCACGGCCCCTTCGGGCTGGCCGCCGGCTTCGACAAGAACGCCGTCGCCATCGACGGCATGGCCATGCTGGGCTTCGACCATGTCGAGATCGGCACGGTCACCGCCGAGCCGCAGCCCGGCAACCCCAAGAAGCGCCTGTTCCGCCTCGTACCGGACCGCGCGCTCATCAACCGCATGGGCTTCAACAACGACGGCTCCGCGGCCGTGGCGGCCCGGCTGGCGGCCCGCAAGCCGGTCTTCCGCACGACGCTGGGCGTCAACATCGGCAAGACCAAGGCCGTCCCCGAGGAGCAGGCGATCGCCGACTACGTGACCTCCACGGAGCGCCTCGCCGCCCACGCCGACTACCTGGTCGTCAACGTCTCCTCGCCGAACACCCCCGGCCTGCGCGACCTCCAGGCCGTCGACCACCTGCGCCCGCTGCTCAGCGCGGTCCGCGAGGCGGCCGACCGCACCGTCCCCGGACGGCGCGTCCCGCTGCTGGTCAAGATCGCTCCCGACCTCGCCGACGAGGACGTGGACGCGGTCGCCGACCTCGCCGTGGAACTGGGCCTGGACGGCATCATCGCCACCAACACCACCATCGCCCGCGACAGCCTCGGCCTGGCCTCCGACCCGGCCCTGGTCCGGGAGACCGGCGGGCTGTCCGGCGCCCCGGTCAAGGAGCGCTCCCTGGAGGTGCTGCGGCGCCTGTACGCCCGCGTCGGCGACCGCGTCACCCTCATCGGCGTCGGCGGCATCGAGAACGCCGAGGACGCCTGGCAGCGCATCCTCGCCGGTGCCACGCTCGTACAGGGCTACAGCGCCTTCGTCTACGAGGGCCCGTGCTACGCCCGCGCCATCCACAAGGGCCTCGCCGCCCGCCTGCGCAACAGCCCGTACGCCACCCTCGCCGACGCGGTCGGCGCCGAGCACAGGAAGGCCGCCTCCTGATGAGCCCCCTCGTGAGCCCCGAACCCTTCGGCGCCCGCCTGCGGGCCGCCATGGACGCCCGCGGCCCGCTCTGCGTCGGCATCGACCCGCACGCCTCGCTGCTGGCCGACTGGGGCCTGAGCGACGATGTGGCGGGCCTGGCGGCCTTCTCGCGGACCGTCGTCGAGGCGCTGGCCGACCGCGTCGCCGTCCTCAAGCCGCAGTCCGCCTTCTTCGAGCGCTTCGGCTCGCGCGGCATCGCCGTCCTGGAGGAGACCGTCGCGGCGGCCCGGGCGGCCGGTGCCCTCGTGCTGATGGACGCCAAGCGCGGCGACATCGGTTCCACCATGGCCGCGTACGCCGCCACCTACCTGGACCCGGCCTCGCCGCTGTTCTCGGACGCGGTCACGGTCAGCCCGTACCTGGGCTTCGGGTCGCTCGCCCCGGCCGTCGACCTGGCGCGGGAGCACGGCTGCGGCCTGTTCGCGCTCGCGCTGACCTCGAACCCGGAGGGGCAGGAGGTCCAGCACGCGGTACGGGCCGACGGCCGCAGCGTCGCCGCGACCGTACTCGGCCATCTGAAGGCGGCGAACGCCGAGGCCGCCGCCCGGGGCGAGCTGGGCTCGTACGGGGCCGTGGTCGGCGCGACGCTCGGCGACCTGTCCGCGTACGACCTGGCCATCGGCGGACCGCTGCTCGCGCCCGGCATCGGGGCCCAGGGGGCGACCCCCGCGGACCTCCCGCGGGTCTTCGGTGACGCGGTCCGCAACGTCGTGCCGAGCGTCAGCCGGGGGGTGCTGCGGCACGGTCCGGACGTCGCCGCACTTCGCGAGGCCGCCCTCCGATGTGCCGACGAGGTGCGGACAGCGGTCGAACGGCGGGGACTTTAGTCCCGTTATGTCCCGGTCAGCAGAGTCTGACCAGGACTTTTCGTCTGTTCTCGCTGACTCCGAGCGCCGTGGCCGCTAGTCTCCGACGAGAGCAGTGCACGTAAGCGCGTTGCTCGTTGCTCCGCAGGTGCGGGGCGACTAGGTTCCACACCGGTCCGTATCCGACAGTTCTACATCCGAGGTGACGTAGGCGTGGCTCTTCCGCCCCTTACCCCTGAACAGCGCGCAGCCGCGCTCGAAAAGGCCGCCGCGGCTCGCCGGGAGCGCGCCGAGGTCAAGAATCGGCTCAAAAACTCCGGCGCCTCCCTCCACGAGGTCATCAAGCAGGGCCAGGAGAACGACGTCATCGGCAAGATGAAGGTCTCCGCCCTCCTGGAGTCCCTGCCCGGCGTGGGCAAGGTCCGGGCCAAGCAGATCATGGAGCGGCTGGGCATCTCCGAGAGCCGCCGGGTGCGCGGTCTGGGCACCAACCAGATCGCCGCTTTGGAGCGCGAGTTCGGCGAGAAGGCCGGCTGAGTTTCCTGGCACCGCCGGGGAACTGGAATAATCGCCCCATGGCTGCAACACCCCGGGGGACGTCCCCCGTATCCCCGGACGCCCGTCCGCGGCTGACCGTGCTCTCCGGCCCTTCCGGGGTCGGCAAGAGCACGGTCGTCGCCCATCTGCGCAAGGTCCACCCCGAGATCTGGCTCTCGGTGTCGGCCACCACGCGCAAGCCGCGCCCCGGGGAACGGCACGGCGTCCAGTACTTCTTCGTGGACGACGAGGAATTCGACAAGCTCGTCGCCAACGGCGAACTGCTGGAATGGGCCGAATTCGCGGGCAACCGCTACGGCACGCCGCGCAAGGCCGTCCAGGACCGCCTGGAGGCCGGCGAACCGGTGCTGCTGGAGATCGACCTCCAGGGCGCGCGGCAGGTCCGCGAGTCCATGAAGGAGGCCCAGCTGGTCTTCCTGGCCCCGCCGAGCTGGGAGGAACTGGTCCGCCGGCTCACCGGCCGGGGCACCGAGGCGCCCGAGGTCATCGAGCGCCGCCTGGAGGCCGCCAAGGTCGAGCTGGCCGCCGAGACCGAGTTCGACGAGACCCTGGTCAACACCTCCGTCGAGGACGTCAGCCGTGAGCTGCTAGCCTTGATGAAGGTTCTTTGATCTTTACACCTGTTTACACCCCCCTTCGGAAGGCAGAGAGTGTCCTCTTCCATCACCGCGCCCGAGGGCATCATCAACCCGCCGATTGATGAGCTTCTCGAGGCCACCGACTCGAAGTACAGCCTCGTGATCTACGCCGCCAAGCGCGCCCGTCAGATCAACGCGTACTACTCGCAGCTCGGCGAGGGCCTGCTGGAGTACGTCGGCCCGCTGGTCGACACCCACGTCCACGAGAAGCCCCTGTCCATCGCGCTCCGCGAGATCAACGCGGGTCTGCTGACCTCCGAGGCCGTCGAGGGCCCGGCTCAGTGAGCGATCGGGCGTCCCGGTGTCGCACGGACCCCGGCACGACGCCCTGACCAAGGGCCCGGCAGCGCCGCTGCCGGGCCCTTGGTGTGTCATGGGGGAGTAACCGACCGGGTCCGCACCCCGCGGGGGGCGGAACCCACGGCGTGGGGAGAGAACGCGATGGACCAGCCGACACAGCCGCAGCGGGCCACCGGGCCGGCGGACGGGAGCGCTCCGGCGCGCCGCCCCCGGGTCGTCCTGGGGGTCAGCGGCGGCATCGCCGCGTACAAGGCGTGCGAGCTGCTGCGCCGGCTCACCGAGTCCGGGCACGACGTCCGGGTCGTGCCGACCGCGGCGTCCCTGCACTTCGTCGGCGAGGCCACCTGGGCCGCGCTCTCCGGCAACCCGGCCGCCACCGAGGTGTGGGAGACGGTCCACGAGGTCCCGCACGTCCGCATCGGCCAGTCCGCCGACCTGGTCGTGGTGGCCCCCTGTACGGCCGACATGCTCGCCAAGGCCGCCCACGGCCTGGCCGACGACCTGCTGACCAACACCCTCCTCACCGCGCGCTGCCCGGTGGTCTTCGCCCCGGCGATGCACACCGAGATGTGGGAGCACCCGGCCACCCAGGAGAACGTCGCCACGCTGCGCCGCCGCGGCGCCGTCGTGATCGAGCCCGCCGTCGGCCGGCTGACCGGCGTGGACACCGGCAAGGGACGCTTCCCCGACCCGGCCGAGATCTACGAGATCTGTCGCCGGGTCCTGGCCCGCGGCCCGCGGGGACTCGTCCAGGACCTCGCGGGGCGGCACGTCGTGATCAGCGCCGGTGGCACCCGGGAGCCGCTGGACCCGGTCCGCTTCCTGGGCAACCGCTCCTCCGGCAAGCAGGGCTACGCGCTCGCCCGTACGGCCGTGGCCCGCGGCGCCCGCGTCACCCTCGTCGCCGGCAACAGCGAGCTGCCCGACCCGGCCGGGGTGGACGTGGTCCACATCGGTACGGCCGTCCAACTGCGCGAGGCCGTGCTGAAGGCCGCCGCGGACGCCGACGCGGTGGTCATGGCGGCGGCGGTGGCCGATTTCCGGCCCGCCGTGTACGCCACCGGGAAGATCAAGAAGAAGGACGGCCAGGAGCCCGAGCCGGTGGCCCTGGTCCGCAACCCGGACATCCTCGCCGAAATCTCCGCGGACCGGCCCCGCCCCGGCCAGGTGATCGTGGGCTTCGCCGCCGAAACCGACGACGTCCTCACCAACGGGCGCGCCAAACTCACCCGAAAGGGTTGTGACCTGCTGGTCGTCAACGAGGTCGGCGACCACAAGGCGTTCGGTTCGGCCCAGAACGAGGCGGTGATCCTGGCCGCGGACGGCGCCGAGACGCCCGTACCGTACGGCCCGAAGGAAGCGCTTTCCGACAAAATCTGGGACCTCGTGGCCCCGCGCCTGACCGCCCCGCCCGCCCCTGCCGCCCCAGCCTCCCCCTGATGGAGAGCGTTCGTCCGGGCCCGCGCCGGAACGAGATCTTCCTCTCTCCGGCACGGTGTCCCAGGTCACGGCGGTCCATAAATCGAGACTGCGTGCCCGAACGCCTCTCATGACCGATAAACTGGCCGCGGATCGTGCCGAGCGCAGCTCTCGGCCTTTCCGCCAATGATCAGCCAGCAGCCGCTGCAACCCCAGGGAGCGATGTGTCCCGCCGCCTCTTCACCTCGGAGTCCGTCACCGAGGGTCACCCCGACAAGATCGCTGACCAGATCAGCGACACCATCCTCGACGCCCTCCTGAAGGAGGACCCGGCCTCCCGGGTCGCCGTCGAGACGTTGATCACCACCGGCCTGGTCCACGTGGCCGGCGAGGTGACGACGAAGGCGTACGCCGACATCCCCAACCTCGTGCGCAACAAGATCCTCGAAATCGGCTACGACTCGTCGAAGAAGGGCTTCGACGGCGCCTCCTGCGGCGTCTCCGTCTCCATCGGCGCGCAGTCCCCGGACATCGCCCAGGGTGTCGACACCGCCTACGAGAAGCGCGTCGAGGGCGACGAGGACGAGCTGGACAAGCAGGGCGCGGGCGACCAGGGCCTGATGTTCGGCTACGCCTGCGACGAGACCCCGGAGCTGATGCCGCTCCCGATCAACCTCGCGCACCGCCTGTCCAAGCGCCTGTCCGAGGTCCGCAAGAACGGCACCATCCCGTACCTGCGCCCCGACGGCAAGACCCAGGTCACCATCGAGTACGACGGCCACAAGGCGGTCCGCCTCGACACGGTCGTCGTCTCCTCCCAGCACGCGAGCGACATCGACCTGGACTCCCTCCTCGCCCCCGACATCCGCGAGTTCGTGGTCGAGCACGTCCTCGACCAGCTCGTCGAGGACGGCATCAAGCTGGACACCGAGGGCTACCGCCTGCTGGTCAACCCCACCGGCCGCTTCGAGATCGGCGGCCCGATGGGCGACGCCGGCCTCACCGGCCGCAAGATCATCATCGACACCTACGGCGGCATGTCCCGCCACGGCGGCGGCGCCTTCTCCGGCAAGGACCCGTCCAAGGTCGACCGCTCGGCCGCCTACGCCATGCGCTGGGTCGCCAAGAACGTCGTGGCGGCCGGGCTGGCCGCCCGCTGCGAGGTCCAGGTCGCCTACGCCATCGGCAAGGCCGAGCCGGTCGGCCTGTTCGTCGAGACCTTCGGCACCGCCGCCGTCGACGTCGAAAAGATCGAGAACGCCATCGCCGAGGTCTTCGACCTCCGCCCGGCCGCCATCATCCGCGACCTCGACCTCCTCCGCCCCATCTACTCCCAGACCGCCGCCTACGGCCACTTCGGCCGCGAGCTGGAGGACTTCACCTGGGAGCGCACGGACCGGGTGGAGGCGCTGAAGAAGGCTGCGGGGCTGTAAAGGCCACTTACGCAACAGTGGAAGGCCCGCCCTCGCACGGGGGCGGGCCTTCGGTGTGCGGCCGCAGGACTCTCAGTCCTGGCTGCTCGGCAGCGGTGGCTCCGCTGGTGGCGGCCGGTGCCCGTTCTCCGGGAAGCGCAGACCACGGGTGTCCTTGTCGGCGGAATCCGGTGCCTCGTGCGGGTCGTCGGCTCCGGCGGCCGGCATGGTGGGCGTCGCGAACCGGTCGAGCACCGCTGACGCGGCCTCGGCGGCTGCCGGGGCGTAGCAAAGGGCGACGCCTTCCGCGATTCGGCGGGCCAGCATCGCGCTGTGCGGAGATCCGAGGGGCAGCCCCAGCGCTTTCAGCATTCCGCCCACGTGGTGCACGGTGTCGGATGCCGGGTCCGGTTCATCGCCGTCCGGCTGCTCCGGGCCGCCCGGGACCGGACCAGCCGCACCGTCGCCGCCGGACGGGGGAGGTACCTCCGGGGCTTGCGGGAAGTCCCGGGTATTGGCAGCGCTCGCCAGGCGGGTCAGCGTGTCGATGAGGCCGACGGTGTGCTCGATGCGGTCCTCGTTCTTGGCAAGGTGCCAGACGACCGCGCTCCCGGGGTCCTTGAGTACGTCGTCGCCCAGGTAGCTGCGCTTACTCTGTTCGTACTTGCGCTCGTGCTCCCAGAGCGCTTCGTCCTTGCGGACGGTGGACAGCTTGCTCAGCCGTTCGCGGTCGGCGTCGGCCAAGGTCAGCGACACGTTCTCGGCCAGGGCCAGCACGCGTCCGGTGCGGTCGGGGGCCATCGTGCCCAGTTCACCGCCGAGCTGGTGCTGCGCCAGCGAACAGCGGTGGGGCGGCTGCCGGGACGTGACGGCGCGGGCCCTTTCCAGGACGGCGCTCACGGCCAGCTCGCCGGGGCTCACCGGGTAGCCGGACTCCGGATCCTCCAGAAGCGCCCAGCGGATACGGGCGGAGAACCGGAAGTCGTAGTCGGGCAGGCAACTGGGCAGCGCCACGTCGACGATGTGACGTTCCTGCGGTTCGCGGGGCGGTATCGGCAGATCGGGTTCGACGAGCGCTTCCCGTGGGATGAGCGGCCGTCTGCGCTCTTCAAGGCGGCAGGTCACTGCTCCGGCGGCCGGCAGTGCCACGGCCAGCAGGGGCCAGAGCCAGGGGTGCCGCCAGTCCAGCGACAGACCGGCAATGGCGATCAGGAGCTCGCCGATGACGACGATGAAGAGCGTGAAAATCTTGTGGCCGGAGCTCATTGTTCCGTTCCCCCGGGTCAAGCGCCCAGCCCTTGGGCGGCATTGATCTTGTTCCAAAGCAGTTCCGAAACCTGTGCCGCGGACTCGCCGTCCTCGCCGGAACGGGCCAGGTGCCAGTCCGTCGTATAGAGATGCCCGAGCAGATCGCCGTCCGCGACGCACGAGGCCACCAGGACATCCAGCAGGGCGTCGCGCGGACTGGCTTCCTCACGGGCGGTGCGCAGCCAGTCCGCCACACGAGAGCCGCACTCGGCGAACGGGCGCAGCGCGAAGGTGGCGCGCCAGCCGGCCGTCAACTGGGCCTGTACGGCCGTCTCGGCGATGAGCGGCCGGGCCCGGCCGGAGGCGTCACAGAAGTGCCCCGGATCGGCGAGGTGGAGGAACAGCTCGGACACCCGTATCCGCTGCCACCGTGACAGAGGACTGGCCCATGCGCGGTGGACGCGGTCCAGCAACCGTCGTGTGAGGCGGCGTTCGGAGAAGGCGAGCCGGAACAGTGCGTCGCGGGCGGCGCATTCCGTCGTCCGGGGCTCCCGGCGGGCGAGATGCAGGAGGCGGACGAGGGCGCTGTCCGGGTGCTGGACCGCCATGACGTCGGCGCAGACTCCGACCAGAACGCGCACGAGGCCGGGGCTGAGCTGCCGGTTGGTGGACCATTCGTAAACTCTCGCCCGGAAGTGCCCGCCATGCTGCTCATGGGAGAGGCCGTCACTGAGTGCTGTGTACGCCGCCCGGTTCAACCAGTTGGGTGTGTCCTGTGCCATCCAGGCGACAGCGGCGTCGGAAAGCTCGCCGGGACGGTCCGTCCGCAGACATTGGCGGGCATAGCGGTGGACGAGATCAGCGCGTTCCCGGTCTTCCAGGTCCGGCGCGCGTACGAGGCCGTCCACCCACGGGGACAGCGCCGGCAGCAGGTCGGGGAAGTCGTCCCAGAGACTGTCGCCGACCGCTTCGTCGTAGCGCAGGGCGCGGAAGGTGACGCGGCCGTCGGTCGTCATCTCCGCCCCCACCTCCTTCAGTCGCACGGACAGTGCCGCACGGCTGAGTGGGGCCTGCACCGCGTGCGTCTCGGCCGCGACCCGTAGGAGTTCCGCCGCGGCTCGGTGCACCACATGCCCGCGGCTTCCGTGCAGCAGGGCGCAGGCGAAGAGGAGCGCACGTTTGGCGGCCGGCAGCCGGGCGACGGCCTTGCGCACTTCGTCGCGGCGTTCCGTGGTGACGGACAGCGCGCGACGCAGCCACTCGTGAAAGTGTCCGGGGCCGCGGTCGCGGTATTGGTGGATCAGATCCGCGAATTGTGCGACCTCCCGCATATGGGCCTGGGCGAGGAATTCCGCCAGGTCTGGAGTGGCCAGCTCCGCCGTCTCGACGATGATGCCCCCGGCCCGCAGGTGCTTCCGTAGAACTCGGAAGGCCGGTGGCCGCTCGATGGACGTGTGCAGGTCGTTCATCTCGGCTTGTAGCGCAGTGTCAGGAGGTAGCGCGACGGTGAGGTAGGCGTTGTGTTTCTGTACCGCCGCGCGGAATTCGGGCATCTCTCGCTGGACCTGATTGACCACACCCTGGTCGGCGGCGGTGAGATCCAGCAGCATCAGATCGGCATTCTGTACGTCGTCCGGGTGGAGGACCCGGCTGCCGCCTTCCTCGGGGCGGTCGGAGAGCCGGACGAACCGCCCACCCGTGCCGCGCTGTTCGTACAGGAGTTGCTTGGCCGTGGCGGAACGGCCGCTGCCGGGAGGGCCGGTGACCAGTGTGGTGCGGTAGTCACGCAAGGTGGCGCGGGCCCGATCCATGCCGATCGGGTGGACGAATCTCGTCGCCAGACGCAGGAATTCGTCTTGTGCGGCATCTCGGGGACGCTGTCGGGAGGGGCCCGGCGGAGGTCCGAAGTGAATGTGTTGGTCGCCCGGGCCCGAGTGTGTCGGTCCGTAGGCGTTGCCGAATGCCGTGCCGATCGCGTCGGTCATCGGTCCTCGTTACCCTCCGGGCGTGTGGGGACGCCAACGGTGAATCCACCGTTGTTGGTGCCGTTGACCTGAACCGAACCGGCGCCGGACTGGTGCGGGGAATTCACATACTGGTTTCCCGAACCGCTGTGGACGGGACTGTGTGCCTCATGGAATACGGTTCCGATGGTGCCCGCTTGGTAAGCTGTACCGTGATTGTTGTCCGCCGAATTGCTTACCCTGGCTGGTGTTGCGCCGTCCTTGGTCCGCTGTGTCTGGACGTCGGTGCCACCCAGGCGAGGAGCGAGTTCGGCGAGTTCGTCCCCGAGGACTCTCAGGTCGTGGTGCGAAGTGGCGGGGGCGACGCGGCGGTACTGGAGCAGCGCCAGCCCGCGCAGTTCGGAGGGAAGCCGGTGTGCCGGGAGCGGCTCGGTGCGTGCCCCGGCGAGTACGGGAACGATGTGTGTCTCGTACTCCAGCGCCTCGGCTATCTCGATGCGGGTCCAGTCGTCTTGGCCGTCCACGAGCCGCGCGTCGAGGCCGTCCAGCCAACGCGGGCCGATGACGGCCAGGAGCACTCCGCAGTGTCGTACAGCCGCTCGCAGAGCCGCGGGGTAAGGACTGCCCAGCTTGATCGACTTCTGGTCTCGGAAGATCAGGTCCGAACCGAAGCGCTGGGAGAGGTAGTTTTCGATCATCGCTGCAGCGGTCGGGTCGTCAGCTGTCCGGTAGTTGATGAAAACCTCGGGATGGTCGGGCATCCGCTTCTCTCTTTCGGGAGGGGAATGGAAGTGCCGCAGACGAGCACGCTTATCAAGGCCGTGTCTGCGGGTGTTCAGGCCGACGGGCGCAGTGCTGTGATGAGCTGTGGCGACAGTTCACGTACCGCGCGGTGAGATCGGTGACGGGACAGCAGACGCGCCAATCGCCGTACGTCGGCGCGGATGGTCGCGGAACCGACCAGGGATGCCGGGCCGAGCAGCTCCCCGGCCAGGTGGCAGGCGTGCTCGATCTCCCCGGCAGCGGCATGGCTGAGGGCGCGGCGCATCCCGTAGCGGGCCTGGTTCCGAACCGAGTAATCGGGCAGGCGGGCGACTTCTTGGTCCAGGATGTCAGCAGCGTGGCGCGGCCGCCCCAGATCGTAAAGACACCACCCGGTCGCCATGGACACCGGGTCGGAGAGATTGCTGGTACCGATCACCGGGAGCGACGGGTCGGAGGAATCGGTGGCGAGCAACGCTCGTGCCCTGTCCAGACGGCGCATGCAGGAGTCGTGGTCACCGGCGAGCGCATGACCCTGGGCCGCTTGCTGGGCGGCCAGTCCCCGTATGCGGGGTGGTGCGGCCGTCGTACCGGCCGCCCGTTCCGCCAAGGCGACGGTGGTGCGTGCGTCACCGGCGTAGAAGGAGATCAGGGCCTGCCGGGCGAGGGCGTAGGTCGCCAGGTGCTGATCGCCGCCGGCATCGGCGAGTTCCACGGCGCGGTTGGTCAGCCACTTCGCGGCCTCGTCGTTGCCGGCCTCCTGCGCCATCCAGCCCGCGAACTCCGCATATCGCGAGGCGAGGATGAGGAAGCCGTGGCGCGCCCCGGCGCGGGACCGGGCAGCGAGGTCGCGCAGCGCCTGTGTCTGGGCGATGAGAGGAGGCACGAGAGCGCCGGGAGCCGAGGTCTGGCCGAGTTTGCGGTACTGGTCGAACAGGGTCCGCGAGGCGTCGAGCAGCCCCGGATCCGCCGGTGCGGCGGCTGCCTGGACCTCGCCCGCGGCTACGGCGAGCAGGCAGGAGGCGCCCAGTGCCAACGCCTTGCGGCGGTCCACGGCCGCGAAACGGACCGAACCATCTGTGTCCCATTGCATGATCCACACATCTCCGTCCGTGCGGGGTTCGCGGGGTGCCGCCGCCTCAGGAGCCGGAGGCCGGGGTACCAAGGCCGTCAGTGCTCCATCGGCGCGCAGCGCGCTGTCGCAGAGCCGGGCGAGATCGGGGCTGGGGCGCTTGTGGCCCGTCTCGACCTTGCTCAAGTGGCCCTTGCTGTAGTGCACCGCCATGGCCAGCTGGATGAGGGACCAGCCCGCGGCCGTGCGGCGTCTGCGGAGTTCGGATCCGAACGAGATCGGCTGCTCCAGCACGTGAACCTCCGGCATGTCGACCGTGCGGCCGCTCGGGCGGTCCCGACTCCGGACGTCAGCCTGCTGCCGTCGAGCCGGTGCCGACAAGGCAGCCGGACGGTTTCCCGTTTCCTCTTCGTAGTCCCGGGCGTGGCCCGGAGGGGAAGCGAACCGAAAGGGCCGGCCGCTGTCGAGACGGCCGGGGCCCCGGCGGAGGCGCGGTTCGTTGTCGGTGCCGTCTGCTAAGACTGGTGCCGTGAGCAGGAAAGACGATGAGCAGGGTGCGGGGGTGGAGCAGCTTGCGTTGATTCGGGAGGCGGTGCGGGGGAAGAAGGCGGAGCGGGCGAAGCCGCGGACGTGGCGGGGGGCCGAGCTGGCGGAGCGGCTGCCGGTGGCGCGGGTGCTGGTGGACAAGGGGCTGGTGCACCTCGACCGGTATTTCGACTATGCGGTGCCGGCGGCGATGGACGCCGAGGCGCAGCCCGGGGTGCGGGTGCGGGTGCGGTTCGGGGCCGGGGAGAAGGGGGGTCGGCGGGAAGGGGGGAAGCTGGTCAACGGGTTTGTGGTGGAGCGGGTGGCGGAGAGTGAGTTCCGTGGGGTGCTCGCGCCGATCGCGCAGGTGCTGTCGCCCGAGCGGGTGCTGACGCCGGAGCTGCTGGGGCTGTGCCGGGCCGTGGCCGACCGGTACGCGGGGACGCTCGCGGACGTGGTGCAGCTGGCGGTGCCGCCGCGGCGGGCGAAGGTGGAGGGGCGGGATTCGGGGAAGCCGCTGCCGCCCAACGCGCCGCCGGATGCGGGGAGTTGGAGCAGGTATCCGGCCGGGCCGGGGTTCCTGGAGGCGTTGGGGCGGGGGGAGTCGCCGCGGGCCGTGTGGACGGCGCTGCCGGGACCGCACTGGCCGCAGGAGCTGGCGCGGGCGATGGCCGCCGCGCTGGCGTCCGGGCGCGGGGCGCTCGCCGTCCTGCCGGACGGGCGGGCCGCGGCGCGGGTGGACGCGGCGCTGGGGGAGCTGATCGGAGCGGGGCGGCACGTGGTGCTCACCGCCGAGGCCGGGCCCGAGGAGCGGTACCGGCGGTGGCTGGCCGTCAGCCGCGGCGCGGTGCGGGCGGTGATCGGGACCCGGGCGGCGATGTTCGCGCCGGTACGGGACGTGGGCCTGGTCGCGGTGTGGGACGACGGGGACAGCAGCCACAGTGATCCGCATGCGCCGCAGCCGCACGCGCGGGAAGTGCTGTTGCAGCGGTCGGTGACGGAGCGGGCCGGTTTCCTGCTGGGCGGGCTGAGCTGCACGGTCGAGGCGGCGCAGCTGGTGGAGACGGGCTGGGCGCGCCCGCTGACGGCCGGGCGTGAACAGGTACGGGCCGCCGCGCCCCTGGTCCGTACGGTCGGCGACGCCGACGAGGCGCGGGACGCGGCGGCGCGGGCCGCCCGGCTGCCGACGCTGGCGTGGCAGGTGGTGCGCGAGGGGCTCAAGCACGGGCCGGTGCTGGTGCAGGTGCCGCGGCGGGGCTACGTACCGCGGCTGGCGTGTGAGCGGTGCCGGGAGCCCGCGCGCTGCCGGGCCTGCGCGGGGCCGCTGGAAGCGCAGGACGCGGGTGAGCTGCGCTGCGGCTGGTGCGGGCGCGAGGAGGGCGACTGGCGCTGCGGGGAGTGCGGGGGCATGCGGCTGCGGGCCCAGATCGTGGGGGCGCGGCGGACGGCGGAGGAGCTGGGACGGGCCTTCCCGGCCGTGCCGGTGCGGACGTCCGGTCGTGATCATGTGCTGGACACGGTGCCCGGCGTGCCGTCCCTGGTGGTGAGCACGCCGGGGGCGGAGCCGGTCGCCGAGGGCGGCTACGCCGCCGCGTTGCTGCTGGACGGCTGGGCGCTGCTGAGCCGGCCCGACCTGCGGGCCGGGGAGGAGGCGCTGCGGCGCTGGCTCCACGCCGCGTCGCTGGTACGGGGCGCTGCCGAGGGCGGCACGGTCGCGGTCATCGCGGAGGCGACGCTGCGTCCCGTGCAGGCGCTGGTGCGGTGGGACCCGGCCGGGCACGCGGTGCGCGAGCTGGCGGAGCGGGCCGAGCTGGGCTTCCCGCCGGTGTCCCGGATGGCGTCGGTGACCGGCCGTCCCGAGGACGTGGCGGAGATGCTGGCGACGGCCGGGCTGCCGGAGGGCGCCGAGGTGCTGGGGCCCGTACCCGTACCGGCTCCCGACGCGGGACGGCCGCGCCGGCCGGGGGACCCGCCGCCCGGGGAGGAATGGGACCGGGCGCTGGTGCGGGTACGCCCCGGCCAGGGCGCTGCGCTGGCGGCGGCACTGAAGACGGCGCAGGCGGCGCGGCTGGTCAAACGGGAGGGGGAAGCGGTGCGGGTACGGATCGATCCGCCCGACCTCGGCTGAGGCGGCCGGCGGTCGGCTGCGGGCGTCGCGGCTGGGAAGGCGGGGCCGGGAGGAAGAGCTGGGGAGGAAGCTGGGAGGAAGGGAAGCGGGCCGCCCCGGGGAGGGGCCGGGGCGGGGTGCGGCGGGTCAGCCGTTGCGGGGGCCGGGGAAGGCGCCGGGGCGGGCCTCTTCCCGGGACGGCATCGGGGACTGGCCCGGCAGGGTACGCGCGGCGGGCACCGCCGGCGCGCTCGGCAGACCGGGGGAGACGGCCAGGCTGCGGGCCCCGGACGGTTCGGCCGTACGGACGCCCTCGCCGCTCTCAGAACCGGGCTGGGCGGTGGAGCGGCGGGCGCCGTAACGGCGGTGCACGGCCTGTTTCGTGACGCCCAGGGCCGACCCCACCGCATCCCAGGAGAAGCCCAGCGAGCGGTCGAAGTCCACCGCCGCCGTGACGAGGGTTTCGACGCTGTCGCGCAGTTCCTGGGCGAGACGTACGGTCGGGGCGGGGGCGCGCCCGTAGACGACGAAGCCGGCGGACGGGCCGGTGCGCCGCGGCCGGTAGACGTTGCCGAGCTGAGCTGTCAGGGTGCGCAGGGCGTCCACCTGCCGGCGGACCCGCTCGATGTCCCGTACCAGTAGGTGCAGGCTGGCGCGAGCCTGGGCGTCGTGGGTTGCGTGGTCGGCCATGAACAAGCCTCTCGAACCGGCGTCGGATGTGCATAAGAACGTGACAAGCAGGTGAAAACGAGCGGGCCGCGAGGGCGGCCCGGCTCGGTCAATGCTGCTTGACCAACGCAACAGCAGCGGCTCTGGTCACGGTATGGGGGCGTACAGGTTCCAATGAGGGGCGCGCGTCTGTTCGCGCGCCCCCTCGCGGGGGCGGCCCATAGACTGGTGCGCCGTTCCGCAGCGTGTGAGAGGTAGTACGCCACCCATGAGGCTCGTCTTCGCCGGCACCCCCGAGGTCGCCGTACCCGCCCTGGATGCCCTGATCGCCTCGGACCGGCACGAGGTCGTCGCCGTCGTCACCCGGCCCGACGCTCCGGCCGGCCGCGGCCGCCGGCTGGTCGCCAGCCCGGTCGCCGAGCGCGCGGCGGAGGCCGGCATCGAGGTGCTCAAGCCCGCCAAGCCGCGCGACGCGGACTTCCTCGCCCGGCTGCGGGAGATCGCCCCGGACTGCTGTCCGGTCGTCGCCTACGGGGCGCTGCTGCCGAAGGCGGCCCTGGACATCCCGGCGCACGGCTGGGTGAACCTGCACTTCTCGCTGCTGCCGGCGTGGCGCGGCGCGGCACCGGTGCAGCACGCGGTGCTGGCCGGTGACGAGATGACCGGCGCCTCCACCTTCCTCATCGAGGAAGGGCTGGACTCCGGGCCGGTGTTCGGAGTGATCACGGAGGCGGTACGGCCGGCCGACACCAGCGGCGACCTGCTGACCCGGCTGGCCCTCGCCGGGGCGGGGCTGCTGGCCGCCACCATGGACGGCATCGAGGACGGCACGCTGCGGCCGGTGCCGCAGCCCGCCGAGGGCGTCACCCTCGCGCCGAAGATCGAGGTCGAGGACGCGAAGGTGGACTGGTCGGCGCCCGCCCTGCGGGTGGACCGGGTCGTACGGGGGTGCGCCCCTGCGCCGGGCGCGTGGACGCTGTTCCGTGACGAGCGGCTGAAGCTGATGTCGGTCGGCCTGGTCACCGACCGTACGGACCTGGCGCCCGGCGAACTCGCCGTCACCAAGAAGGCGGTGTACGCCGGTACGGGCAGCCACGCGGTGGAACTGCTGTGGGTCCAGCCGCAGGGCAAGAAGCCGATGCGCGGCGCGGACTGGGCGCGCGGGGTACGGATCGGGGACGCGGAGCGGCTGGGGGACTGACGGGGGGAAGGGGAGACCGATGGGGGGCGGAGGACCGGGCCGGGGGATGACTGAGGGCTGACGGGCGGTCGGGGGACCGGCGGGCTGCCGGGGTCTGACGGGCGGTCGGCGGCGGTCGGCGACGGCGGGCCGCGGCGGCGGGCCGCGGCGGCGGCCGGGCGCGGCCCCGGTGCCCTCCGGGAGCCCGGTGTCCCCGCGGCCCCGGTGCCCTCCGCGGCCCGTCGCCCCGCCACGTAGGCTGGGGGCGAACTTCTTCCCGTACAGCAGCGGAGCACCTTTCTCGTGAGTGGCCAGTCGCGTCGTCCCAGCAAGCCCTACCGCCGTCCGCGCAAGGACCCGGTGCGGATACTCGCCTTCGAGGCGCTGCGGGCGGTCGACGAGCGGGACGCGTACGCGAACCTGGTGCTGCCGCCGATGCTGCGCAAGGCGCGGGAGAACGGGGACTTCGACGGGCGCGACGCGGCGCTGGCGACCGAGCTGGTCTACGGCACGCTGCGGCGCCAGGGCACCTACGACGCGATCATCGCGCGGTGCGTGGACCGGCCGCTGCGGGAGGTGGACCCGCCGGTCCTGGATGTGCTCTCGCTCGGCGCGCACCAGCTGCTCGGTACGCGCATCCCGACGCACGCCGCGGTGAGCGCGACCGTCGAGCTGGCCCGCGTCGTGCTGGGCGACGGGCGCGCGAAGTTCGTCAACGCCGTCCTGCGGAAGATCGCCGCGCACGACCTGGACGGATGGCTGGAGCGGGTCGCGCCGGAGTACGACGAGGACCCCGAGGAGCACCTGGGGATCGTGCACGCGCACCCCCGGTGGATCGTCTCGGCGCTGTGGGACGCCCTCGGCGGCGGGCGCGCCGGCCTGGAGGACCTGCTGGAGGCCGACAACGACCGGCCGGAGGTCACGCTTGTGGCGCGGCCCGGGCGGTCCACCACCGCGGAGCTGATGGAGGCCGTGGGGGAGGAGAGCGCCCTGCCGGGCCGCTGGTCCCCGTACGCGGTACGGCTCGCCGAGGGCGGCGAGCCCGGCGCCCTGGACGCGGTCCGCGAGGGCCGGGCCGGTGTCCAGGACGAGGGCAGCCAGCTCGTCGCGGCGGCCCTGGCGAACGCGCCCCTCGACGGGCCCGACCGCACCTGGCTCGACGGCTGTGCCGGACCGGGGGGCAAGGCCGCGCTGCTGGGCGCGCTCGCCGCGCAGCGCGGTGCCCGGCTGCTCGCCTCGGAGAAGCAGCCGCACCGTGCCCGCCTGGTGGCGCGGTCGCTGGCGGGCAACCCCGGCCCGTACGAGGTCATCGCGGCCGACGGCACCCGCCCGCCGTGGCGGCCCGGCTCCTTCGACCGGGTCCTGATGGACGTCCCGTGCACCGGTCTCGGCGCGCTGCGGCGGCGGCCGGAGGCGCGCTGGCGCCGCCGTCCGGAGGACCTGGACGGCTTCGCGCCGCTCCAGCGGGAGCTGCTGCGCCAGGCTCTGGTCTCGGTCCGGGTCGGCGGCGTGGTCGGCTACGCGACCTGCTCGCCGCACCTGGCCGAGACGCGCGCCGTGGTGGAGGACGTCCTCAAGGCCCGGGGCGGCGCGGAGATGACGGCGGAGTGGATCGACGCCCGCCCGCTGCTGCCGGGCGTACCCGCGCTGGGCGACGGCCCGGATGTCCAGTTGTGGCCGCACCTGCACGGTACGGACGCGATGTACCTGGCGCTGCTGCGGCGAACGGCGTAGGACGCCGGGCCCGTCGCCGTCCGTGATGCGGCAGCGACGCCGACGTGCGGCGGCAATGCAGGTGTGCGGCAGCAATGCAGCCGTGCACGGCAATTCGGCGGCCGGGAATCGGCAGGCGGGGAAAGGGCTGAGGGGTAATCGGCAGCCCGGGCAATCGCCTGGCCGGGATTCGACGGGCAGAGGTCAGGAACAGGAAAGAAATTGCGCTGAACGGGGCGGAAACGCCGCCGGAAATCCGCATTCGGACGCGGTGAATATGCGTTACCTGTTTCCCGCGGCGTCGTTCGCTGGTCATGACCGTTCGCAGGATCGTCACGGCGCTCGCCGTCGCCGCAGCAGCCATCGGGATCACGTTCGCGACAGAGACCCCCGCGGCAGCGGGCGGAATCATCGTCATCGGGTCGCCGTCCCACAACAACACCTGCAAGAACGGCCCGAGCATCGCCGCACACGGGTCCGCCACCGATGGCACCGGTGGCGCCGCCGGACTGCTCGGCCAAATTCCTTTCGGGAGTCCGCTCAATCACTGCGGCAGTGCCGATCTGCCCGGCAACAAGCAGGGGAACGAGGCCCCGGACGACGACCCCGGCCTTGAGCACACGTCGTCCGAGCCCGCTGTGGACAACAGGTATCCCGGGACGGGCCAAGCGGATTTCCTCAAATTGCTGAGGTAGCCGAAGACCGCTCCGTTCGGAGAATGCGGGGATTCCCGCGGAAAGCCGGCGGTCCTGGACCCCGCGGCCCGATCGCCGGCCGCGGGGTGGGCCGGCGGGGCGGGGTGCGGCCCGCGCCCCGCCCACCCGCTTCGGCTCGCCAGGGGCGGCAGGACATACTGGAGGCATGGCCTTGATCAACCCCAGCATCCTGTCCGCAGACTTCGCCCGGCTCGCCGAGGAGGCGAAGGCCGTCGAGGGCGCCGACTGGCTGCATGTCGATGTGATGGACAACCACTTCGTGCCCAACCTGACGCTGGGTGCTCCGGTCGTCGAGGCGCTGAGCAAGGCGACGGACACCCCGCTCGACCTCCATCTGATGATCGAGGACCCGGACCGCTGGGCGCCGCAGTACATCGAGGCGGGCGCCGGTTCGGTGACCTTCCACGCGGAGGCGGCGGCCGCGCCCGTACGGCTGGCGCGGGAGATCCGGGCCAAGGGCGCACGGGCGTCGATGGCGCTCAAGCCGGCCACGCCCATCGAGCCGTACGAGGACCTGCTGCCCGAGCTGGACATGCTGCTGATCATGACCGTGGAGCCCGGCTTCGGCGGGCAGGCGTTCCTGGACATCATGCTGCCGAAGATCCGCCGGACCCGGGAGCTGATCTCCAAGCACGGCCTGCAGATGTGGCTCCAGGTGGACGGCGGTGTCTCGGCGGCCACGATCGAGCGGTGCGCGGAGGCCGGCGCGGACGTCTTCGTGGCGGGCTCGGCGGTGTACGGCGCGGACGACCCGGCGAAGGCGGTGCGCGAACTGCGCGCGCAGGCCGAGTCCGCGACGGCCGGGGCCGACTGGGCCTGCGCCCACTGACGCAGGGGCGCCCGCGGGACCGGCCGTGGGCGCCGGCGCCGCACATGGTGTGCCCGGGGCGCGCGCACGGACCCCGCACGCCGGTGTTTCTTGGTGTCACCGCCATCGAGCGTTCACGATGGCCGGGGCGGTGATGGTCCCCGACCACCTCGGGTTTCTGCAAGGATGAGCAAAGACTCGATCAGGTGCGCACAAGGGGAGAATCTCGTGGTTGCCAGCCGCCCACAGTCCGCAATGGGCCCCGCCGAGCTGGTGCAGGCCGCGGCCATGGCCCGCCGCTTCTACCTAGAGGGCAAGTCCAAGATCCAGATCGCCGAGGAGTTCGGCGTCAGCCGCTTCAAGGTCGCCCGGGTGCTGGAAACGGCGCTGGAGCGCGACCTCGTACGGATCGAGATCCGCGTCCCGGCGGAGCTGGACGCCGAACGGTCCGACGCGCTGCGGGCCCGCTACGGCCTGCGGCACGCGGTCGTGGTGGAGTCGCCCGCCGACGCCTCCGACGACGCCCCGGACCCGGAGAACCTCGGCGAGGTCGCGGCCGACCTCCTCGGCGAGCTGGTCACCGAGGGCGATGTGCTGGGCCTGGCCTGGGGCCGCTCCACGATCCACATGGCGGCCGCGCTGCACCGCCTCCCGCCGTGCACGGTCGTGCAGCTGACCGGTGTGTACGACGCGGGCACCGCGGACCGCGGCTCGGTCGAGGCCGTGCGCCGGGCGGCCGACGTCTCCGGCGGCGAGGCACACCCCATCTATGCGCCGATGCTGCTGCCCGACCCGGCGACCGCCGCCGCGCTGCGCGGCCAGACCGGCATCGCCCGCGCGTTCGAGTACTTCGACAAGGTGACCGTCGCCTGTGTCTCCATCGGCTCCTGGGCGCCGGGCATCTCCACCGTCTACGACATGCTCACGGAGCAGGAGCGGGAGCACTACGCCTCGCTGGGCGCCGCCGCCGAGATGTCCGCGCACCTCTTCGACGCCGAGGGCCGCCGTATCGGGCGGGACCTGGGCGAGCGGTGCATCACCGTCGAGGCGGACCGGCTGCGCCGCATCCCCGAGGTGGTGGCCATCGCGGGCGGCCGGCGCAAGGCGGCGGCGATCGGCGCGGTGCTGCGCTCCGGCCTGGTGACGAGCCTGGTGACGGACACGGCCGCCGCCGACCACCTGCTGCTGGAGACCGGCCCGGGCCCGCGCCCGGCGCTGGAGCGGGCGGACCCGGACGGGGCGTGAGGCACCACGCGCACCCCGTGCCGCGCTGTGACAGCATCGGCGCATGGTGATCCGCTCCGCTCCGCGCACGGTCATCGGCGTCTTCGCCGCGCTGCTGACCTGCTTCTTGCTGTTCCTGACCGGCTGCTCCCCGGACGGTGGTGAGGGGAGCGCGAAGCCCACGCACGGAGCGCCCTCGGCGAGCGCCTCCGCGCCGGAGTGGGCGCGGGGCATGGCGACCGTACCGGCCGCCCGGCTGCCCGGCCCGGCCCGTGAGACGCTGCGGCTGATCGACGCGCACGGCCCGTTCCCGTACCCGAAGGACGGCACGGTCTTCGGCAACCACGAGCGGCGGCTGCCCCGGCAGAAGCGCGGCTACTACCACGAGTACACGGTTCCCACCCCGGGATCGAAGGACCGCGGCGCGCGGCGGATCGTCACCGGCGACCACCACGAGACGTACTACACCGACGACCACTACCGGACCTTCAAGGCGGTGCTCCGATGACGGCTCCCGTGCCCCGGCCGCTCGCGGCGGTGCTCGACGGCAGTACCCCTCCCGGGGTCGTGCCCTGGCCGCACGACCGGCCCGCACACGAAGCGCTGGACGCGGCGCGCGCGGCCGGCCGGCAGAGCGCGCTGCTCGACCTCGAAGGGGTCACGGACAAGGCGGAGTTCATGGACCGCTGCGCGCGGGCGCTGCGGCTGCCCGACTGGTTCGGCCGGAACTGGGACGCGCTCGCGGACTGTCTGACCGACCTGTCGTGGTGCCCGGCGGACCGCGGCCGGGTGCTGGTGGTGTGCGGCTGGCAGCGGTACGCGGCCGCCGCGCCGGACGACTGGGGTGTCGTCGAGGAGATCATCGCGGACGCGGTGGCCTTCTGGCGCGACACGGGCACCGGGCTGGTGGTCGTGATGGCGCGGGGCCGGGAGCCGGGGGCGCCGGAACGGTGACGTCCGGGGGAGCGGAGCGGTACGGCGGGGCGCGGACGCGCCTGGCAGCGGGTGCGGTGGCGCTGCTGACGGTCGCTGCGGGGCTCGGCGTGCGGGCGGGCGCGGCCCGTGCGGGCCTGGGTCCGGAGGCCGCCAAGTACGCCGGCGACGCGCTGTACACCGTGCTCGTCCAGACGCTGGTCGTGCTGGCCGTGCCGCGCGTCCGGCCGCCGACCGCGGCCGGTGTGGCGCTGGCCGTCAGCTGGGCCGTGGAGTTCGCGCAGCTCAGCGACGTACCGGCGGAGCTGTCCCGGCGCAGCGCGGTGGCGCGCCTGGTGCTCGGCTCGACCTTCAACGCGCCGGACCTGTTCTGGTACGCGGTGGGCGCCGCGTGCGCCTGGGCCGTGCACGGGCGGCTGCGGGCCCGGCGCCGGGCGGCCCGGGCCTGATCCGGTACGGCGCGGCTCGGGCCTGTACTGACACGGCGTGGGCTGGGCCTGACCTGGTACGGCGCGGTCCGGGCGTGAGCAGGTTCGGCGCGGGTTGGGCCTGACCTGGTGCAGCGCGGTCCGGCCGTACACGACCCGCCGTCAGGGCGCAGCGCCCCGGGCCCGGCAGACGCCCGCACCCCCGTCCGGTCCGCCGCGCGGCCCGCCCGACGGCCGGTCCCGCAGCCGCGTCCGGCCCAATCCCGCCCGATGTTTCACCCGCCCGCCTCCGGGCACCGAGGTGCGGCGGGAGGTGACGCGGTGGCCGAGGTGCTGCTCCTACTGGTGGCGTTGGCGCTCACGCTGGCCTGCGCGGTGTTCGTGGCGGCGGAGTTCTCCCTGACCACGGTCGAGCGCAGCGCGGTGGAGCGCGCGGCGGAGGCGGGGGAGCGGGGCGCCGAGGGGGTGCTGAGCGCGGTGCGCGCGCTCGCGTTCCAGCTGTCCGGCGCCCAGCTGGGCATCACCGTGACCTCGCTGGTCATCGGCATGCTCGCGGAACCGTCGCTGGCGGCGCTGCTGCGCGGCCCGCTCGCGGCGGCCGGGCTGCCGGGCGCGGTGGTCCCCGGCGTCGCCTCCGCGCTCGGGGTGGGCGTCTCCACGGTGACGCTGATGGTCGTCGGCGAACTGGTGCCCAAGAACTGGGCGATCTCCCGGCCGCTGGCCGTGGCCCGGCTCGTGACCGCCCCGCAGCGTGCCTTCAGCGCCGTCTTCGCGCCGTTCATCCGCCACCTGAACCGGTCCGCCAACCGCATCGTCCGGCGCTTCGGACTGGAGCCCACCGAGGAACTGGCGTCCTCCCGCAGCCCGGCGGAGCTGGTGGCGCTGGCCCGGTACTCGGCGCAGGAGGGTGCCCTGCCGGCCGACTCGGCGGAACTGTTCGTACGGACCCTGCACCTGGGCGAGCTGACCGCGCAGAACGTCATGACGCCGCGGGTCGAGGTGCGGGCCCTGGAGGCCGGGGCCACCGCGGCCGACGCGGCCACGCTGACCCTGGCCACCGGCCTGTCCCGCTTCCCCGTGTACCGCGGAAGCCTGGACGAGGTGGTCGGCACCGTGCACATCCGCGACGTCCTCGCCCTGGACCCCGCGGAGCGGACCGCCACCACCGTCGCGGAACTGGCCGCCGGCCCCGACCTGGTGCCCGAGTCGCTGCCCGTCGACCGGCTGCTGGACCGGCTGCGCGCGGTCCGCACCATGGCCGTGGTGATCGACGAGTACGGCGGTACGGCCGGGATCGTCACCCTGGAGGACATCGTCGAGGAGATGGTCGGTGACCTGCGGGACGAGCACGACCCGGTCGAGGGACCGGACCTGCGGCGGACCGGGGCGCGGTCCTGGGAGGCGGACGGCGGGGTGCGCCTGGACGGGCTGGCCGGGATCGGCCTGGAGGCGCCCGAAGGGCCGTACGAGACGCTGGCCGGGCTGCTCGCGACCCGGCTGGGGCGGATCCCGGAACCCGGCGACGAGGTGTGCGCCGGGGGCTGGCGGCTGACGGTGCTGGACGTACGGCGGCACCGCGCCGAGCGGGTACGGCTGGTCGCGCCCGCCGGTGCGTCCTCGCCGGCGGCCCGGCCCGGCGACGGGGGGAGGGGACGGGCGTGACCGCGGTCCAGCTGGCCGTCGCCGCGCTGACCCTGGTCTCCAACGCCTTCTTCGTCGGCGGCGAATTCGCGATGATCTCGGTGCGGCGCAGCCAGATCGAACCGCGCGCCAAGGACGGGGACCGGCGGGCCGGGCGGGTGCTGTGGGGCCTGGAACACCTCTCCGAGTTGCTCGCCACCGCCCAGTTGGGCGTCACCGCCTCCTCGCTGGTGCTCGGCGCGATGGCCGAACCCGCCATCGCGCACCTCGCCGAGCCGGTCTTCACGGCAGTGCACGTGCCGCACGGGCTCGTGCACCCGATCGCGTTCGTGCTGGCGCTGGCCCTGGCCACGTATCTGCACATGCTCGTCGGGGAGATGGTCCCCAAGAACATCGCGCTGGCCGCGCCGGAGCGCTCCGCGCTGCTGCTGGGGCCGCCGCTGGTGGCCCTCACCCGCGCGCTGCGCCCCGTCGTCGTGGGCATCAACGCACTCGCCAACGTGCTGCTGCGGCTCGCCCGGATCGAGCCGCGGAACGAGGTCGCCGCCGCCTTCACGGACGAGGAACTCGCCCGCGTCGTGCAGGACTCGCGCCACGCCGGGCTGCTCTCCGACACCGGCGGCGAGCGGCTGCGGGACGCTCTGGAGCTGGGGCAGCGGCCCGTCGGCGGTCTGCTCGTCCCGCTGTCGGACATGGTCACCGTCGACCGGCACGTCACCCCCGACGAGCTGGAACGCACCGCGGCCCGCGCCGGGTTCTCCCGGCTGCCGGTCACCGGTCCGGCCGGGACGGTCCTCGGCTACCTGCACATCAAGGACACCCTCGGCGTCGCCGAGCGCGACCGGCCGTTCCCCCGGGAGGCGCTGCGGCCGGTGCCCCGGGTCCACCGCGACACCCCGCTGGACGACACCCTGACCACGATGCGGGCGGCCGGCACCCAACTGGCCGCCGTCGGCGACGAGCAGGGCGTGGTGCTCGGCTTCGTCACCATGACCGACGTACTGGACGAGCTGGTGGGCCCGCCCGCGCCGGACCGGGCCCGGGGCACGGACCAGGAGACGGCCCCCGGCACCGCGCCGTGAGCCGGACCGGGCCGCCGCCGCGGGTCAGTCGGACACCGCCGCGGAAGACGAAGGACAGGCCGGTTCGCGGGGCCCGCCGGGCCGCTCGGCGCTGGTGGCCGTGACCGCGGGCGGGGTGTGGGTGCGGTGCGGCCGGGGCAGGCTCGGCTCCAGCTCGACCAGGACGAGGGCGACGTCGTCGTCCTGGGCGCCGTGGGTGTGCCGGCACATCGTCGACAGCACCGCCTCGATCGCGTCGTTCAGATCGGGCAGCGAGCAGGCCGGCAGCAGGCCGGCCAGGTCGATCATCGCGCCGTCCGGGTCCCGGGCCTCGGCGAGACCGTCGGTGTAGAGCAGCAGGCGGTCGCCGGGGGACAGCTCCACCTCCTGGACGCGGGGCATCGGGTGCAGGCCGATGGGCGTGGTCGGCTCGGCCGGGGTGAGTAAGACGGGCGGGCCGGCGGCGGGCAGGTGCAGGGGCGGGTGGTGGCCGCAGTTGACCAGCCGGAGCCGGCCCGGGGATATCTCGGCGATCACGGCGGTGATGAAGTCCTCGGGCCCCAGGTCGTCGATCAGCCGCCGGTCGGCCTCCTCGACCACCTCGGCGAGGTCGTCACGGGTGTAGGCGCAGTCGCGGAAGTGCCCTATGGCCGCCGCGGACAGGCGGACCGCCTCCAGGCCCTTGCCGCGGACGTCGCCGATCAGCACCCGCAGACCGCTCGGGGTGTCGGCGAAGGCGTACAGATCGCCGCCGATGACGGCGCGCGGCGCGGCGGAGCGGTAGCGGGCGCACACCGAGGCGCCGCTGACCCGGAACGAGGTCGGCCGCAGGATGGCGCGCTGCGCGGCGGCCGCGACCCCCGCCAGCTGGCTGTCCAGCGCGGCCTGCCGGTCGGAGGCCCAGGTGGCGTAGGCCGCCGCGGCGGCGAGCACGGTCAGGGACAGCAGCTGGTCGGTGCGGCCCAGGGTGTGTTCGTGTCCGGCGACGGCCACGCCCAGGAGCAGGGCGGCGAAGGAGACCGCGGCCGTGCACGCCCCTTCCAGTCTCGTGGCGGCCACCAGCGGGCCGATCAGCAGCAGCCCGGCCAGGCTGACGTCCGGTCCCAATGCCAGGTCGCAGACCGCGACGGCGGCTCCGGCCAGGGCCGTGAGCAGCAGCAGGGCGCCCTGTCGGACTTCGCGCATGTCCTCCCCTTCCCCCACGGCCGAGGCGGACCCGCCCGGTCCGGCCGGGGGCCACCGCGTGTCGCGGTTACTGTACGTACTCATCTGCGAAGTGATCGCCCAGGCTCCCGTCGGCCCGGCGGTCGCCGCGGATCGACACCCGAAGCGGCCTGTACACGGTTCTACCCACCTGCTGGCCAGCGAGAACCTCCAGATCCGTCATATGGTCGGATCGGTGTCGAACCGCAGGTGACCGGCTGCCCGGGCCATGGAAGACCGGCAATCTCCCTTACGGAGAGTAACGAAAACGCGGGGCGTGACGGTTCCCGTCGCGGGCTCCGGAACCGCTCCGGAGGGGCGTTACGGGCGGCCCAGGGGAACACCGGTTCGCCCCGGACCGCACTCATCAGGGATGATGTCCTAGGAGCCGCATCCTGACCGGTGCCGGTTCGGAAGCTGACTCCCCACCCGCCCGAGCAGTGAACCCGCAGGTGAGAGAGCCAGTATGAAGTTTCTGAACGATGTCAAGCCGCCGTACGACCTGACGTACGACGATGTGTTCATGGTGCCCGGCCGCTCCGCGGTGGGCTCCCGTCAGGGCGTGGACCTGTCCTCGCCGGACGGCACCGGCACGACCATCCCGCTGGTGGTCGCCAACATGACCGCGATCGCCGGACGCCGGATGGCCGAGACCGTCGCCCGCCGCGGCGGCCTGGTCGTCATCCCGCAGGACATCCCGATCGAGGTCGTCGCCGACGTCGTCGGCTGGGTCAAGCGCCGCCACCTGGTCCTGGACACGCCGATCGTGCTGTCCCCGGTCTCCACCGTCGCCGACGCCCTGTCGCTGCTGCCCAAGCGGGCACACGGCGCCGGGATCGTCGTCGAGGGCGGCCGGCCCGTCGGCATCGTCACCGAGCACGACCTGGCCGGCGTGGACCGCTTCACCCAGGTCTCCGAGGTCATGTCCAAGGACCTGCTGGTCCTGGACGCGGACATCGACCCGCGCGAGGCGTTCAACCAGCTCGACGCCGCCAACCGCAAGCTGGCCCCGGCGGTCGACGCGGACGGCATGCTGGCCGGCATCCTGACCCGCAAGGGCGCCCTGCGCGCGACCCTGTACAAGCCCGCCACCGACGCCGACGGCAAGCTGCGCATCGCCGCCGCCGTGGGCATCAACGGCGACGTGGCCGGCAAGGCCAAGGCCCTGCTGGCGGCCGGTGTGGACACGCTCGTCGTGGACACCGCGCACGGCCACCAGGAGTCGATGATCAGCGCGGTCAAGGCCGTCCGGGCGCTGGACCCGCAGGTGCCGATCGTGGCCGGCAACATCGTCGCCGCCGCGGGCGTGCGCGACCTCATCGAGGCCGGCGCGGACATCATCAAGGTCGGTGTGGGCCCCGGCGCCATGTGCACCACCCGCATGATGACCGGCGTGGGCCGCCCGCAGTTCTCCGCCGTCCTGGAGTGCGCCGCCGAGGCGAAGAAGTACGGCAAGCACGTCTGGGCGGACGGCGGCGTGCGCCACCCGCGCGACGTGGCCATGGCGCTGGCCGCCGGCGCGTCCAACGTGATGGTCGGCTCCTGGTTCGCCGGTACGTACGAGTCGCCCGGCGACCTCCAGCACACCGCCGACGGCCGCCCGTACAAGGAGAGCTTCGGCATGGCCTCGGCGCGTGCGGTCCGCAACCGCACGAGCGAGGAATCGGCCTACGACCGGGCGCGCAAGGGCCTCTTCGAGGAGGGCATCTCCACCTCGAAGATGTTCGTCGACCCGGCCCGCCCCGGCGTCGAGGACCTGATCGACTCGATCATCGCGGGCGTCCGCAGCTCCTGCACCTACGCGGGCGCTGCCTCCCTGGAGGAGTTCGCCGAGAAGGCCGTCGTCGGCGTGCAGAGCGCCGCGGGCTACGCGGAGGGCAAGCCGCTGCACGCCAGCTGGAGCTGATCGCACCCGGCCCCGGATCCGGGGCCGCACGGCCGTCCGGCCCCGCACCGATCGTCCCGGTGCGGGGCCGGACGCGTTTGTGCGGCGGGTCGGGCGGGAAGGCCCAACCGGTGAGATTTGTCGTTTGTGCGCAACGAACGACTGCCCGCGGACCAGGTGCGCAACAAAAGTTCACGGTTGCGCAAGGAACCTGCATTACGGCAGCTCACACCCGACCCGTACAGTCATGCGCTGTACGTGGAGTGGCGGGGACCGCCTGCTCGGCGGTCCCCCCTTCTTTCTCGCGGGTTGTTTCGTCGTACCCGCGCCCGGGGCCGCTGTGCGCCGTCCGCCACCTCGACCGGCAGCGATGAAGGAGCCACCCCTGTGTTGGAGCACGGCGCAGCAGCCCCGCCCCCGGCGGGCAGCGACCCCCGGCCCCCCTCCCCCTCCGGGGGCCTCGGCGCCCGGCTGATGCGGCGCAAGCCCGTCGAGCGGCTGGTGGCCGAGGGCGGCCAGGGCGAGGGCGGTACCCTCCGCCGCTCGCTGGGCATGTGGCAGCTGACCATGATCAGCATCGGTGCGACGCTGGGCACCGGCATCTTCGTCGTCCTCGGCGAGGCGGTGCCCAAGGCCGGCCCGGCCGTCATCGTCTCGTTCGTCATCGCCGGCATCACCGCCCTGTTCTCCGCGCTGTCCTACGCGGAGCTGGCCGGCTCCATCCCGGTCTCCGGCTCGTCGTACTCCTACGCCTACGCGACCCTCGGCGAGCTGGTCGCCTGGGTGTGCGGCTGGTGCCTGATCCTGGAGTACGGCGTCTCGGTCGCGGCCGTCGCGGTCGGCTGGGGCGAGTACCTGAACGAACTGCTGTCCGGCACGATCGGCGTGACACTCCCCGAGGCGCTGTCCGCGCCGCCCGGCGACGGCGGGATCTTCAACCTGCCGGCGCTGATCGTCGTGCTGCTCGCCATGGTCTTCCTGCTCGGCGGCGCCAAGGAGAGCGCCCGCGCCAACACGATCATGGTGGCCGTCAAGATCGTCGCGCTGCTGCTGTTCTGCGGCGTCGCCGCCCAGGGGATCAGCTCCGGCAACTACGCCAACTTCATGCCGCTGGGCATCGCCGGCGTCAGCGGCGCCGGGGCCACCCTCTTCTTCTCGTACATCGGCTTCGACGCCGCCTCCACCGCCGGTGAGGAGGCCAGGAACCCGCAGCGCGACCTGCCCCGCGCGATCATGCTGTCGCTGATCATCGTCACCACGCTCTACTGCCTGGTCGCGGCCGTCGCCGTGGGCGCCCGGCCCTGGCAGGGCTTCGAGGGCTCGGAGGCCGCGCTCGCCGGCATCCTGAAGGAGGTCACCGGCCAGGGCTTCTGGTCCGTGCTGCTGGCCGCCGGCGCCGTCATCGCCATCGCCAGCGTCGTGCTGACGGTGCTGTACGGACAGACCCGCATCCTGTTCGCGATGTCCCGCGACGGCCTGGTCCCCAAGGTGTTCGCCAAGGTCCACCCGAAGACCGGCGCCCCGCGCGCCAACACCGTGATCGTCTCGCTGTTCTGCGGCGTCCTGGCCGCCGCCGTCCCGCTCGGCCAGCTCGCCGACGCCACCAGCATCGGCACCCTCTTCGCCTTCGCGCTGGTCAACATCGCGGTGATCGTGCTGCGCTTCACCAAGCCGGACATGCCGCGCACCTTCCGCACCCCGCTGGCGCCGGTCTTCCCGGCGATCGGCTTCCTGCTGTGCCTGTACATGATGGGCAGCCTCGGCCCGGTCACCTGGGTGGTCTTCGGTGTCTGGATGGCCGTCGGGCTCGTGGTCTACTTCGTCTACGGCATGCGCCGTTCCCGATTGGCCACCGCAGAGAAGTGATCCACCCGCAGTGCGACAGATGAACGAACTCGACCAGCGCATCGTGCACGCCCTGGCGGCGGACGCCCGCCGCTCCTACGCCGACATCGGGACGGAGGTCGGGCTCTCCGCCCCGGCGGTCAAACGCCGGGTGGACCGGCTGCGGGCCGAGGGCGCCATCACCGGGTTCACCGTCCGGGTGGACCCGGCGGCGCTGGGCTGGGAGACCGAGGGGTTCATCGAGCTGTTCTGCCGCCGCAACACCTCGCCGGACGCCATCCACCGGGGTCTGTCGCGCTATCCGGAAGTGGCGTCCGCCTCCACCGTCACCGGTGAGGCGGACGCCATCGTGCAGGTCTTCGCCTCCGACATGCGGCACTTCGAACGGGTGCTGGAGCGCATCGCGGGCGAGCCGTTCGTGGAACGCACCAAGTCGGTCCTGGTGCTGTCGCCACTGCTGCGGCGCTTCAGCTCGGGATCGCCGGGCTGAGGCCGGCCGGGCACCCGCCACCGGGTCCGGCCCTTTCATGCCCCGGGCTCTGGGCTCCCGGGCCGGTGTGTCCGATCATGGCCGCATGACCGCCTTCTACCACGTCTGCTTCGTGGTCCCGGACATCGAGCGGGCGATGCGGGACTTCCGCCGCGCGGCCGGGACCGAGTGGGGCGACCCGCTGTCCGACCGGATCGGCGAGTGGGACTTCCGCATCGTCTTCACCACCGGCGGACCGCCTTTCATCGAACTCATCGAAGGGCCTCCGGGCAGCCCCTGGGACGCGTCCGCGGGCGCCCGGTTCGACCACATCGGCTTCTGGACCGGTGACGTACGGGCCGGTTCCCGGCGGCTGGCGGAGGAGGGCATGCCCGTGGACTTCTCCGGCTGCCCCTACGGCCGGCCGTTCGCCTATCACCGCATGGACAGCGTCGGAGCACGCGTCGAACTCGTCGACGTCTCCCGGCAGGCCCGGTTCCTCGACGCGTGGCACCCCGGCGGTGCCCCGATGCCCGCCATCGACGAGCCGCCCGGCGGCTGACTCCGCCCCGCCCGGCCGGTCAGCCGCTCCACCAGGCCAGTGCCCCGCCCAGGACGAGCAGGGCGCAGATGCCCAGGTTGACGAGCTTGTACGAGAGGAAGACCGCGGCGAATTCGCGGAGGGTGGCGCTCGGCCAGAAGTAGGCGGCGGTGGGGGCGCCGACGACCTGGCCGTTGAGGCCGGCGCGACGGGCCAGGATGGCGGCGCGCAGCACGTGGTAGTTGTTCGTGACGATCACGCAGCGGTGGTCCGGCACCGTCCGGTCCATGATCCGCTTGCTGAACGCCAGGTTTTCCTCCGTCGTACGGGACTCCTCCTCGCACAGCACGCGGTCCTCCGGGAAGCCGCGCTCGACCAGGTAGGCCGCCATCGCCCGGGCCTCCGGGAGCTGTTCGTCCGGGCCCTGGCCGCCGGAGGCGAGCAGCAGCGGCGGCCGGCCGCGCCGCGCCTGGCGCTCGTACACCGCGCGGGCCCGCTCCAGCCGGCCGGCCAGCAGCGGCGGTACGCGCGTGCCGCCGATCAGCCCGGAGCCCAGGACCACCACGAAGTCGGCGTCGCGGCGCACCCGCAGCCGTCCGTAGAGGAACGCGTAGCCGACGAAGCACAGGAAGAGGAAGGAGACATAGCCGAGGACGAGCACGGTCGTGCCGGCGACCACGGCCAGGGTCCGTGATCCGCTCCCTACCGCCGTGATCAGCAGGGCGACGACCGCGAAGATCCCCAGCCCGGCCAGCAGCGACAGCAGGTTCGCCGGACTGCGGCCTTCCTTGCGGACCATCGTCACGCCGTTGAGGATCAGGAAGACGCCGAGGACCAGGACGCCGAGCGTGGGCAGCAGCAGGATGAGCACGGTGGCCGCCACGGCCAGTGCCGTGGGCATCCGGTGCAGTTGTATGAGCAGGGCCGGGACGAGGAAGACGACGGTGAGGCCGAGATGAACGGCGTTGCTGAAGCGGCGCCGGTCGCGCAGCACACCGATGGCGAACAGGAAGAAGAACAGCCCCGGCAGGGCGTACGCGAGCATGGGCACATCGTAGGCGGGACGATCATGTGTCCGGCGCCGCCTGCGGCGTGGAGCGACCGACCGCCGAGGGGGACACCTGTGACCGCACGAGACACCGCCGTCGACCTGAACCTGCTGACCGCCCTGGACGCGCTGCTGGAGGAGGAGAGCGTGACGGCGGCCGCCGACCGCCTCGGCCTGTCCGGGCCCGCGATGAGCCGGGCCCTCGGCCGCATCCGGCGCACGATCGGCGACCCGGTCCTCGTACGGGCCGGGCGGCGCATGGTCCCCACCCCGCGCGCTCTGGAGCTGCGTGCCGCCGTACGCAGAACGGTTCAGGAAGCCCGGGACCTCCTCGCGCCCGCCCCGCCCGCCGATCCGGCCGAGCTGCGGCGGGTGTTCACCCTCCACGCCAACGACCTGTTCACCACCGTGGTCGGCCCCGGGCTGCTGGCCCGCGCCGCCCGGCAGGCGCCCGGGGTGACGCTGCGCTTCCTCGGCGAGGGCCACGTGGACGTGCCGGTGCTCCGCGAGGGGGTCGCCGACCTGGAGATCGGTGTGATCGACGGCCGGGAGCCGGAGGTGCGCGTCGAGCGGCTGTACGCCGACCGGGCCGCGGCCGTGGTGCGGGCGGACCACCCGCTGACCCGCGGCACGCTGACCCCGCGGCGCCTCGCGGACGCGCCGCACGTCAACTTCTCCCGCCGCGGCCGGCTGACCGGCCCGATCGATGCCGCCCTCGCCGAACGGGGCCTGCGGCGCAAGGTGGTCGCGACCGTTCCCACCTTCGCCGCCGCCCTGCTGATGGTCGCGGACACCGACGCCGTCGGCATCGGGCCGGAACGGGTCGGCGCGCGCTCCGTACACCTCCTCGGCCTGCGCACGCTGCCCCTCCCGCTGGACCTGCCCCCGGTGACCGTCGGCATGGCCTGGCACCCGCGGCAGGACGCGGACGCCGGGCACGCCTGGCTGCGCGGCCTGGTGCGCGAGGTGGTGGCGGACGCGGTCAGCGGACCGGCCGGGGCCACGGCACGACCGTGAAGCCGCCCCGCTCCACCGCCTCGCACGGCGCCGAACCGACGCACTTGCGGAGATCGCCGGTGGCCGCCGTGCCGACGTGCCGGAACGCGAACGTGCCGTGTGCCGTGTCGGGCGTCTCGTCCTCGCGGAAACGCGCGTCGAAGGAGAAGCGGACGTCGCCGTCGGTGCGGCGGAGCTTCGCGGCCCCGGTCAGCCGCGGGTCGTCCGGCTGCCGGCCGGCGTTCTGCGCGGCGGTGGCACGCGGCGCCGGGTGGGAGATGTCGGACGGGGGCGCGGCGAGCGCGGGACCGGCCGCCCCCGCGGCCAGCAGGACGGCCGCCCACACGGCGAGGAGACGGAGGCGTCTGCGGGCGGTCGTCCGGGCAGGGCGGATGCCGCTGTTGCCGGTGTCGCTGCCACCGGTTCCGCGATGGCGGACAGAACGGTTCATGACGGACCTTCCTCCGACGGAAATCACGTGTGCTCACCCGGCGTTTCCGGGCGCCTCACACGATGCCGTCCGGCCGCGGGCGTCACATCGCACCCGGGAACGATCCCCGCTCCGCCGCACGGGGGGCCGCCGTGCGACCGGAGGCGTACCGGAGGTGCGGACACCGTCCCGGCCGCGGCTCTACAGGACCCGCAGCACGCGCCGGAAGGCCCGGCGCAACGAATCGCCGTCCCAGCCGTACAACACGCAACGAAACATCCATCGGCACGCAATGGTGACGCCTTGTACGGGCGGTTCGGCGGACCGTACCGTCTAGGCGTCCAGCCGATCGCCGGGCCGTCGCCGTGCCGGAGCCGGGCCGGCCGCCGATCGTCCGCACGTGTCCTCCGAGGGGTCCCATGTCGTCGCTGCGCACCGCCCTGCTCCAGAGTTCGGGACGGCCCGGCGACGTCGCGCACAACCTGGCGGCGATCGAGGACGCGGCGCGCGAGGCGGCGGCGGGCGGCGCCGGGCTGCTGGTCTGCCCGGAGCTGTTCCTGACCGGCTACGCTATTGGTGTGGACCTGCACCGGCTCGCCGAGCCCGCCGGCGGTCCGGCGGCCCGGGCGGTGGCCCGAATAGCCGCCGAGCACGGCATCGCGGTGCTCTACGGCTACCCGGAGCGCGACGGCGCGGCGGTCTACAACTCCGCCCAGTTGACCGGCCCCGACGGGCAGCCGCTCGCCAACTACCGCAAGACCCACCTCTTCGGCTGTTTCGAGCGCGAGTGGTTCACACCGGGGGACGAACCGGTCGTCCAGGCCGAGCTGGGCGGTCTGCGCATCGGCCTGATGATCTGCTACGACGTGGAGTTCCCGGAGAACGTCCGCGCCCACGCGCTGGCCGGCACCGACCTGCTGCTGGTGCCCACCGCCCAGCTGCACCCCTTCCAGTTCGTCGCCGAGTCGCTGGTGCCGGTACGGGCCTTCGAGAACCAGCTCTACATCGCCTACGTCAACCGGACCGGCCCGGAGGGCGAGTTCGAGTTCGTCGGGCTGAGCTGCCTGGCCGGGCCGGACGGTACGGTGCGCGCCCGCGCCGGACGCGGCACGGAGCTGGTCTTCGGCGAGGCCGACCCCGTGCTGCTCAAGCGGTCGCGCGAGGACAACCCGTACCTCGCCGACCGGCGCCCCGGCCTCTACGGCTCGCTCGCCTGACACGGCCCTGACAGCGCCGCCGGCCTGAAGAAACCCCCACAGCGGCGCCACCGCGCCGCCCCCACGCCTGCCCGCGCGCCCGCGCGCGCCCTCCCCCCTCAGCACCCGCCTGCAAGGAGCCCGTACCGATGACCGTGCCCACCGCCGCCCACCACGCGGACGCCCAGCCGCCCATCACCATGTTCGGGCCGGACTTCCCGTACGCGTACGACGACTTCCTCGCCCACCCGGCGGGCCTCGGCCAGGTGCCCGCGACGGAGCACGGCAAGGAGGTCGCCGTCATCGGCGGCGGCCTGTCCGGGATCATCACCGCCTACGAGCTGATGAAGATGGGCCTCAAGCCCGTCGTCTACGAGGCGGACCGGATAGGCGGCCGGCTGCGCACCGTCGGCTTCGAGGGCTGCGACCCGGGGCTGACCGCGGAGATGGGCGCGATGCGCTTCCCGCCGTCCTCCACCGCGCTCCAGCACTACATCGACCTGGTGGGCCTGGAGACCAAGCCGTTCCCCAACCCGCTCGCGCCCGACACCCCCTCGACCGTCGTCGACCTCAAGGGCGAGACGCACTACGCCCGCACCGTCGAGGACCTGCCCGAGGTCTACACCCAGGTCATGGACGCCTGGAACGCCTGCCTGGAGGAGGGCGCGGACTTCTCCGACATGAACCGCGCCATCCGCGAGCGCGACGTCCCGCGCATCCGGGAGATCTGGGCGCGGCTCGTCGAGAAGCTCGACAACCAGACCTTCTACGGCTATCTCTGCGACTCCACCGCCTTCAAGTCCTTCCGGCACCGCGAGATCTTCGGCCAGGTCGGCTTCGGCACCGGCGGCTGGGACACCGACTTCCCCAACTCCATCCTGGAGATCCTGCGCGTCGTCTACACCGAGGCCGACGACCACCACCGCGGCATCGTCGGCGGCAGCCAGCAGCTGCCGCTGCGCCTGTGGGAGCGCGCGCCGGAGAAGACCGTCCACTGGGCGCCCGGCACCTCGCTGGCCTCCCTGCACGACGGCGCGCCGCGCCCGGCGGTCACCCGGCTGAACCGGACGGCCGGCAACCGCATCACCGTCACCGACGCGAGCGGCGACATCCGTACGTACGAGGCGGCCGTGTTCACCGCGCAGTCCTGGATGCTGCTGTCGAAGATCGCCTGCGACGACGCGCTGTTCCCCATCGACCACTGGACGGCGATGGAGCGCACCCACTACATGGAGTCCTCCAAGCTGTTCGTCCCGGTCGACCGGCCGTTCTGGCTGGACAAGGACGAGGAGACCGGCCGGGACGTGATGAGCATGACGCTCACCGACCGGATGACCCGCGGCACCTACCTGCTCGACGACGGGCCCGACAAGCCGGCCGTCATCTGCCTCTCCTACACCTGGTGCGACGACAGCCTCAAGTGGCTGCCGCTGAACGCCAACGACCGCATGGAGGTCATGCTCAAGTCGCTCTCGGAGATCTACCCGAAGGTCGACATCAGGAAGCACATCATCGGCAACCCGGTGACCGTCTCCTGGGAGAACGAGCCGTACTTCATGGGCGCGTTCAAGGCCAACCTGCCGGGCCACTACCGCTACCAGCGGCGGCTGTTCACCCACTTCATGCAGGACCGGCTCCCCGAGGACAAGCGCGGCCTCTTCCTCGCGGGCGACGACATCTCCTGGACGGCGGGCTGGGCCGAGGGCGCGGTGCAGACCGCGCTGAACGCGGTGTGGGGCGTGATGACCCACTTCGGCGGCAGCACGGACCCGGCCAACCCGGGCCCCGGCGACGTGTACGACGAGATCGCGCCGGTCGAGCTGCCGGAGGACTGACCGAAACGGGACCGCAACCGGGCCGCACGGGGGCGGCACCCGGGCCGCAACCGGGCCGCGTACGCAGCCGTACGCGGCCCCTCAGCCCAGCGGCGTCAGCAGGCAGCGGCCCACCAGGCCCACGCCCGAACCGAGCCGCTCGGCGAACTCCTGGGCCGTCTCGGGCAGGCCGCGCAGGCTCCACAGCACCCGCGCCGCCGCCCAGGCGCCGTCCCGGGCCATCTCCAGGCTCCAGGAACCGGCGAGGTGGGTGAGCGGGTCGGCGACGTCCAGCAGGTCCGGGCCGGGCATCAGGCTCTCCCGGATGCGCTCCTCCAGGCCCGTCAGAAGATCGCCGACGCGGTCGAAGTCGGTGGCCAGCGCGGCCGGTTCGCACCCCAGGGTGCGGCAGGTGTCCACCACGGCGAGCGCCAGGTCGTGCCCGATGTGGGCGTTGATCCCCGCCAGTGCGAACTGCAGCGGCCGGACGCCCGGGTGGCGGCGCAGCTGGAAGAGCGGACGCCAGCAGGCCGGGACGGTCAGGCCGGCGCCGGCCGCGTCCACCGCGGCGAGGTAGCGCCGGGCGAACACCGCGTCCAGCTCGCCCGCCGCCGTCGGGTCCTGGAAGCCGCCCGTGCCCAGGCGCCGGGCGATCTCCTCGGTGACCGAGAGGTACACCCGGTTGAACACCGCGATGCCGTCGGCGGGCGGCAGTGTGGCGTCCAGGACGCGCATCCGCGCCAGGACCGCGGCCACCGGGGCCGGGGGCGCGGGGGCCCGTTCGGCGGCCGTACCCGGCCGGGCCGCGGCCGCCCGTACCGCCGGGCCGCCCGGGCCCTGGTGAGTCGTCGTCATCCGCACAGCGTGACACCCGGGCCCGCGCCGCAGCGGCGGCCCGGCGGGGGATGACCGGAACGGGGTAACCCGCGGCGCGCCCCCTTGTCCGTACGCCGCCCGGCCATTGATCACTGTTCGGCCAAAACTCCACCGCCGGTCGTCCGGATTGATTATTTTCAGCTTCCACGTGGTGGCCCGTTCCTGCCGAAGGGCCGCCGGTTATCCGGAGGTTGAAGATGTCCCGAAGACTTGCCGCCGCCCTGTCCGCCTCGGCCATGACCGTGACCGCGCTGGTGGCGGCCACCGCGCCGGCCCAGGCCGCCCCCGCCGACAAGGCGAAGGTGCTGGCCGGCTGGACGCAGACCGACGCCGGCAGCTACAGCAACTGGCTGGCGGCCCGCGGCAACCAGGCGAAGTGGGCGGCGTACGGGTTCGACTGGAGCACCGACTACTGCTCCAAGTCGCCCGACAACCCCTTCGGGTTCCCCTTCGAGACCTCCTGCGCACGCCACGACTTCGGCTACCGCAACTACAAGAAGGCCGGCAGCTTCCCGGCGAACAAGCCACGCCTGGACAGCGCGCTGTACGAAGACCTCAAGCGGGTCTGCGCCCAGTACAGCGGCGCGAAGAAGACCTCGTGCAACGCGCTCGCGTGGACCTACTACCAGGCGGTCAAGAAGCTCGGCTGAGCCGGGGCCGCCTCACGCCGTCGGGCCGGGCTTCTCCGGACCCGGCGGCGTGCGGGGCGCCGCCTCCTCGTCGTACGCGCTGGTCCCCTCGTCGAGCAGCGGTTCCTGCTGCTTGAGGTGCGCGGGGGCCAGCGCGCGCAGGACGTGATAGCCGGAGAGCACCACGATCGTGCCCAGCGCGATGCCGCCCAGCTCGAAGTTGTCGCTGATCTTCAGGCTGACGCCGCCGATGCCGATGATGACGCCCGCGGCGACCGGCACCAGGTTCAGCGGATTGCGCAGGTCCACCTTGTTGTGCACCCAGATCTGCGCGCCCAGCAGGCCGATCATGCCGTACAGGATGACGGTGATGCCGCCCAGCACCCCGCCGGGGATCGCGGCCACCACCGCGCCGAACTTCGGGCACAGGCCGAAGAGCAGCGCGAAACCGGCCGCCGCCCAGTAGGCCGCGGTGGAGTAGACGCGGGTCGCCGCCATCACGCCGATGTTCTCCGAGTACGTGGTGTTCGGCGGGCCGCCGAGCGCGGTGGAGAGCATCGAGCCCGCGCCGTCGGCGGAGATCGCGGTGCCCAGCTTGTCGTCGAGCGGATCGCCGGTCATCTCGCCGACCGCCTTGACGTGCCCGGCGTTCTCGGCGACCAGCGCGATCACCACCGGCAGCGCGACCAGCACCGCGGACCACTGGAAGGACGGCGCGTGGAAGGAGGGCAGGCCGATCCACTCGGCCCGCCCGACGCCCGACAGGTCCAGGCGCCAGTGGTCGGTGATCTGTCCGGCGCCGTTCGCCGCGTGGATCCGGCCGAAGACCAGGTCGAAGAGCCAGGAGATGCCGTATCCGAAGACCAGCCCCAGGAAGATCGCGACGCGCGACCAGAAGCCGCGCAGGCAGACCACGGCCAGGCCGGTGAAGAGCATGGTCAGCAGCGCCACCCACTGGTCCTGCGGCCAGTACGTACTGGCCGTCACCGGCGCCAGGTTGAAGCCGATGAGCATCACCACCGCGCCGGTGACCACCGGCGGCATCGCCGCGTGGATGATCCGCGCGCCGAACCGCTGGACCGCCAGGCCCACCAGGAAGAGCGCCGCGCCGACCACGAAGACCGCGCCGGTGACGGTGGCGCTGCTGCCGCCCTGCGCGCGGATGACGGCCGCGACACCGACGAAGGACAGTGAACAGCCGAGATAGGACGGCACCCGGCCGCGCGTCGCCAGCAGGAAGATGACGGTCGAGACGCCCGACATCATGATCGCGAGGTTGGGGTCCAGGCCCATCAGGACCGGCGCCACGAAGCTGGCGCCGAACATGGCCACCACGTGCTGCGCGCCCAGGCCGGCGGTGCGCGGCCAGGACAGCCGTTCGTCCGGGCGGACGACGGCTCCGGGGGCGGGGGTGCGCCCGTCGCCGTGCACGGTCCAGCGCACACCGAGGCCCATGAGTGCTCCACTTCTTCACGTATGTCACAGGGGGGGGTGGCCGGGCGAGGTGCCGGCCGGGCCATGTTAAGTCGGCATAAGACCGTCCGCGGTACGCGGACCGGGCCGGCGCCGGTGCTGCCCGCCCCGGCGGCCGGAGCGTTTCCGGCAGCCGCTTACGATGGCCGGGTTCACTTCTTGAACAGTCAACAGCATCGGGCGGTGTGCGCCGTACCCGCGCCCGGCGCACCCCGTACCCGCGCCGCCGCCCGCCACAGAACCAGGAGCACCACCCGTGAGCGTCGAAGCCCTTGAGGCCGCCCCCGCCGTCCCGTACGGACAGCTGGTCCCCGTCACCGTGCACTTCGACGACCTCGACGCGCTCGGCATGCTCCACAACTCCCGCTACCCGCTGCTCGCCGAGCGGGCCTGGGCCGAGTTCTGGCACGCCCGCGGCTTCGGGTTCGACGGGGACTGGGCGGCGGCCGGCGACATGTGCAACGTCATCAAGGAGATGCGGGTCTCCTACGAGCAGCCGGTCACCCGGCCCGGGTACTACGCCGCCCACCTGTGGGTCGAGAAGCTGGGCCGCACCTCCCTGACCTACGGCTTCCGGCTCTGCTCCGCCGACGGTGCGCAGACCTACGCGCACGGCCACCGCGTCCTGGTGCGCGTCGACCCGCAGGCGCTGCGGCCCGCTCCCTGGTCGGACCGCGCCCGCGCCATAGCCGGAGAACTGCTGCGCCCGGAGGCGCGGGCCGTCTGAACGGGCCGATCCCGGGCGCCGTACGGACGGACCGGCGCCCGGGTCAGGACCGCTTCAGCTCGCCGGCCGGTACCGCGTCGCGTCCGGCGGCGGCGTCCCGGCCCGGCACCCGCAGCACCCGGGCGCCCAGGACCAGGCCGCAGGCCAGCGCCGTGACCAGCAGGAACGAGCCGGTCAGCGAGGTGGCCTGGGCGATCGAGCCGATGGCGGACGGGGCGATCAGCCCCGAGGTGTACGTGATCGTGGCGACGCCCGCGATGGCCTGGCTGGGCGCCGGGCCGCTGCGTCCCGCCGCCGCGAACGCCAGCGGCACCACCACCGCGATGCCCAGCCCGATCAGCGCGAACCCGGTCACCGCCATCGCCGGGTGCCGGGCGAGCACGATCAGCAGGCCGCCGGCCGTGGCCAGCGCGCCACCGGCCCGTACGGTGCGCACCGGACCGAAGCGGGCGACCACCACGTCGCCCACCAGCCGGACCGCCGCCATGGTGCAGGTGAAAGCGGTGGTCGAGGCCGCCGCCAGGCCCGCGTCGGTGTCCAGCACGTCGCGCAGGTAGACCGCCGACCAGTCCAGGCTGGCGCCCTCCGCGAACACCGCGCAGAACCCGACCGCGCCGATGATCAGCGCGGACTTCGGGGGCAGCGCGAAGCGCGGCGGCGGGTGCTCGCCGGCGGCGCTGCGCAGGTCCAGCACGCCCTGGCAGGCGAGGGCGCCCAGGGCGGTGGAGACCACCGCGGCAACCGCCAGGTGCAGCCGGGCGTCGATGGCGGCGTGCGCCGCGGCGGTGCCGGCCGCCGAGCCGAGCAGCGCGCCCACGCTCCACATACCGTGCAGCCCCGACATGATCGGCTTGCCGAGCCGGTCCTCGGTCTCCACCCCCAGCGCGTTCATCGCCACGTCCGCCATGCCCGCGGTCGCGCCGTACACCAGCAGGGCGCCGCACAGCCCGTACAGGTCGGGGGAGAGGGCGGGCAGGGCGAGTGAGAGCGTCCACAGGGCGAGCAGCAGGCGCAGTGCGGCGCGGGCGCCGAGGCGGTGGCTGATCCGGCCGGCCAGCGGCATGGCGAGGGACGCGCCGACCGCGGGGAAGGCGAGGGCCAGCCCGAGCTGGCCGGCGCCGAGCTGGGCGTGGTCCTGGATCCAGGGGACACGGGTGGCGAAGCCGCCGGTCACCGAGCCGTGCACGAGGAAGACCACGGCCACGGACCAGCGGGCGCGGCGCAGCCGGGCCGGGGAGAAGTGCGGCGCGGAGGTGGGTGCGGGGGGTGGGGGAGCCGGGGGAGCCGCGTCGGGGACGCCTGAGCCATCCATGGGCGGTAAATTATCAGGAACCCTGCCTGATAAAAAGAAGATTCCCCCGGCCGTACCACCGCACGGCCGCCGGGAGGGGTCTGGAAGGATCCGGCCATGGACGAGACGCGCGGAGCCGCCACCGGCCGTAACCCCGCACCGGCCGCCGTACGCCCCACTCCGCGCACCGCCTCACCGAGCACCGCGCGGGCCATCAACGACCGCCTGGCCCTCGACCTCCTCCAGCGAGAGGGACCGCTGACCGCGGGGGAGCTGAAGGCGGGCACCGGACTGTCCCGGCCCACCGTCGCCGACCTCGTCGAGCGCCTCCGCGCCGCCGGACTGATCGCGGTGGTCGGCGAGTCGGGCGCGCGGCGGCGCGGCCCCAACGCCCGGCTGTACGGAATCGTCGCCGACCGGGCCCACCTGGCCGCGGTGGACCTCCGTACGGACAGCGTCACGGTCGCGGTCGCCGACCTGCTCGGCCGGGTGCAGGCCGAGACCGCCGTACCGGTCGCCCCGGACGCCGACCCCGCACGGGCGGCGGCGGACGGCGTCGCCGCCCTGGAGAAACTGCTGGGCGCGGCCGGGGCGGCCCGGCCGCACGCCGTCGCGGTCGGCGCGCCCGGCCTGGTGGACCCGGCCACCGGACGGTTCCGCGGCACCGCATGGGTGCCCGCCTGGCACACCGCGCTGGTCACGGCGCTCGCCGCGTGGCCCGCCGCACCCGTTCTGCTGGAGAACGAGGTCAACCTCGCCGCCATCGCGGAGCAGCGCGACGGCGCCGCGCGCGACCGCGACACCTATGTGCTGCTCTGGCTCGGCCACGGCACCGGCGCCGCCGTCGTGCTGGACGGACGGCTGCGGCGCGGCGCCTCGGGCGGCACCGGCGAGATCGGCTTCCTGCCCGTACCGGGCACCGGCGCGCTGCCCACGGCCGCGGGCTGCGACGGCGGTTTCCACTCCCTGGCGGGCTCAGCGGCGGTGTGCGAACTCGCCGCCGAGTACGGCATCGTGGCGGGCCGGGAGGCGGACCCGCCGGACCCCGCCGACACACCCGATCCGGGCGCCCCCGCCGCCGAGGCGGTGGTGCGCACCGCCGTCCGGGCGGGCGCGGACGGCGCCGCCTTCCTCGACGTGCTGGCCGCCCGCGTCGCCCTCGGGGCCGCGGCCGTCTGCGCCGTGCTGGACCCCGGCTGCGTCGTCCTGGGCGGCGAGGTCGGCCGCGCGGGCGGCGATGCGCTGGCCGCCCGGGTCGCCGGGCACCTCGCCCGGATGTGCCCGCTGCGGACCGAGGTGCGCGCGGGCACGGTCGGCGGCCGGGCAGTGCTGCGGGGCGCGGTGCTCGCCGCGATGGACGCCGCGCAGGACGATCTGTTCGGCCCCGCGGGCTGAGCGGCCGGCCGCCGGGCCACGGGCTACCGCCCGGCGGTCACCTTCCCGCCGCGCTCCGCCAGGAAATCCCGGTACCGCACCGTGCCGTCCGCGTGGTCCGGCGTCAGGTTCTCGCCCCGCCGCAGGGCCGCGAACAGCTTTCCCGGCAGCCACAGCGGTACGACCACACGCCGCCGCCCGCCGGCCCGCAGCGTGTCCCGTACGAGCGCGCGGGCGCTGTGTGCCTCCGGGCCGCCCATGTCCGCCACCCGGCCCGCCGGTTCCCCGCAGGCCAGCGCGACCAGCCGGTCCGCGACCTCGCGCACGTCCACCGGCTGGAGCCGGACACCGGCCGGCACCGGGAACGCCGGCAGCCGCGCCCCGGCCTTGACCATCCGCAGCACCAGATCGTGGAACTGGGTGGTGCGCAGCACGGTCCAGCCCAGCCCGGAGTCCGCGACCAGCCGCTCCACGTCGTGCTTCGCGCGGTAGTAGCCCAGCGGGATACGGTCCACGCCGACGATGGAGATGTAGACCAGATGCCGTACCCCGGCCGCCCGCGCCGCCTCGACGAGCCGGCCCGCCGCCTCGGTGTCGCCGCTCGGCGACGACGCGCAGTGGATCACGGTTTCCACGCCCGCCAGCGCCGCGGCCAGTCCGGAGCCGTCGCGCAGGTCCACCGCGTACGAGCCGAGCCCGGGCCGTCCGGCACCGGTGCGGGGGCGGCGGCTGAGGCTGCGCACGTCGTGGCCGGCGTCGAGCAGCCGCCCGACCACGGCCCGGCCGAGTGTGCCGGTGCCGCCGGTCACCAGAATCGTCGTCATCGCGATCGGTCCTCACAGATCTCGCAGGGAGGGGAGAAGGGTCGTCGGGGCCGGTGGCCCGTCATGGACGGGACGGTGCGGCGGGCCGTGGGTGTGACACGCGCACCGCGTCCTGTGAGGCACCCCACAGCTCGCCGTTCGCATGGCCGACGATCAGACGTGGCAGACTGAAGCCGTACTGAATTGACATACGCAGCGCACTCCGGGGTCGGTGAAAGTCCGAACCGGCGGTAACAGTCCGCGACCCGGCCGCATCCAGTGGCCGGTTGAGCAGGTGGAATTCCTGCACCGACGGTTAAAGTCCGGATGGGAGGCAGTGCGCGGCGGGCGAGCAGCGGTACGCCGCCGCCGGCGGTCGTCTTGGTGCACACGAAGACGACCCCCTTTCCGGCCTCGGTGTCCCCGTTGTCCCGTTCCGTTTTCCTGTCCTTCGTGACAGCCCCGGAGTCCGTGCCTTCACAGGCAGGAGGACCCGGTGGCCACCCCAGCACCCGCGCAGACCGCGGCGATGCGCCGAGCCATCCAGCTTGCCGCGCACGGCCTCGGGCACACCAGCCCCAATCCCGTCGTCGGCTGTGTCGTCCTGGACGCGGCCGGACACACCGTGGGGGAGGGCTGGCACGAGCGGGCCGGCGGCCCGCACGCCGAGGTCAACGCCCTGCGCCAGGCGGGTGAGCGGGCCCGCGGCGGCACCGCCTTCGTCACCCTGGAGCCCTGTAACCACACCGGCCGCACCGGCCCCTGTGCGCAGGCGCTCATCGACGCCGGCGTCGCCCGGGTGCACTACGCCGTCCCGGACCCGACCCCCACCGCCACCGGCGGCTCCGCCACCCTCGCCGCGGCCGGCGTCGAGGTCGAGGGCGGGCTGCTCGCCGACGAGGCGGCGGCCGGCAACGAGGCGTGGCTGACCGCCGTACTGCGCCGCCGCCCCTTCGTCCTGTGGAAGTACGCCGCCACCCTCGACGGCCGGATCGCCGCCGCCGACGGCACCAGCCGCTGGATCAGCTCGGCCGAGTCCCGCGCCGACGTGCACCGGCTGCGCGCCCAGGCCGACGCGGTGATCGTCGGCTCCGGCACCGCCCGCGCCGACGACCCGCACCTGGGCGCCCGGCTCGCGGGCCTGACCGACGCCGAGGTCAGCCAGCCGCTGCGGGTCGTGGTCGACACCGGCGCCGCCGCCGTCAAACCCGGCGCCCGGGTCCTGGACGGCACCGCGCCCACCCTGATCGCGGTCGCCGAGGACGCCGACGCGGCCCACCTCGAAGGACTCGCCCCCATCGTCCGGCTGCCGCGCACCGCCGACGGCACCGGCCTGCACATCCCCGCCCTGCTCGACGCCCTGTACGCACGCGACGTGCGGTCCGTGCTCCTGGAAGGCGGCCCGACGCTGGCCGGGTCCTTCCTGGCCGCGCACGCCGTGGACAAGGTCGTCGGCTATCTCGCGCCCGTCCTGCTCGGCGCCGGCCCCACCGCCCTCGGCGACGCCGGAATCGGCACGATCGACCAGGCGTTGCGCCTCGATGTGACCGCCACCGACCGGCTGGGCCCCGATCTGCGCGTCACCGCCACCCTCCACCAGCCACCGCTGGGGGCGCCCCCAGCCCGCCACGCCCGGAACGAGGAGAACTGACGTGTTCACCGGAATCGTCGAAGAACTGGGTGAGGTCGCCGCCGTCGAGCACCTCGGCGACAGCTCCCGGTTCACCCTGCGCGGCCCGCTCGTCACCCAGGACGCGAAGCACGGCGACTCGATCGCCGTCAACGGCGTCTGCCTGACCGTGGTGGACACCGGCGAGGGCACCTTCACCGCCGATGTGATGGCCGAGACGCTGCACCGCTCCAGCCTCGGCGCCCTGGCCGTCGGCTCCCGCGTCAACCTCGAACGCCCGATGGCCCTCGGCGGCCGGCTGGGCGGCCACCTCGTCCAGGGCCATGTGGACGGCACCGGCACGATCGTCTCCCGTACCCCCGGCGAGCGGTGGGAGATCGTCAAGATCGCGCTGCCCGCCGGGCTGGCCCGCTACGTCGTGGAGAAGGGCTCCATCACCGTCGACGGCGTCAGCCTCACCGTGGTCGACGCGGCCGACGACTTCTTCACCATCAGCCTCATCCCCACCACGCTCGACCTGACCACCCTCGGCGTCAAGCAGCCCGGCGACCCGGTCAACCTGGAGGTCGACGTGCTGGCGAAGTACGTGGAACGGCTGCTGGGGGCGGACCGGGACACGGCGGCGGCCGCGGCCGTGGAAGAGAGCCTGCGGTGAACGCGCTCGGCTGGCTGAACAGCCCGGCGTTCACCGCCTTCGGACAGCAGGTCATCTGGTCCGACATGATCGGCAACAGCATCGGCCTGGCCGCCCTCGCCTTCGGCTGGCGGCGCTCCATATGGACCTGGCCCGCCCAGTTCCTCTCCGGCCTGATCCTGGTCTCCGCGTACGCCTACGCCCACCTCAGCGGCGGCGTCGGCAAGCAGCTGCTGGTCATCGGCGTGGCGCTGTGGGGCTGGCGGCAGTGGCGGCGCGGCCGGCAGCAGGCCCAGGACGGCTCCATCGCCGTCCGCTTCGCCACCTGGCGCGAGCGGATCCTGCTCCTCGCGGGCACGGCCGCCGGCACCGTCGCCGTCGGCTCGCTGTTCACCCTCGCGCCGCAGCTGTCCTGGAACCCCTGGCCCGACGCGTACATCTTCGTCGGCACCCTGGCGGCGATGGTCGCCCAGGCCCGCGGCCTGGTCGAGTTCTGGTTCGCCTGGCTGCTGGTCGACCTCGTGGGCGTCCCCCTGGCCTTCAGCAGCGGCCTGGCCTTCTCCGGCCTGGTCTACGTCGTCTATCTCGGCCTCGTCCTGTGGGGCATGCGCGACTGGTGGCTGCGTTCCCGTACGAATCCGCAGCCCGTCCTGGAAGGAGCGGCGGCATGACCGCACTGCAGAGCTGGTACGACCCCGAGGGCGCGGTGGCACGCGACGCGTCCCTGGCCCTCGACCCCGTCGAGCAGGCCGTCGCCGACATCGCCGCCGGCCGCCCGGTCGTGGTCGTGGACGACGAGAACCGGGAGAACGAGGGCGACCTCGTCGTCGCCGCCGAACGGGTCACCCCGGAGATCCTCGCCTTCATGATGAGCGAGTGCCGCGGCCTGATCTGCGCCCCCATGGAGGGCGCCGAGCTGGACCGCCTGGGGCTGCCGCAGATGGTCGAGCACAACACCGAGTCGATGCGCACCGCGTTCACCGTCTCGGTCGACGCCACCGCGGCGCACGGCGTCAGCACCGGCATCTCCGCCGCCGACCGCGCCACCACGCTGCGCCTGCTCGCCTCCGGCGAGGCCGGGCCCGCCGACTTCGTGCGCCCCGGCCACATCTTCCCGCTGCGCGCCCGGGAGGGCGGCGTACTGGTGCGCAACGGCCACACCGAGGCCGGTGTGGACCTGGCCCGGCTGGCCGGGCTGCGGCCCGCCGCCGCGATCGTGGAGATCGCCGGCGAGGACGGCGCGATGCTGCGGCTGCCCGAGCTGGTGCCGTTCGCCCGCAAGCACGGACTGTCGATCATCTCCATCGAGGACCTGATCGCCTACCGCCGTTCCCCCGCGCTCTCGGCCCCCTTCGAGCCGGAGGCGCCCCCGGTGGAGCCGGCCGTCCACCGGGAGGCGACGACCCGGCTGCCCACCCGCCACGGCGAGTTCACCGCGTACGGCTACCGCTCCACCGTCGACGGCGTCGAGCACATCGCGCTGGTCGCGGGCGAGATCGGCGACGGCGCCGACGTCCTGGTGCGGGTCCACTCCGAGTGCCTGACCGGCGACATCTTCCACTCGCTGCGCTGCGACTGCGGCCCCCAGCTGGAGGAGTCGCTGCGACGGATCTCGGAGGCCGGCCGCGGCGTGGTGATCTACCTGCGCGGACACGAGGGCCGCGGCATCGGGCTGCTGTCCAAGCTGCGCGCGTACGAGCTCCAGGAGCGCGGCCGGGACACCCTCGACGCCAACCTGGAGCTGGGCCTGCCCGCCGACGCCCGGGACTACGGCGCCGGCGCCCAGATGCTGGCCGACCTCGGGGTGCGGTCGCTGCGCCTGATGACCAACAACCCGGAGAAGACCGACGCGCTGGTCCGGCACGGGCTCAAGGTCACCGGCCGCGAGCCGATGCCCGTACAGGCGGGCGAACACAACCTGCGGTACCTGCGCACCAAGCGGGACCGGATGGGACACGACCTGCCCTGGCTCGACGCGGAGCGCGCGTCGGCCTGCGGCAACCAGTAGCACCGCGGCCGGACCGCCGGCCGTCCCACCCGTACGTACACGAACACCACGAGGAGAACCGTGAGCGGCAAGGGCGCACCTGAACTGTCCGTGAAGAACTGTGGCGACCTGCGGGTGGCCGTCATCGCCGCCCAGTGGCACGAGAAGGTGATGGACGGCCTGGTGGACGGCGCCCTGCGCGCCCTGTCCGAGCTGGGCATCGACGAGCCGACGCTGCTGCGCGTGCCCGGCAGCTTCGAGCTGCCGGTGGTCGCCAAGGTGCTGGCCGGCCGGGGCTACGACGCGATCGTGGCGCTCGGCGTCGTCATCCGGGGCGGTACCCCGCACTTCGACTACGTGTGCCAGGGCGTCACCCAGGGCCTGACCCAGGTCAGCGTGGACACCGGGGTGCCGATCGGCTTCGGCGTGCTGACCTGCGACACCGAGGAGCAGGCGGTGGACCGGGCCGGTCTCTTCGGGTCCACCGAGGACAAGGGCCACGAGGCGGTGACCGCCGCCGTCGCCACCGCCGCGACGCTGCGCACCGTCGCCGAGCCCTGGCGCTGAGCGGCGCTCCGCGACCGCGTAGGGTGGGGCCCATCATGTCCAAGAAGACGTTCGAGGAGCTGTTCACCGAGCTCCAGCAGAAGGCCTCCGGCGACCCCGCCACCTCCCGCACCGCCGAACTGGTCCAGTCCGGTGTCCATGCGATCGGCAAGAAGGTCGTCGAGGAGGCCGCCGAGGTCTGGATGGCCGCGGAGTACGAATCCGACGAGGCCGCCGCCGAGGAGATCTCCCAGCTCCTGTACCACCTTCAGGTGATGATGGTCGCCAAGGGCCTGACCCTCGACGACGTCTACGCCCACCTCTGAGCCGTCCCGGCTCACCACGCACCACCCACCCCTTGCCCTGTCACCCCCTCGCACGAAGGAAGTCCCTCTCATGCTGCGCATCGCCGTCCCGAACAAGGGTTCACTGTCCGAGCCTGCGTCGGCGATGCTGCATGAGGCCGGCTACCGCCAGCGCAAGGACCGCAGGGAACTGGTCCTGGTCGACGCGGAGAACGAGGTCGAGTTCTTCTTCCTGCGCCCGCGCGACATCGCGGTGTACGTCGGCTCCGGCAAGCTGGACATCGGCATCACCGGCCGGGACCTGCTGCTCGACTCCGGCGCCAAGGCCGAGGAGATCATGCAGCTCGGCTTCGCCGGCTCGACCTTCCGCTACGCCACCCGTCCGGGCACCGCCGAGGAGGTCACCGACTTCACCGGCATGACGGTCGCCACCTCCTTCTCCGGCCTGGTCACCCAGCACCTCGCCGACCACGGCGTGGACGCCTCCGTCGTCCACCTCGACGGCGCGGTGGAGACCGCCATCCAGCTCGGCGTCGCCGAGATCATCGCCGATGTCGTGGAGACCGGCACCACGCTGCGCAACGCCGGTCTGGAGATCATCGGCGAGCCGATCCTGAAGTCCGAGGCGGTCGTCATCCGCGGTACGGGCGCCCCCGAGGACGACCCGAAGGTCCGCCAGTTCCTCCGCCGCATGCAGGGCGTCCTGGTCGCCCGGCGCTACGTGATGATGGACTACGACATCCGCGTCGAGCACGTCGAGAAGGCCGTGGCGCTCACCCCGGGCCTGGAGTCGCCGACCGTCTCCCCGCTGCACCACGAGGGCTGGGTCGCGGTCCGCTCGATGGTCCCCGCCAAGGAGGCCCAGCGCATCATGGACGAGCTGTACGAGCTGGGCGCCCGCGCCATCCTGACCACCGGCATCCACGCCTGCCGCCTCTGAGAGAGCGGTCCGGCCGCCGCCGACGGGCGGCGGCCACGTCCGCCGCCGGCCGGTGCCGGCGGCCCGTACGAAAGAGCCCAGCGACGTGTCCGCGCCCGCTTCCGCGCCCCTGCCCGACCTCCCGGTGACGTTCCGGCCGTCCCGCACCCGGGCCGTGCTGTACGCCGTCGGCCTCGCCCAGCTCGCCGTGCTGACGGTGATCGCCGTGCTGCTGCCGAAGCTGGGCCCCGGCGAGCGGATCAGCTTCGTGTGCACCGGACTGATCGTGCTCGGCGTGCTCCTGCTGCTCGCCCGCCCCAAGGTGGTCGCCCACCAGCAGGGCGTCACGGTCGTCAACCTGACCACCAAGCGGGAGCTGGCCTGGGCCGAGGTGCTGCGCGTCAACCTGCGCCAGGGCGACCCGTGGGTGCACCTCGACCTGGCCGACGGCACCAGCCTGCCCGCCATGGGCATCCAGCCCGGCATCGCCCGCGACCAGGCCATCCGGGACGCCCGTACGCTGCGGGCGCTCGCCGACGGCCACGGCACCGGCAGCCGGCCGGACCGGTGACCTGCCCGCACCGGGGCCCTGCTGATTACCCTGGTGCCCAGGGCGCGCCCGCGCCCCGCCCCGACGAGGGGCCCCAGCGACCTGAGGAGTGACTCCCTCCAGCAATGGACGGATCGTCCGGTAGTACCTGCGCCGCCCCTCCACCGGAACCCCCGCGTCCGCGGGGCTTCCCCTTCGCCACGGAGACGGCGGCATGACCGCCAGTCTGCTGCTGCTCGCGGCGGCACTCGTCCTGATCCTCGCCAACGGGTTCTTCGTCGCCGCCGAATTCGGCCTGGTGACCGTGGAGAAGGCGGAGGCCGAACGGGCCGCCTCCGAAGGCGACCGGCGCGCCCGCACCGTCGTCTCCGCGCTGCGTGAACTCTCCTTCCAGCTCTCCGGCACCCAGCTCGGCATCACCATCACCTCCCTGGTGGTCGGCATGCTCGCCGAGCCCGCCCTCGCCCACCTGCTGTCCGCGCCGCTGACCGGCACCGGGCTGCCGGCCGGCGCCGTACCGGGCGTCGCCGTCGTCATCGGGATGCTGCTGGCCTCCGCCGTGCAGATGGTCCTCGGCGAACTGGTGCCCAAGAACTGGGCGGTGTCCAAGCCGCTCCAGGTGGCCCGCTTCGTGGCCGCCCCGCAGGGCGCCTTCTCGCGGTTCTTCCGCCCGGTGATCACCCTGCTCAACACGGTCGCCAACCGGCTCGTGCGGGCCCTGGGCGTGGAACCGACCGAGGAGCTGGCCTCCGCCCGCACCCCCGGCGAACTGGTCTCGCTCGCCCACCACTCGGCCCGCGCCGGGGTGATCGAGCAGGACACCGCCGACCTGTTCGTGCGCACCCTCTCGCTCGGCGGGCTGACCGCCGAGAACGTGATGACCCCGCGGGTGCGGGTCAGCGCCCTGCAGGCGTCCGCGACCGCCGAGGACGTCCTCAACCTCACCCGCGCCACCGGTCTGTCCCGCTTCCCCGTCTACCACACCCGGCTCGACGAGGTCGTCGGCATGGTGCACCTCAAGGACGCCCTCGCGGTGCCCGAGCACGAGCGGCTGCGCATCCCGGCCGCGCGGATCGCCGTACCGCCGCTGCTGGTGCCCGCCACGCTGCCGGTCCAGCCGCTGCTGGAGCAGCTGCGCAGCGAACAGCCGATAGCCGTGGTGGTCGACGAGTACGGCGGCACGGCCGGCGTGGTCACCCTGGAGGACATCGTCGAGGAACTGGTCGGCGAGGTCCGGGACGAGCACGACCGGATCGACCTGCCCGAACTGGCCCAGGCACCGCCCGAGGACGGCCGCCCGGCCTGGGACGCGGACGGCGGCTGCCGGGTGGACACCCTGCGCCGGATCGGCCTGGAGGCGCCCGACGGCCCGTACGAGACCGTGGCCGGCCTGGTGGCGCACATACTCGGCCGGGTGCCCGCCCCCGGCGACACCGCCGAACTGGACGGCTGGCGGCTCCGGGTGCGGCTGGTCTCCCACCACCGCGCCGAACGGGTCCGGATCATACGGACCGCGAGCGCCGCCGCCCCCGCACCGCTGCTCGTGGAGGTGGCCCGGTGAGTTTCCTCCAGCTCCTGTTCGCCGCCTTCCTGGTCCTGGTCAACGGCTTCTTCGTGGGCGCGGAGTTCGCCCTCGTCTCGGTGCGCCGCAGCCAGATCGAGCCGCTGGCCACCGCCGGCTCCAAACGGGCCCGCCGGGTCCTGCACGGCCTGGAGAACCTGCCGCAGATGATGGCGGCGGCCCAGTTCGGCATCACCGTCTGCTCCCTGACGCTCGGCGCGGTCGCCGAACCGACCGTCGCCCGCCTCCTGGAGCCCCTCTTCCACGCGGCCCACCTGCCCGGGCCGCTGATCCACCCGCTCGGTTACGTCATAGCCCTGGCCGTGGTGGTCTTCCTCCACCTCGTCATCGGCGAGATGGTCCCGAAGAACCTGGCGATGGCCGCGCCGGAGAAGACCGCCCTGTGGTTCAGCCCCGGCCTGGTCGCCTTCGCCCGGCTGTGCCGCCCGGTCACCGCCCTGCTCGGGGCGTGCGCCCGCGGCGTGCTGCGGCTGTTCCGCGTCGAGCCGAAGGACGAGGTCGAGGCGGTCTTCACGAGCGAGCAGCTCACCCACCTCGTGGAGGACTCCGAGCAGGCCGGGCTGCTGGCCCCGGGCGAGCAGGAGCGCCTGTCCGACGCGCTGGAGCTGGGCAGCCGCCCGGTCACCGATGTGCTCCTGGACCCGGCCGGACTGGTCACGGTCGGCCCGGCGGCCACCCCGCGCCAGGTCGAGGAGCTGACCGTCAAGACCGGTTACTCCCGCTTCCCGGTGTCCGCGCCCGGCGGCGCGTACATGGGCTATCTGCACGTCAAGGACGTACTGGACCTGGAGGAGGGCGACCGCGCGGTGCCGCAGCACATCTGGCACCCGATGACGACGCTGCGCGCCGAACTGCCCCTGGACGACGCGCTGACCGCCATGCGCCGGTCCGCCTCCCACCTGGCCGCCGTCGCCGACGCGAGCGGGCGGGTGCTCGGCCTGGTCGCGCTGGAGGACGTACTGGAGAAGCTGGTGGGGGAGGTGCGCGACCCGGCGCACCGTCAGGAGCCGGTGCCCGTGGCGGCGTTCGGCTCGCAGGGCACGCGGATCGCCGAGGCGCCGGTCGACCGCCTGTCCGGCCCGCGCGCCGAGCCGGGCCCGGCCCGGGAGGACCGCGCGCTGGCGGGGTGAGCCGCCCGTACCGGAACGAGTGAGCCCGCGGCGGTCCGCGGGCTCACGCCGTTTCCGGCTCCGGCCAGTCCCAGCCGAGCTGCGCGAACATGCCCAGCCGGTCGCTGACCGCCCGGATCTCCGCGATCCTCCCGGCCCGTACGGTGAAGATCCATATCTGCTCCACCGCGAACCGCCGGCGGGTGGGCCGGGGCATCCGCGGATGCGGGCCGGTGTGCACCCCGCTGACGAGCAGCCGGGCCACCACGCGGTCGCCTTCGGCGATGAGTTCGCGCGGTTCCATGCGGGCCTCGGAGAAGGCGTCGAGCTGCTGCCGGAAGCCGTCGAAGGCGGCCCCCGGCGCGTCCGGCTCCCCATAGATGATCTTGTTGTGGTCGATCACGTCCGGTGCCAGATACCTCGGCAGGTCCGCCGTCCGCCGGGCGTTGAGCGCCGCGAACAGGCCGGTGACGAGCTGCTTGGGGTGGTCGGTGCGGGCCGTGTCCATCGCGTCGTTCCTCTTTCTTACGTTGTAAGTCCGGAGTTGCCGGGTAGCATTGCCTTACGTCGTAAGAAAGTCAAGGAGGGGTGAACGTGGCCAAGAAGCAGAAGCGGGCACGTGGCGAGCGGGCCGGCCTGTCCCGGCAGCGGGTGCTGGACGCGGCGCTCGCGCTGGTCGACCGCGACGGGCTCGCCGCCCTCTCGATGCGCCGGCTCGGCGCCGACCTCGGCGTCGAGGCCATGACGCTGTATCACTACGTCCCGAACAAGGACGCGTTGCTGGACGGCCTGGTGGAGCGGGTGTTCGAGCGGGCGGCGCCGCTCACCGCCGACGGCGGGCGCTGGCGGTCCGCGCTGGCGGAGTACGCCGGGTCCCTCCGGCGTACGCTGCTGTGCCACCCCGGCGTACTGCCACTGGCGATGAGCCGCCCCGCGGTGACACCCCAGACGCTCGGCGCCGTGGAGAGCGGTCTGCGGATGCTGCGGGACGCGGGCTTCCCGCTCGGCCGGGCGCTGGACGTGCTGAACGCGCTCACCGTGTTCGTCGTCGGGCACACCGCCGTCGAGGCCGCCACCGCCCGCGTCAACGAGGAGGGCGGGCCCGGTTCAACGGCGTATCTTGCGCAGTTGGACGCGGACCGCTTCCCGCTGCTCGTGGCGGCCGGGCGGGGCGGCCACGGCGCCGACGACGCGGCGCGCTTCGAGTACGCCGTGCAGGCGCTGCTGGCAGGCTTCGAAGCCGGGGCGTAGGACCTGTTCGACAGGTCGGGAGTACGCGGTACAGGGCGGGCGCTGGACGGAGCGTCGCCTGATCGTCAACGGCATGCTCTTCCGGCAAGCCTGCTCACGTTGTCCATCACGGGGTGCTCCTGGCCGTGATCCGGCTCCCCTCGTCACCCGCGGGAGGGATCGTGATCGCAGCGGGGCGGTGCGCGACGGCTTGCGCGGTATCGAGGAGGCGGCGCAGGCGCAGGCCGTCGGGGGCCGTGGCGGTGCTGAGCGTGGCGGGCCCGGCCAGTGGGGCGAGCAGGCCGTGCCCGTCTTCCGGCGTGGTGCCGAACAGGCGGACTTCGGGGCGGGTGTTCTCGAAGGCCGGGTCGACGACGAGGACCTGCCCGGTGGCGCGGTGGCCGGCGAGGACGGCCGGGCCGTCCCAGCCGGGTGCGCCCGGACCGTAGGCGGCTTCCTGGGCGAGCAGTGTACGCCCGTCCTGCCGGACGGTGAGGCGCGTGGTCACCTGGCCGGGCGTTTCGCCGGTGCGCCCGAGGAGTTGTTCTTCACGCAGGATCAGCCGTGCGGTGGGTGCGAGGTCGATGGTCCAGGTCTGCCGCAGGTTGCTGCCGGCCGCGCAGATCAGAGGCTTGGGCAGCCAGCGGATTTCCGCGTGTTCCGCGACGGTCAGGTGGACGTCGTAGGTGGCGGGTTCGGGAGTGGGGCCCCGGAGCGCGAGGGTCGCCGCGGCAGAGGTGACGTGCAGGACGGCGCCCTGCCGGGCGGTGGCTTCGATGCGCAGCCGGTCGCCGCCGAGCGGCGCGCTCATGGCGCCGATGATGCACACGCGCGTCCCAGTTCCCCGGGAGCGCAGGCGTCGCAGTTCGAAGGGCCCGTCGCCGTCCAGGACGGGCAGGACGGTGCTGTTGCCCTCGATGGCCGCGCAGATGCGTGCGGTTGCGTGGACGCCGGCGGCGGTGGCCTCCCGGGCGGTCGGGGTCGTCGGCGTCATGCGGGGCTCGTGGTCCAGTGGGTGAGGCGGGTGCGGACCCAGTCGGAGACGGGCCGGACGCCGTGTTCGGCTTTGAGGCAGGTGAAGACG
>NZ_JBIRGD010000017.1:0-213489 GCF_044327805.1 Streptomyces sp. NPDC018019 | reverse complement strand
GACGCCGGCCGGGGGCGCGCGACGCGCAGCACGACGACGTCGGCGCCGCAGCCCCCGCCCCGCCCCCCCCCCGGGGGGGGGGGGGCCCGGGCGGGCCCCCCCCGCCACCGTTCTCGCGTACGGGCGCGGGGCTGCGCCGGGGCGTACGGGCCGGTCAGTGACCGTGCGGGCGGTATTCGCGGGGGGCCGGCGGGAGGGCCGGGGGGAAGTGGCCCCGCAGATGGCCGTTGGAGTGGTGGGGGTGGCCGTGGAACGACTGGCGGGCGACGGGCTCCCAGTGGCCGGCCGAGGGGAGGTGGCCGGTCGCGGTGGTGGTACGGCCCCAGATGCTCCGCATCGCCTCGGCGCTCAGTCCTTCCTCCCCCGTACGGTCCCCCGGCAGCGCCCGGAAGGAGCGGCGGTACTCGGCGTACAGCGCGTCGTAGATCGGCGTGGCCGAGGCGGGGGCGGCGTGGGGGGCCGCCATGGTCGCCGTGGTCGCGTCGTGCGACGGGCGCATGCCGGGGATCTGGTAGGGATACGGGACGCGGGAGGAGGGGTCGTATGCATGCACGTCTGTGCCAACGACCCGGATGCTCCCGGGATGCGGTCTTGGCGAAGAATCGGCTGTTCGGCGGGAGCGCGCGACCGGCTCACGACCGGCTCGCCCCCGGGCGCCCGCCGGGACCGGCCCGCCCCGGACACCGGAAGGCCGCCCCGCGCCGCCGCGGGTGAGCGCGGCGCGGGACGGCCCGTATGACACGTCGCCTTCCGGCAGCGGCCCGGGGAGCCCGGGGCGGCTGCCGTCAGGTGCCCGCCAGCGGCATCGCCGCGGCCACCAGCTTGCCCTCGGCGGCGGCCTTCTCCATGGCCTCGCGCATCAGGTCCTCCCGCGGCTGGTGGCCGACGGCGCCCACCGGGGCCGCGTACACCAGGACGGTCTGCGCCTTGGCGGCGGCGGTGCGCCAGCCGTCCGAGACGGGCAGCGGCTGGTGCGCCTGCCACCAGGAGACGGGCTGGGCGCCGTCGCCGGACGGCTGGAGGATGGCGTGCAGCCGCCCGGCGGCCAGCAGCACCGACCAGCCCGGATTGGCCGCGGGCAGCACGGACATGTCCGTCACCGGGGCGAAGCCGTGCTCCAGGAGCAGCGGGAGGAACGCGTCGCCCGGCTCGGTGGAGCCGGGGCGGGCGATGGGCCCGGCCGGCTCGACGACCAGCGCGGGCCGCAGGTCGTCCTCGACCAGCACCAGGCCGCAGGTGACACCGAGTGTCGCCTGCCGGTGCTCGCCCGGGAGGGCGGCGAAGGGGGTGGCGGGCGGGGGACCGGCGGGCGCCGCCTGGTCCCCGTCCGCGCCGGTGATGGAGCGCACCGCGCCCTGGAGCTGCTCCTCGGAGACCGGCACGACCTGCGAAGGGATGCACGACGCGTGGGCGAAGGCGAGCACCGCGGTCTCCTCGCCCACGAACAGGACGGTGCTGGTGCGCTCCTGGTCGCTGTCGCCGGGGGTGCGGCAGGAGGTGCAGTCGTAGTTGCCGGGGGCGTTGCCACCGGCCAGCAGGCGGTCGGCTTCTTCGTCACCGATCTCGGCGCGAACGTCGTCACTGACGTCGAGCATGCGCGGCACGGATGGCTCCTCGATCGTTGCGCGGGCTTGCCGGGCGGTCCCCGGCTCGTACCAGGACAACGGGCGATCTGTGGCCGGGGTCACGCGCGGCGGGGCAGGCGGTCGAACCGTTCGAAGCGCAGCGTGAGATGCCGCCCGGAACCGCTCACTCCCCGCGATCCGGTGCGCGGGGCACGCAAGTCGCGACGGTGAGCTGGGTCACAGATCGCCGGGCCGACGGGGTGACAAATGCGGAAATCGGCGAATCAAGTGGGTGGCCGAAAATGGCCGATACCTCCGGTAACGTCCGACTGGCCAGGCGGGACGGCGAAGTGGTTGATAACGGGGGGCCGGCCTTCCTACATTCTCCGGCCGTGTGCACCGAGCACCACCCGGGGACGCCCGCCGTCCGCTTCCACCACCGGCCCGCACCACGGCCGGTACGCCGTAGCCGGCACGGCACGACCGCCGCGCCGCATGGCACCGGATGCACCGTACGCAGCACCACCGGCACCACCCCGCGGCGGGCGGGGTGCCGCGGTCCACGGGCGCCGGACGCGCCCGTACCGCGTCACCTGGGGAACCCCGGGGCCGTGGAGAGGGATTCCATGCCTTTTTCGAAGGGCGTCATACGCCGTGACACCGCCGTGCTGGTAGGGGCGGCGCTGATCGCCCCGCTCGCGCTGGTGGCCGCCACCGCCGGTCCGGCGCAGGCGGCGGACGGCGGAGTGTGGGACCGCATCGCCCGTTGCGAGAGCGGCGGCAACTGGCACATCAACACCGGCAACGGCTTCTCGGGTGGCCTGCAGTTCACCCCCAGCACCTGGCGTGCGCACGGCGGCACGGCCTACGCGCCGACCGCCGCCCAGGCCAGCCGCGCCCAGCAGATCGCCGTCGCCACCCGGGTGCAGGCCAACCAGGGCTGGGGGGCCTGGCCCACCTGCGCCGCCCGTGCAGGTGCCTACGGGAGCGCCCCGAAGGCACCGAAGGCGCACCGGTCGTACCGGGACGGCGGCGAGCGGTACGTGCGCAAGGACGTACGCCGGGACGTGCGCTCGAAGGTGGGCAAGAAGGCGCACGGGACCGGCGGGCACGCCGACCGCGGCCGGACGCGGGCCGCCACCGGCGGCGGGTACACGGTGCGGCAGGGCGACACGCTCAGCTCGATCGCCGCCGCGCACAACGTGGGCTGGCGCCAGCTGTACGCCGCGAACCGGGGCGTCGTCGGCGGCAACCCGAACCTGATCATCCCGGGGCAGCGGCTCTCCGTCTGAGCCGCGGGGCCGCCGCCAGGGGTCCGCTCAGGGCACCGCCGGCACCGGTCCGCCCGTCCCGTCCCTTTGGGCCGAACGCCCCACCCGGCCGTCCGCCGACCGGGTGGGGCGTCGCGCCGTTCGGGGCACGGCGGGGGCGACACGCCCGTATCCGCGCATAGCGTGAGCCGATGTCCCATACTTTTCGGGCGCTGATGCCCAAGCGTCTCGCGAAGGCAGGCCGTCGCAGAGCGGCCGTCCTGTCCCTCGTTCCGGCCGTCGTCCTGCTGTGCGTGCCCGCCGGCGCGCAGGCGCGGGACACGGCGCTGCCGTCCCCGGCCGGCTGTTCCCTGTCCCGGGGACTGTGGAACTGCATCGCCGAGTGCGAGAGCGGCGGCAACTGGCGCAAGAACACCGGCAACGCCTACTACGGCGGACTCCAGTTCCGGCAGTCGACCTGGAAGGAGCACGGCGGCCTGGCCTTCGCCCCGCGCGCCGACCTCGCCACCCGCGAGCAGCAGATCGCCGTCGCCCGGCGGGTGCTGCGCGTCCAGGGCTGGTCGGCCTGGCCGTACTGCGCCAAGCGGTTCGGGCTCGGCAAGCGGAGCCTCGCGCTGCCCGGCGGGTCACCACCGGGGTGAGGGCCCCGGGCCGCCGGGGCCCGGGAGACGGGCGGCCTCGGCCGGTTCGCCGCTGAAGGCGACGCTGCCGCGCCGCAGGACGTACGCGACGGTGGCCGCCCGGCACAGGCCGGGCGGCAGCGCCTGCTCGGCGACCAGGACGGTGCGCCCGGCCGCCGCCACGCCGCCGAGCAGCGCGTACGTACGTGCCGTGGCGTCCGGTGACATGCCCTGCGTGGGCTCGTCGAAGAGGAGGAGCCGGGCGGGGCCGAGCAGCGCGCGGGCCACGGCGAGCATCCGCTGCTCGCCGCCGGACAGCGTGCCCGCCCGGCGGTCGAGGAGCGCGCGCAGCGGCGGATAGGCGTCCAGGGCCGGGCCGACGGCTCCGTCCGGCGCGGCCAGTGCGAGCTGTTCGCCGACGGAGAGCGAACCGAACACCGCGCCCCGGTCGGGCACCAGGGCCAGGCCGCGGCGCGCGCGGGCGTGTGCCGGGACCCGGGTGACGTCCCTGCCGCGCCACATGACGCGCCCGGCGGCGAGCGGCACGGTGCCTGCCAGCGCGCGCAGGACCGTGGTGCGGCCCGATCCGTTGCGCCCCAGAAGCGCCGTGACGCGGGCGGCGGGGACGAGCAGGTCGATGCCGTGCAGGACCTCCAGCGAGCCGTAGCGGACACGGGCCGCGTGCAGGGCGGCCTCGACACTCATGCCGGTGCCCCGCTCCCGGCCCGCCGTGACCGGCTTCCCGGCGGCGTCGGCCCGCTCATCGGCCCGGCTCCACAAGGACGTTGCGGGCGGGGCCGCAGGCCACGATCCGGCCCGCCGCCATCGCGTACACCGTGTCGGCCAGCCCGGCGACGAGGTCGAGGTCGTGCTCGACGACGAGCAGCGCGGTGCCGTCGGCGGCCAGCGCGCGCAGCACGTCGGCGAGCGCCGCCACTTCGGCGCTGTCCAGGCCCGCCGCGGGCTCGTCCAGCAGCAGGGTGCGCGGCCGGCCCGCGAGGGCGCGGGCCAGCTCGACCCGGCGCAGGGTGCCGGTGTCCAGCCCGGCGACGGACGCGGTGCGCAGCGGCCCGTCTAGGGCCAGCAGATCCAGCGCCCGCCCGGTGGCGGCGGCCGGATCCGGTACGCCGCTCCGCTCGGCACCGACCCGGACGTTCTCGGCCACGCTCAGCCCCTCGAACACGGCGAGCTGCTGGAAGGTCCGGGCCAGCCCGAGGCGGGCCCGCGCGTGCGGGGAGCGGCGGGTGATGTCGGCCCCGTCGAGCAGCACCCGGCCGGCGGTGGGGCGCAGTGTGCCGCACAGGCAGTGGAACAGGGTGCTCTTGCCCGCGCCGTTGGGCCCGATGAGCGCGGTGATCCGGCCGGGCGCGACGGTCAGGTCCACCCCGTCCAGGACCGTGAACCCGCCGTAACGCGCCCGGACGGCGCGGGCGGTCAGACGGCCGGAGGGGGTGGGGGACACGGGCGGTGGCGCGCTACGGGGGCGCGGTCCGCGGACGGCCGGAGCGGGAGGGCCGGAGGCGGCCCGGGTCCCCATCGCGCGGCTGCCAGGCGTACGGGCCTGGGATTCGTGGTCCTGGGGCCCACGGCCCTGCGTCCCATGGACCCGAGCCAACCGGTCCCGTACCCGCGCGCCCAGGGGAGTCAGCCGCGCTTCCGGGGCCGCGGACAGGCGGGCGGCGGCGCCGCGCAGGGCCGCGTACGGGCCGTGCGGGAGCCGGCCGGCGCGTACGGCGAGCACGCCGATCACCGCGGCGGCGGCTCCGCCCGCGGCCCCCGCGTCCAGGCCGACGAGCAGCACCGCGGCGGCGAGCGCGCCCAGCAGGCTGTCGGCGCCGAGGACGAGCAGGGCCGCGAACCACAGCAGGCTGCGCACCGGGTCGTAGGACGCGGCGTCGAAGGTGCGCAGCGCCATGCCGAGCATGCCGCCGCCCAGCGCCGCCAGCGCGGCACCCACCACGAACGCCGCCAGTTTCAGCGCCGTCACGGGCACACCGGCGGCGGCCGCCCCCGGCTCGTGGTCGCGCATGGCGGCCAGCGCGCGCCCGGTCCGGCCGCGGCGCAGGGCCGCCACGGCGAGCAGCGCGAGGCCGAGCAGCACCAGTTCGAGGACGTAGAACGCACGGTCGGAGGTGAAGCCGGCAGGGCGGTCGAGGGTGAGGCCCGCGGTGGCGTACGGCTGGGCGAGGACGAACCGGCTGACCGCGACGCCGAAGGCGAGGGTGGCCAGGGCCGTCGCCAGACCGTGCCGGCGCAGCGCGGGGCGGCCGGTGAGCAGACCGAGCGGGGCGGTCAGCAGTACGGCCAGCAGGAGGGCGGGCAGCCCTGGGAGGGCGGGCAGACCGGGAAAGCGGCCGGCCGTCAGCAGCGCGGTGAACAGGGCGCCCAGCCCGGCGTACGCGGCCTGCCCCAGCGAGATCTGGCCGCCGCGGCCGGTGACCACGACCAGGGAGAGCAGCACCACGCCGAGCGCCGGGACCTGGACGGCGGTGCGCAGGTCGCCGCCCGCGAAGCCGAGGGGGAGCAGGAAGAGGATGCCGCAGACCAGCCAGGCGCGGCCGTCGTGGTCGGGCAGCGGGCCGGTGCGCAGGGCCGGTGCGCCGCCGTCGGGCGTGTCCGGCAGGGCACGGGCGGAGTCGAGGCCGCGCAGGGCCGGGGCGGCGGCGAGCAGCGCCACGACGAACAGGTTGGCGCCGACGGCCTGCACCAGGGGCTCCAGGCTGCCACCCGGGTGCAGCCGGGTGAGCTGGCTCTGCGCGACACCGATCCCCAGGGCCACGACCACCGCCACCGGCAGGCTGCGCAGTCCGGCGGCCACCGCGACCGCCATCACCTCCATCACCAGCAGCGGCAGCCCGTACGGGTCCAGGCGCAGCAGCGGGGCCAGCAGGATGCCGGTCAGCCCGGCGGTGCAGGAGCCGAAGGCCCAGCCGGCGGCGGCGACCCGGTCGGCGTCGATGCCGCTGAGGACGGCGAGCGGACGGTTGTCGACCACGGCGCGCAGCTCGCGTCCGAAGCGGGTCCAGCGGGTGACGGCGGCGACCCCCGCGGCCAGGGTGACGGCGGTGCCGAGCTGCACCCACGGGTCGTCGGGCAGCAGCGCGGGCGCGTCGGCGCGCGCTCCCGGCCCCCACACCAGGCCCGCCCCGCCGACCAGGAGGACGAAGACGCCGAGCGAGGCGACCAGGGTGCGGTCCGGTCCGGCGCCGCGTACGGCCAGCGGGCGGAAGACGGCCCGGTCCAGCGCGAGCCCGATGCCCGGCGCGACGAGGAGGAGGGTGACGGCGGCGGCGAGCGGCAGCGGCCAGTGCCAGTCGGCCGCCAGCTGCCGCAGGACGTAGGCGCACACCATGGCGACGGCGCCGTGCGCGAAGTTCAGCACACCGGTGGCCCGGTAGGTGACGATCAGGCCGATGCCGGTGAGCGCGGCGGCGCTGCCCACCGCCAGACCCGCCAGGGTGAGGTCGTACGCGAGCGAACTCACCGGTCCGCGGCGGGGCGCGGGCCGCCCGGCTCACAGACGGGACAGGGCGCCAGCGGCTGTGCGGCCGCCGACTCCGGCGGACCGTCCGGGGGCCGGGCGTCCGGGCGGCCCGCGACGAGCGGGCAGCCGGGCCGGTGCAGGAGCGTTCCGCCGGGTACGGCGAGCGGCGGGCCCGCCGCGTCCGCCCCGGCCTCCCGCGCGGCCGGCGCTCCGTCCGCGCCCGGTGGTGGCGTGCCGTCGGCGCCGTATGTGACGAGCAGCCCGTACAGCTCCTCGACGCGCGCCGCCGCCAGGCCCTGGTCGCCCCGCGCCACCAGCACCGCGCCCGCGACGATCAGCGCGGCGCCCGGGATCGAGCAGGACGCCAGGAACGGGATCTGCCGTTCGGCGAACCGCTCGCCGGAGACGCCGTACCAGCCGACCGCGCACAGCACCGCCCCGCCCGCCAGCGCCGCCCAGCCGCCCCATGGGGCCAGGCGCGCCCCGAACCGTGTCCGCGCGTTGCGCATCACGCCCCCTCGCGACTTCCGGCGAATAGCTGCACTATGCCCTGTGGGACCGCACCTCAGAAGGCTTGTGCCAGACCGGCTCCGGCCGGTCGCGACGACAGGCGGTGGTGTACATGACGTTCCGTGGGGGGCCCGCGCGGCGGGTTCCGGCGCTGGTGGCGGCGGTGCTGCTGGTGGCCGCCGGGGCCACGGGCTGCGGGGACGCCGACGACGGCGGGCAGCCGGCGCCCAGCGGGGCGGCCTCGGCCCCGGACCGCGGCGGCACGGACACGAGCGCCCCGCCGACGGCGTCGGGCAGCGGCCCGGCCGACCCGGCCGCCGCCGAGCGGGAGATCAAGGAGAACTGGCGGAAGTTCTTCGACCCGAAGCTGTCCAACGCCGAGAAGGCCAGGTACCTCCAGAACGGCGAGCAGCTGCAACTGCTGCTGGAGGCGTTCAACGGCGACCAGCGGGGCAAGCAGGTCGCGGCGCAGGTGTCCGCCGTACGGTTCACCTCCGCGACCGAGGCCGACGTGACGTACAGCCTCACGCTCAAGGGCGCCACCGCGCTGCCGGACGGGAAGGGCGTCTCCGTCTACCAGGGCAAGGTGTGGAAGGTGTCCCTCAAGACCCTGTGCGCGCTGGTGGGCATGAGCGGCAATGCGTCCGCGCCGGGCTGCTGAGGCGGCCGGTGCCGCCGCCGCGGCGCTGCTGCTCGCGCTGACCGCGGCCTGTGGCAGCAGGCTGCCGGAGCGTGACTTCGGGCACCGCCGGACAACGCCCGCGACGGGCCCGGTCCGTGAGCCGATCACGGTCGGGATCATCACCAGTACGACGAGCCCGGTGGGCGGCGAGGCGTTCACCGGGCCGCGGGACGGGGCGCTGGCGTACTTCGCCGAGCTCAACCGGGACGGCGGCGTCAACGGCCGGCCGGTGCGCCCGGTCACCTGCGACGACGGGGGCAGCGGCGTCGGCAACGACGAGTGCGTGCGCCGGCTGCTCACCGAGGAGAAGGTGTTCGCGCTGGTCGCGACGACCGCGCTGGACTACGCGGGCGCGCCCCGGGTCTCCGCCGCGGGCGTCCCCGACATCGGCGGCCAGCCGGTCGGCGCCGCGTACGACACGTACCCGCACCTGTACGGGATCTACGGGAGCCAGGCGCCGCGGGACGGCAAAGCGCCGGGCTGGGACGGGCGGCTCTACGGCGGCACGGAGGTCTACCGCTACTTCAAGCGTGTGCAGCGGGCCCGCAGCGCGGCCGTCGTCTCCTACAACCAGGCGGCGTCCGCCGCGTACGCCCGGCTGATCGTGCGCGGCCTGGAGGCCGAGGGGTACGACGTGACCACCGAGCAGGTGGACTTCGCGCTGCCCAACTTCCCCGCGGTCGCCGCCGGGCTGCGCGACCGGGGTGCCGATCTGGTCTTCGACGCGCTGGACACGCACGGCAACGCGCGGCTGTGCGAGGCGATGGACGCGGCGGGCGTCCGGCCGACCGCAAAGGTCACGAACGTGCAGAACTGGTCGGACTCGGTCGCAAAGGACTACAAGAAGTCGCCGGGCTGTCGGAACGCCCTGTGGGCCACCGGCGCCAGCCGCAACTACGACGATCCGGGGAAGGGTCCGGGCGGCGCGGCGGTACGGGACTTCCGCACCGCGATGGCCCGGTACGCCAAGGGCGGCCCGCTGTCGCAGTGGCAGCTGGAGGGCTGGGCGGCGGCCATGTGGTTCACCGACGCGGCGCGCTCCTGCGGGACGCGGCTCACCCGCGCGTGCGTGGAGCGCTTCGTCGCCGACGGAGCGCCCTACACCGCCCGTGGCCTGCTGCTTCCCGCCGCGTTCCGGCCGCTCCCGAAGCCGCCGGAAACCGACCGCACCTGCCTGTCGGTCGCCCGCTGGCGGGACGGCGCGCACGGCGGCGAGGGCGGCTGGGTCACCCAGGGGGACATGGACACCAACTGCTTCACCGTGCCGCAGCTGCCGTACCGGCCCTGAGCGCCCCGGCCCGGACCCGCGGCGGGGCGGCGGCCGGCTCCCCGGGGCCGGCCGGTGGCTGCACACCTCGTGACGGGACGCCCCGGGACGGCATAGCTTGTGGCGATACGGCGCGGGACGGAAACGACGATCGGTGATCCAGGAAAGTTCCGCGACGTCGCTACCGATGTCCTAACTCTTTCGGAACAAGTTGGCCAAAGGGCTCAACCCGGAACCCGGGCCCGTGGTCTACCCGTTCAAGGGGCGGACGAACCGGACTCGTCCGCTGCCGCCGAAGGACACGGGACGGAAAACGGGACGGATGCACAGCTCATTCCTGTTTCAGTGCACGGACGGCATCGGAGGGACGGTCCGGACGACGTACAACCCGGCTCCGGGACACGGGGCGTACGCAACCAAGGACGCGGCGCAGGCCGCTGTGAGAGGGGTGCGGACGGTATGAACGCGTCGACGCAAACGCCCACGACGGGCACCGGGCCGGCCGGACCGGACGCCGTCGCTCGCGTACTGGCCGGAGCCCCGCCCACGGACCCGGACGGCGCGGCGGCCGGCCACGGCGACCGGGACCCGGCCGCGCAGCCGCTGCGCGCCGACTGCATCGCGGACTCCGCCGGCGGTCTGACCTTCGACGTCACCGCACCGCAGGGCAGCCACCCGGTCTGGAGCGCGGCGCTCGTGCTGCGCCCGCGCGACGCCGACGGGACCCACGAGGAGCTGCGGCTGCCGCTCGGGCCGAACGGCTCCGGGCGGCTGCGCGCCGTGCTGCCCAGCACCGTCGCCCTGCCCGAAGGCCGCTGGAACGCCTACGCCGACCTCGGCGACGGCCGGGAGCCGCAGCGGCTGCTGCCCGGCGACAACGACCTGGGCCCGCTGGTGGACCGCCGCCCGCTGGCCGGGATCGGCCGGCTCGGCGTGCGCATCCCGTACACGACCCGCTCCGGCCGCCTGGCGCTGCGCAGCTGGCTGCGCGGACCGCACGCGGAGGCCGTGGACCTCCTCGCCGACGCCGGCGGTACGACGGTGACGGGCCGGCTGTACGGCGCCGCCCTCGGGCCGGGCGCCCGCGCCGAGGCCCGGCTGCGCCCCGGGGCGCCGGAGGAGGCCGGCCCGGCCGCGGTCGTCAGCGTCCCGCTCACCGGCGACGGCGCCGACTTCACCTTCACGCTGCCCTACGCGCCGCTCGCGGAGCGCTGGGCGGGCGGCACCGAGCGCTGGGACCTGTGGCTGCGCGCGGCCGAGGACGCCGAACCGGTCCGCATCGCCCGGCTGCTCGACGGCGTACCGGAGAAGCAGGCGGCCTTCGTCCACCCGGAGCTGCCCGTCGGCTGCCCCGCCGGACAGCTGCGCATCGGGCCGTACTACACGCCCGACAACGACCTGGCGGTCCGCGTCACCGGCGACCGGCCGGACGGGGCGGCCCCGGCCGGCCGTTGACCGAGCCCCGTCAGGCAGGGCGCATAACACCGCACACCGTGGGCACTCGCAACAGCGGAGGTGCGAATCACATGGTTCCTGTCCTTTTGGTACTGCTTCTGGCCTTGATCCTCTTCGGCGCGGGTTTCGCGCTCAAGGCCCTGTGGTGGGTCGCCGTAGCGGTCCTGGTCGTGTGGCTGCTCGGCTTCCTGTTCCGTACGACGAGCGCCGGCGGTGGCCGCACACGCTGGTACAGGTGGTAGCCCGCGGACCGTAGCTGTCCGCATGGGCTGCCAGACTGCCCGGCATGTTGGAGACCTCGGCACGACTGCTCCGTCTGCTCTCCCTGTTGCAGGCACACCGCGCGTGGACGGGCGCGGACCTCGCCGACCGGCTCGGCGTGACTCCGCGCACCGTCCGCCGCGACATCGACCGCCTGCGCGAACTGGGTTACCCCGTCCACTCGGCCCCCGGCACCGCCGGGGGCTATCAACTGGGCGCGGGCGCCGAACTGCCACCGCTGCTCCTCGACGACGAGGAGGCGGTGGCGGTCGCCGTGGGGCTGCGCACCGCCGCGGCCGGCGGCGTCGAGGGCATCGAGGAGACCTCCGTACGGGCCCTGGCCAAGCTGGAGCAGGTGCTGCCCGACCGGCTGCGCCGCCGTATCGGCGCCCTCAACGCCTTCACCGTCCCCATGCTCGGCCACCCGGGCGGGCCGCGGGCCGACGCCGGGGTCCTCACCGAGCTGGCCGCTGCCTGCCGGGACAGCCGGCGGCTGCGCTTCCGCTACGCGGCCCACGACGGTACGGCCACCCGCCGCACCGCCGAGCCGCACCGCCTGGTGTCCGCGCAGCGCCGCTGGTACCTCGTGGCGTGGGACGTGGACCGCGCGGACTGGCGGACGTTCCGCGCCGACCGCATCACCCTCACCCCGCCGCACGGCCCGCGCTTCACCCCGCGCCCGGCCCCCGCGGACGACCTCGCCGCGTACGTCTCGCGGGGCGTGTCCACCCAGGCCTACGCCGAGCGGGCCACCATCGTGCTGCACGCCTCCGCCGAGGAGGCGGCCCAGCGGATCACCCCGTCCGACGGCGTCGTCGAACCGCTCGACGAGCACCGCTGCCTGCTGCACACCGGCGCGCACCGCCTGGACGTCCTGGTGATCCACGTCGTCCTGATGGGCTTCGACTTCGAGGTGCGCGAGCCGCCCGGGCTGGCCGGGCGGATCCGGGAGATCAGGGACCGGCTGACCCGGGCGCTGGATCCGGCTCCGGCCGCTGCGGCGGGCGCGCCGGCTCCGGGGCGTCCGGCGGAGTGAGCCGCGCGACCTCCGGGTGGTGCAGGTCGAAGGCGGGCGACTCCGAGCGGATGCGCGGGATGGTCAGGAAGTTGTGGCGCGGCGGGGGACAGGAGGTCGCCCACTCCAGGGAACGGCCGTAGCCCCAGGGATCGTCCGCCTCGACCTTCGTGCCGTACTTCGCCGTCTTCCAGACGTTGTACAGGAACGGCAGCGTGGACAGGCCGAGCAGGAAGGCGCCGATGGACGAGACGGTGTTCAGCACGGTGAAGCCGTCGGCCGCCAGATAGTCGGCGATCCGGCGCGGCATGCCCTCCACGCCCAGCCAGTGCTGGACGAGGAAGGTGGTGTGGAAGCCGGTGAACAGCGTCCAGAAGTGCACCTTGCCCAGCCGCTCGTCGAGCAGCTTCCCGGTGAACTTCGGCCACCAGAAGTAGAACCCGGCGAACATCGCGAAGACGACCGTGCCGAAGACGACGTAGTGGAAGTGGGCGACGACGAAGTAGGTGTCGGTGACGTGGAAGTCCAGGGGCGGCGAGGCCAGGATCACGCCGGTCAGACCGCCGAACAGGAAGCTCACCAGGAACCCGACGGCCCACAGCATCGGTGTCTCGAAGGACAGCGACCCGCGCCACATCGTGCCGATCCAGTTGAAGAACTTCACCCCCGTCGGCACGGCGATCAGGAACGACATGAACGAGAAGAACGGCAGCAGCACCGCGCCGGTGGCGAACATGTGGTGCGCCCACACCATCACCGACAGCCCGGTGATCGCCATCGTCGCGCCGATCAGCATCATGTAGCCGAAGATCGGCTTCCGGGAGAAGACCGGGATGATCTCGGTGATGATGCCGAAGAACGGCAGCGCGATGATGTAGACCTCCGGGTGCCCGAAGAACCAGAACAGGTGCTGCCACAGCAGCGACCCGCCCCACTCGGCGTCGAAGACCACCGAGCCGAAGCGCCGGTCCGCCTCCAGCGCCAGCAGCGAGGCCGCCAGCACCGGGAAGGCGATCAGCACCAGGATCGAGGTGAACAGCACGTTCCAGGTGAAGACCGGCATCCGGAACATCGTCATGCCCGGAGCGCGCATCCCGATGATGGTGGTGATGAAGTTGACCGAGCCGAGGATGGTGCCGAAGCCGGACAGCGCCAGCCCCATGATCCACATGTCGGCGCCGATGCCGGGGGAGCGGACCATCGAGCTGAGCGGCGCGTAGGCGGTCCAGCCGAACGCCGCGCCGCCCGTCGCGGTGAGCAGGCTGCCCAGCACGATCAGGCCGCCGAAGAGGAACAGCCAGTACGAGAGCATGTTCAGCCGCGGGAAGGCCACGTCCGGCGAACCGATCTGCAACGGCATGATCTCGTTGGCGAACCCCGCGAAGGCCGGGGTGGCGAACAGCAGCAGCATGATCGTGCCGTGCATCGTGAACGCCTGGTTGAACTCCTCGTTCGTCATGATCTGGAGCCCGGGGCGGGCCAGTTCGGCGCGCATCAGCAGCGCCAGCAGACCGCCGATCAGGAAGAAGCCGAACGCGGTGACCAGATAGAGATGGCCGATCTTCTTGTGGTCGGTGGTGGTCAGCCAGGCCACCACCACCGCGCCGGGCCGCCGCGCCCGCACCGGTTCCGGGCTCGTCGTCACGGTGTCCGTACCCATCTGCGCCACCTCGTTCGCCAAGAAGTCACCAGCAACCGGAGAAGCCACCGGTGGACCGGTGGGAGACGTGCTCGGGCTCTGGCCATGATGGCCGTCCGTCCCGCGTCACGCGAGGGGGCGGGCACAGCCCGGCCGGATCATTGCGGCACGCCGTCGCGGCCCGGGGCGGGCCTCACTCCCGGGGCAGCAGGGGCCCCAGCGGGCCGAGGTCCAGGTTGAGTTCGTCCTTCCCGATGCCGTACCGCTCGCACAGCTCGCCCATCCGCCGCTCCAGCAGCATCAGTGTCAGGCCGATCCGCTCCTCCTGGTCCTCGGACAGGTCGCCCTGGTCGACGCGGCGCAGCGCCTGCCGTTCCATGAGCTGGTGCAGCAGTTCCACCACCGTCAGCACGAGCCGCACCAGGTCGCGCTCCACGGTCTCCTCGTCCAGTTCGACACGCCGGGTCACGGCGCCACCTCCTCCTCGGCGGCCGGCCCCAACTCCTCGAAGGGCGACGGCACGTTGGCGTTGACCGAGCTGATCAGGGCCCGCAGGTCGATCCGGACCAGGTCCACCTCGGCGATGCGCAGCGTGAGGTCGCCCGCGATGACCGCGCCGCCCGCCAGTAGCCGGTCCAGCAGGTCGACCAGCGCGATCTGCCGTTCGGCGGGCGGGCGGTCCGGGCCGGGGCCGGGCACCGGCGAGGTCATGCGGCCCCCGGCCCGGTGTCCCCGTCCGCGCCCGGGGGCCGCGGCGCCTGGGTGAAGGAGTACGGGGCCCACGGGCCGGTCAGTTCGATCCGTACGCCGGGACTGCGGTCCGCCAGCTCGCCGACCAGGCCCGCGAACGCCCCGGCCTGCTCGCGGGGGATCAGATAGGCGCCGTTGAGGACGTTGCGCCCGCTGACCCCGGACAGCCGGGCGTCCTGCGGGCGGTGCAGCCGGCTGCGCTCGGCGAACTTGTCCAGGGCCTCGTGGGCGGCCCGGGCCAGCTCGTCGGCGCGCCGCTGGGTCTGCTCCTGGGCCTGCCGGTGGGCGAGCCGCCGGCGCAGGAAGTCCCGCCCGGAGCCGGCGGCCGGTGCCGCACGGCCGGAACCGCCCGCGGGCACCGCGGGCTTGGCGGTCCCGGGGTCCTCGACGTACGCCTTGACGCCCCACTCCATCCGGCCGTCCAGGCTGACCAGCGCGCTCAGGAACTCCTCGGCGCGCTGCGCGAGCACCTGCCGCACCCCGCGCAGGTCGCGGTGGACGGTCACCAGGCGCAGCGGCAGCACGCAGAACTCCGCGGCGGCGGTGTCCACCACGCTGCGGTGCGCGCGGGCGGTCCGCTCCAGCCACGCCAGGTCCTCCAGGTGCGCGCGCAGCGCCTCCTCCTCGAAGTCGGCGGCCGGCACCCGGGAGACCAGGGCGGACAGCGCGCCCTCCGTGACGGTCTCCACGGGTGCGTCCGCGACGCCGAGCAGCCCGTCCGGTGTACGGCAGCCGGCCCGTGCGACGGCGTACGTGTACATCAGCTCGGCACCGTGCGTGCTCAAGTGATCTCCTCTCGCGGCTCCTGCTCCTCCAGGGCGGCGATCCGTTCGCGCAGCCGCTCGTTCTCCCGGGCGAGTTCGCGGCGCCGGGCGCCGGAGGACAGCGACGGGTCGTCGCGCCACCAGTCGATGCCCATCTCCTCCGCCCGCTCGACCGATGCCACGATCAGCCGCAGCTTGATGGTGAGCAGCTCGATGTCGAGCAGGTTGATGCGGATGTCACCGGCGATCACCACACCCTTGTCCAGGACGCGTTCGAGGATGTCGGCGAGGTTGGCGCCGCCGTTGGAGGAGCCGTAGGGGGAGGGGACCTGGGAACTCATCGGGCCGGCTCCGGCTCGTGTGCGGCCTCCTCCTCGTCCGCCGGCTCCTCCTCGTAGGCGTCCTCGGCGTCCTCCTCTTCGGTGTCCTCGTCGTACGCGTCCTCGGGCTCGTCGTCAGGCTCGTCCTCGCCCTCCGCGTCCTCCTCGTACGCGCCCTCGGCGTCGTCCTCGCCCTCCGCCTCGGCGTCCTCGTCCTCGTACGCGTCCGCCGGCTCCTCGTCCTCCGGGCCGCCGGACTCCTCCTCGTACGCGTCCTCGGACGGCTTGGCCGCGCCCTCGGTGTCCCGTTCCGAGCGGTCCCGCTCGTCGCGGTCCTGCTCGTCGCGGTCCCGCTCCTCGCGTTCGAGGGCCTCGTCGTGGCCGACCACGACCTCGCCGTCGCGGATCTCGCCGCGCCACTCGCCGGTCGCCTCGCCGCGCATCATCACGAAGCGGCGGAAGTGCTTGAGGTCGAGCCGTACGCGGCGGCCTTGCGCGCGCCAGATGTTGCCGGTCTTCTCGAACAGGCCCTTGGGGTGGTACTCGATGACCAGCAGCACCCGGGTGAGATCGGCGGCCAATTCGTGGAAGGTGACGACGCCCTTGAGCGTCCCCTTGGCGCCCTCCGAGGTCCAGGCGATGCGCTCGTCGGGGATCTGCTCGGTGGTGTGCGCCTTCCAGCTGCGAGTGGACCAGAAGATCTTCGCGCGCCAGTGGGAGTCGGTGTCGTCCGCGGACTCCACCCCCTGCACCCCCTTGGCGAAGGTGCTGAACTCCTGGAACTGCGTCCACTGGTTGTACGCCTCGCGGACCGGCACGCCCACGTCGACGTCCTCGCTGATCGTCACGGCCTTGCTCTTGCCGCCACCGCCCTTGCGCTTGCCGGTGAGCTTGCCCACGGCGCCCTTGACGGTGTTCTTGGCGGTGTCCTTGACCGCGCCCTTGAACGTCTCCTTGATCACCGGGCCGATCAGGCCGTCGCTGCGGCCCTCCGCCACGTCCGTGAGCCGGGTGGTGGCCTCGCCGAGCCGCTTGCCGGTGGCCACCAGCAGCCGCTGCGCCTGCGCCGCGGCGAACGAGACGGCCTCCTCCTTGAGGCGGTCGACGGCCGGATTGCCGGCCACGCTCTCCTTGACGGCGGCCACCGGGCCGCCGGACCGCGATTCAGCCACGGTTCTCACCTCCGCTGCGGCGCGTGCCGGACCGGGCCGTCTTCTTCGCGGCCGAAGCGGTCTTCTTCGGCGCGGCGGCGGCCTGCTTGGCGGACCGCTTGCGCTTGTCCGGTGCGGACTTGGCGCCCGACGTGCCCGTCTTCGAGGAGCGCGCGCCCTGCTTCCCGGTGCCGCCCCGCCCCTCGTCCGCGGACTTCCGCGAGCCGCCGCCGCGGCGGGGGGCGGTCTCTTCCCCGCCCTCCTCCGACGCGTCGGCGCGGTCCCGTCCGCCGCCGGTCACACCGCGTACGGTGTCCGCGGCCTTGCCGCCGACCTCGCCCGCGTCCAGCCGGTCGCGTACGTCCAGAGTCCGTTCGTGCAGGCTGTCCGCCAGGGAATCCAGCCGCTTGGTGACCAGTGCGCCGGTCGCCGCCTTGCCCACGCCCTTCAGATCGCTGCGCAGCTGCTCGCGCAACTCCTTGAGCTGGGGGTTGGCTTCCATCTGGTCGCTGACCAGAGAGATCAGTTGCTGCGGGCTCAGGTTCAGCCGCTTGCCCAGGACCATGCTGCCGATACCGATGGCGAGCTTGGCCTTCTTCGTACGGCCGAGCAGATAGCCTCCGGCGACGGCCAGCACCAGTGCCGGCCGGTTCTTCATCTCGGGGATCTCCTCCATGTCGGTGCGGCGGATCGATGGGTTCGGCGGGCCGCGCGGCTACGCCCCGGGGGAGCGCCGCCGCAGCTCCTCCAGCCGGTCCAGCAGCTCGTCCTCGCGCCGGTCGAACTCGGCCTCGTCGATCCGGCCGTCGTCCAGCTGCTCCGACAGCGCACGCAGTTCGCGCTGGACCACGGCCGGGTCGTAGTACTGCCGCTCGGCCTCGGTGAGGACCTGCCGCAGCACCCAGCCCGTCCCGCGGACGGGAGCGGCCGGGAGCAGCAGCAGTTCCTTGAGCAGGCCCACCGGTCACTCCGCGGCGGCGGTCTCTAGGGGCCGTACGAAGCTGTACGGCGGCAGTGGCCCGTTGACCAGCAGTTCCAGGTGCGGGTTTTCGGCGCCGAGCCGGTCGGCGGCCTCCAGGAACGCGCTCGCGTCCTCGCGCCGCATCAGGAAGGACAGGTTGACCAGCCAGCCGGAACCCTCGGGCCCCGGACGGGACTGCTCGGCCCGTGGCGTGAGCGCCGTCTCCACCGTGTGCGCGTCGCTCACCTCGCGGGCCCGCACGGCGTTGGCGATCAGCTCGCCGAGGCGGAGCTTGTCCTGGTACGCGCCGCCGCCGGACGCCTGGTTGGCCTCGTTGAGGGCCCGGATCTCCGGTTCCTCGGCGAGGACCCGGCGCAGCACGTCCTCTTCGCGGTGCGCGGCCTTCACGTTGTACTCGACCCTGCCGTGGAGGTCGTCCAGCTGTGCCTTGTAGTGCTCGGCATGCTCGGCCAGCACCTCCCGCACCGCCTCGTCACTGTCCGAGAGCGAGCCGAAGCGCAGCGGCAGCACCGCTCCGTCGGCTCCCGCCTCGGTCAGTACGTGCTGGTGGGCCAGCAGGTCACGGCGCTTGGGCCGCAGCTTGTCGGGGCAGTCGCTGACGATGGCCGCCAAGTCGCCCTCGCGGACGACGCGGACCGGCCGCGGCGGGTCGCCGATGCCCAGGATCTCCTGCTCCGGCTCGGGGTGGCCGGCGCGGGCGATGCCGTAGACGTACGTGCTCACTCGCTCTCCTCCTTCTTGCGGGAGGCGGTGCGCCGCGGCCTGCGCTGCGGCTCACCCTCGGCCTCGGCCTTGTCCCGTCCCTGTCCGATCGCGTCGGCGAAGGTCTCGGCCGCGCCCGAGAGCGCGCCCTTGGACTTGCCCTTGGCGCCGGACTCGGTGACCTGGCCGACCACGTCGGGCAGGCCGGGACTCTTGTTGGCGCCGGTCTCCAGGTCGAGCCGGTTGCAGGCTTCGGCGAACCGCAGATAGGTGTCGACGCTGGCCACCACCACCCGGACATCGATCTTCAGGATCTCGATGCCGACCAGTGAGACGCGGACGAACGCGTCGATCACCAGGCCGCGGTCGAGGATCAGCTCCAGGACGTCGTAGAGGCCACTGGTGCCACCCCCGCCCCCGGACTGCTGTTGTGCCGGGACAACGGTCATGTCTGTGGTCTTCCTCTCGCGCGCTCATAGCGGCTGACGCGCCGGTAGCCCGTGAGCATGCCGTCCGGGTCGAGCGTGACCTCGTACAACGCCATGAGGCTCATCGTCTCGGGGACCCGGGCGAGCTCCAGCACCTCGGTCTCCAGAACCCAGCCGTCCTCGGTCCGTTCGAACCGGGAGACCGTCTCGGGGTTCAGGCCGGTCAGCTCGGCGAGCTGCTCCCGGGCCGAACGCAGGAGTTCGGGTGCGCTGGGGCGGGCGGACGCCGCTCGGTGGTTGTTGCTCTTGTCCGGTGTGTTGGCTCTGTTGTCTCCCATGGGGCTCCTCGGCACCAGCGAGTACCGCGCGGCGGCCGACTCAAACCCGCCGGCCCGCCGGCATGCCCGCGAAATATGCGCGGACGGCGTGCTGCCGGCTGATTTCCGGACGTCCGGCGACGGAAATCAAAGGAATAAACGGAGACTGACGGGGAATTAAATGCGGCCGGTCCGCGGGCGTCCCGTGGCGGTCACCGGACGACGATCAAGACCGGAATCCGGCCGACCTGGATTCCCACCCGGTTGGTGCAGTCCCCGGCTCGTACGGATGACGGAAACCGAACCGGTCACGCGCCGTGGTGCTGTGACAGAAGTGTGACGAACGGGGGACCGGGCGGGTACTCGCGTGTGGCACCCGGCCCTTCCACGCGCTGTACCGGGCGCCTACGGTGGCTGCCATGGCACCCGTACCGAAGTCCCCTCACGAACCCGACGACGACCCCGAGACCTACGTCGGGCTGGCGCAGCAGGCCGCCGAGGAGCGCGCCCGCGACCGCGGCTGGAGCACCGTCCGCTCGCTGGCGCCGGGCACGATCATCACCATGGAGTACCTGGGGGGCCGGCTGAACTTCGAAGTCGAAGACGGTGTCGTCACCCGCAGCTGGAAGGGCTGAGCGGACGGCGAAGGCACGGAAAAGCCGACGGCCCCGGGGCTCCAGGAGGAGCGGCCGGGGCCGTCGGCTGCGGGGGAGAGGCTGTGCGTACCGTCCCCGCGGGTCTCGTCGGGTCAGCTGCCGCCGGTGCGGCCCCGGGCCGGGGCCGGGGACAGCGGCGCGGTGCGCGGCGCGCGGTCGGCGTGCGGCGGGCGCCGGGGGCCGGTCGGCGTGACCGGGGTGCGCTCCGAGCGGGCCGTGTGCGGGCGCGGCGGGTGGTGCGGCCGGCTGTCCGCGGTGCGGGCGGCGGTGTTGGGGCGGGCGGGGCCGGCCGCTTCCCGTACCAGCACCTCGTCCTCGGGGGCGGGGCGCGGGGCGGACAGACCGGAGCGGGCGGGCGCCGGGGAGAGCGGCGCGGGGACGGACAGCCGGCCGGCCCGCAGCCGTACCCACAGGGCCGTCAGCCGGACCTCGGCCCACTCCACCGCGGGCTCGAACCAGGGCAGCGCGAGGAGGACGAGCAGCCCGGCGGCCCAGCCCAGCAGCACGTCGCTGACCCAGTGGGTACCGAGGTAGACCGTGGTCATGCCCACGCCCAGGGCGCCCAGCGCGGCGATCACCGACAGGGCCCGGCGGCGCAGCGGCGTGGTCGCCAGGTAGGCCAGGACGCCCCAGGTGACGACGGCGTTCGCAGTGTGGCCCGAAGGAAATATATCGCCGCCGAGCCACATCTCGTTGGCGCCGATCGTGGTCGCGTAGTGCGGCCCGAGCCGCCCCATGCCGAGCTTGGCGGCGCCCGCGGTGATGTTGAGCAGCAGCAGCGAGGTGCCCAGCACCAGCAGCGGGTGGAGGTTCTTCGTCCGCCAGCAGCGCCAGCCCAGCCAGGCCGCCACGGCGACCGCGGTGGGGCCGCGCTGGCCCAGCACCACGAAGTAGTCGAGGAAAGCGTGGATCTCCGGCCACTGCTTGTACGGCCGGAAGAGCATGGCCTGCCAGTCGAAGGTGACCAGCCATGAGGTGGCGAGCACACCGGCCACGATCGCCACGTACACCGCGAGCGTGCCCCCGAACAGCCACCAGCGGGTCCGGGTCATGCGTGACGGTGGGCGATCGGCCGGGTGCTCCTCCATCTGGTCGAGCTTGTCATCGGTACGCACTCAATCGACGTTACCGCGTGTGATGTCGGTGCTTGGTCAAACTGTGAGCTTTGTAATGACGATGTGATGTGCAATCTGTCTCAAACGAGGCTTTGGCCAGTGCTTTTCGGAAGGAATTCCACGGCCGTCGGATTACGTCTCCGGGTGCCACCGGAAGCCACTCCCGGTGAGCTCTTCCGAATTCGCCGAAGGAGTTTATCGCCGATTCGCACGGGTGTCGCGGCCCGTTTCCCGGAAGGGGCCGCACGGAGGGGAATGTTCCGCTCAGGGCGGGCCCGAACCGTTCAGCCACCACGCTCCGTAGACCGCCGATCCCGCGCTGACCAGGGCCGTCACCGTCCAGGCCCACGCCGGACGCCACCGCGCCAGCCCGGCGGCGAGCGGCAGCAGCAGCGGATAGGCCGGCATCATCAGCCGCGGCTTGGAGCCGAAGTACCCCTTGGCGGTCAGCGCCAGCAGCAGGACGGCACCGCCGTAGACGAGCAGCGGCAGCGGCTGCCCGCGGCGCGCGCCCAGGACGTACAGCCAGACCACCAGCGCCACTCCGGCCAGCAGTCCGAGGCCCGCCGGAAAACCGAGGTCCCACAGGAACGCGGCGAAGGCCGCGCCCCCGTCGAAACCGTTCCCCCAGCCGCCCTGGACGTCCAGATACGCGGTGAGGCTGCCCCGCTCGGCGGCCACCCACAGGAAATAGCCGCACCACCCCAGCGGCGCCAGCAGTACGCCGAGGAGCATCCGCCGGTGCCGGCCCCGCCGCGGAGCGCCGCCCGCCGGCCGGTCCCGCCACAGCGTCACCGCCGCGGTGAGCCACACCGCCGCGACCACCGCGGCGCCCACCGGCCGGGTCAGGCCCGCCAGCGAGGCCAGCACCCCCGCGGTCACCCACCGCCCGGTCAGCACGCACCACACGCCCCACGCCGCGAGCGCGGTGAACAGCGACTCCGAATACGCCATCGACTGCACGATCCCCACCGGCAGCGCCGCCCACAGCGCGGCCAGCGCGACCCCGGCCCGCGGCCCGTGCAGCCGCTCGCCGGTCAGGTACAGGGCCCAGGCCGCGGCGAGCGACGCGAGCCAGGAGACCGCCAGCCCGGCGTCGGCGGCGGACAGCGGCGTCACCGCGGACAGCCCCCGCTCCAGCCACGGCAGCAGCGGGAAGAACGCCAGATTGGAATGCACGTCCCCGTTGGCCAGCTGGACGCTGTAGCCGTAGCCCTGCTCCGCGACCCGGGTGTACCAGAGGGAGTCCCAGCGGGCGGTGAGCAGCGTGTGCCAGCTCTTGCCGTGCGCCGCGGACCAGACCGCCAGGACGAGCACCCCCAGCGCCCGGATCGCGGCGTACGCCAGCAGCGCCGGGGCGGCCCGGCGCAGGGCGGCGCGCAGCGGGCGGCCGCGGCCGGGGCCGGTCCGCTCCGGGGGACGGAAGGGGGCAAGATCGTTCATCCGGCCGATTATCCCGTGGCCGGAGTCCGCCGCCCGCCGGCGGGTATGGGAACCACCGAACCCTGCGATGCGCGTCTCATCGTGGGGTGAGCCACGCGTGACGTCACGCGACTCGCGTAGTCTGACGTCTCAACTCGCCCGTTCCGCCGGTTCCGCCGGAGCGTTTCCACGCCCCCGGCCCGCGGCCGCGAGAGCATGACAGGAGGTACGCGAATGTCCGGGACGACCACGTCCAGCAGCGAGCGGACGGCGGGTGTTCCCCGGCATGGAGGTGGCGGCGCGGGCCGCTGGACCGTTCTGGTCGTGCTCTGCGTCAGCCTGCTGTTCGTCGCGCTGGACACCACCATCCTGTACGTGGCGGTGCCCTCGGTCACCGAGGACCTGCGCCCGGGGCCGGTGGAACTGCTGTGGATCGTGGACATCTACCCGCTGATCGCGGCCTCCCTGCTCATCCTCTTCGGCACACTCGGCGACCGGGTGGGCCGCCGCCGCGTCCTGCTCCTGGGATACGGACTGTTCGGCGCGGCCTCGGCCGCCGCCGCGCTGGCCCCCAACCCGCAGATCCTGATGATCGCCCGCGCCCTGCTCGGCATCGGCGGCGCGATGATCATGCCGGCCACGCTGTCCATCCTGCGCCAGGTCTTCCCCGACCGGCGCGAGCGGGCGGTGGCGATCGGCGTGTGGAGCGCGGTGGCCGCGGTCGGCGCCGCGGTCGGCCCGGTCCTCGGCGGCTTCCTCGTCGAGAACTTCTGGTGGGGCTCGGTCTTCCTCATCAACATCCCGATGATGGCGGTCATGGCCCTGATAGGCCGCTGGCTGCTGCCGGAGTCCCGGGGCGAGCGCAACGGGCCCTGGGACACCGTGGGCGCCGTCGTCGCGGCGCTCGGCGTGCTCGGCGTCGTCCTCGGCGTCAAGCGCATCGGCAGCGGCGAGGCCCTGCTCGGCCCGACCACCCTGGGCTCCATCGCCGTCGGTGCCCTGCTGCTCACCTTCTTCGTACGGCGCCAGCGCAAGCGCCGGCACCCGCTGATCGACATGCGGCTGTTCGCCCGCCCGGCCTTCGGCACCTCGGTGGGCTGCATTGTGCTGGCGATGCTCGCCCTCGTCGGACTCCAGCTCATAGCGGTGCAGTACCTCCAGCTCGTACTGAACCTGAGCCCGCTGGAGACCGGGCTTCGGATGCTGCCGCTGGTCTTCTCGGCGATGGCCGCCGGACTGACCGGCTCGAAGGTCCTCCAGGCCGTCGGGCCCAAGGTGATGGTCTCGCTGGGCTTCGTGCTCACCGCGGCGGCCGTGCTCTGTCTGACCGCGATGGACGAGACGGACCGCCCCTGGCTCCTCGTCCTGGGCTTCGTGCTGCTCGGCTTCGGCTTCCAGAGCACGCTCTTCGGCGCCTACGAGTCGATGCTCAGCGAGGCGCCCGCCGACCAGGCGGGCGGCGCGGCGGCCATCGGCGAGACCTCGTACCAGCTCGGTGCGGGCATCGGCGTGGCCCTGCTCGGCAGCGTCATGAACGCCGCCTACGCACCGGGGCTGTCCCACGTGGCCGGCGTCCCGGAACGGGCCGCCGCCTCGGCCGCGCACTCCCTGGGGGAGGCGTACAAGGTCGCCTCGTCGCTCGGCGGCCCGGCCCGGTCGGTGCTGCGGGACGCCGCGCAGGGCGCGTTCGTCCACGGGCTGCACACCACGCTCGTCACCAGCGCCCTGCTCCTGCTGGCCGGCGCGCTGATCGCGCTGCGGCTGCCGCGCCGGGCCGCGGAAGGGGGGGACCGGACCGACGGCGACGCGCACCACGACGCCGAGCCGGCGCCCGCGAACGCCGGCCGGTGAGCGGCGCGGCGTACGGACGGGGAGCCGGGGCGTTCGGGCGCGGCGGAGACGTCCGGACCAGGCGCCGGCGGACCGCGCCGACCGGGGCGCCGGTGCGCGGCGGGGACCCTTGCCGCCACGCCGCGGGCGGCCGTACCGTCGGAACCGGATAACTACCACCGCTAGTTTTCGGGTTCGCGCAGCCACCGGAGGCCCCGCCATGTCCGCACCCCCGTCCCCGCAGCTCCCGCCCTTCGACCCGGCCGACCCGCTGGGCATCGACGATCTGCTCTCCGACGAGGACCGGGCGGTCCGCGCCACCGTCCGCCGGTGGGCCGGGGACCGGGTCCTGCCGCACATCGCCGAGTGGTACGAGCGCGGCGAGCTGCCCGGCATCCGGGAACTCGCCCGCGAACTGGGCTCCCTCGGCGCCCTGGGCATGGCGCTGACCGGCTACGGCTGCGCCGGCGCCTCGCACGTCCAGTACGGCCTGGCCTGCCTGGAGCTGGAGGCGGCCGACTCCGGCATCCGCTCGCTGGTCTCCGTACAGGGCTCGCTCGCCATGTACGCGATCTGGCGCTTCGGCTCCGAGGAGCAGAAGCGGCGCTGGCTGCCCGACATGGCCTCCGGCGCGGTCATCGGCTGCTTCGGCCTGACCGAGCCGGACCACGGCTCCGACCCGGGCAACATGCGCACCCACGCCAAGCGGGACGGCGGCGACTGGGTGCTGACCGGCCGCAAGATGTGGATCACCAATGGGTCGGTGGCCGGGGTCGCCGTGGTCTGGGCGCAGACCGACGACGGCATCCGCGGCTTCCTCGTCCCGGCCGGCACCCCCGGCTTCTCCGCACCCGAGATCACCCACAAGTGGTCGCTGCGCGCCTCGGTCACCAGTGAACTGGTCCTGGACGGGGTACGGCTGCCGGCCGACGCGGTGCTGCCCGGGGCCAAGGGGCTGGGCGGCCCGCTGCGCTGCCTGGGCCACGCCCGGTACGGGATCGTGTGGGGCTCGATGGGCGCCGCGCGGGCCAGCTTCGAGGCGGCGCTGGACTACGCCCGTACCCGTGAGCAGTTCGGCAAACCCATCGGCGGCTTCCAGCTCACCCAGGCCAAACTGGCCGACATGGCGGTGGAACTGCACAAGGGCGTGCTGCTCGCCCATCACCTGGGGCGGCGCTTCGACGCGGGGCGGCTGCGGCCGGAACAGATCAGCTTCGGCAAGCTCAACAACGTGCGGGAAGCGATCGAGATCTGCCGGACGGCCCGGACGGTCCTGGGCGCGAACGGGATCTCGCTGGAGTACCCCGTCATGCGGCATGCGACGAACCTGGAATCGGTGCTCACCTACGAGGGCACCGTCGAGATGCACCAGCTGGTGCTGGGCAAGGCGCTCACCGGGCTCGACGCGTTCCGGTGAGCGGCACCGGCCGGGGGCGGCGGGCGTCCGCCGGCCCTCCGGACCGGAACGGCGCGCCGGCTCTCCCGGTCAGCTCTGGTTGAAGAAGCCGCCCTCGGTGCGGCGCCGGCCGGGCTCGCCGCTGAGGACGCGGTAGTCGGCCGGGGTGAGCAGGAAGACCCGGGTGGCGACCCGCTCGATGGAGCCGCGCAGTCCGAACGTCAGCCCGGCCGCGAAGTCCACCACCCGCTTGGCGTCGGCGGACTCCATCGCGGTCAGGTTGACGATGACGGGGATGCCCTCGCGGAACAGCTCTCCGATGCCGCGGGCGTCCCGGAAGCCGTCCGGGGTGACGGTGGCGATGCGGGTGCCCTGGTCCTGGGCGCTCTCGTCGGCCACCTGGACGCGCGGGTCGGTCGCCCAGGGGTGGTTCCCGGTGCTGCCGGGCTCGGACCCCTCGGCGTAGTCGTCGTCGTAGTAGCGCTCGTCATCGTTGTCGTCGACGAGGCCCAGCCAGGCGCTTGCCTTGCGTACCGATCCCATTGACGCCTCCTCTCACCCGCGGTCTGTGTGTCCGCACCTCTATCGTCGTCCATGATGCGGATGCTCTGCCAAGTGGATAGCCGCCGCACGGGGGGTTCGTGACACATCTGGTGCAAAGAGGGTGGCATGGCGTCAGATCTGTGGAGGATCGCGCGAACTGACCGTGTGAAGGCTGTCACATCGCGTGTGGGAACGTCCAGTGCCGGACCGGTACCCGATCGTTTCTCGCTACAAACCGGACGCAATACGAACGGCCGCCGTACGAGGGTGACCCGGTTCGCCCCGTTCGGGGGGCCGGATGAACCCGGCCGGACGCGGGCCGGGGCGCCGCGTTGACCCGGGGCGCGACGGCGCCCGGCAGCACAGGTGCCGGACTTTGTCGACAAATGACGCTGCGTCGACACATGGCGCTGCCGGGGCCGCGCGATGCGGCGGTCGGGCAGGCGTGGTGCGAGGGGAAGCAAGGGGTGCGAGGGGAGGGTGCGCCGACGGGCGCGGTGTGTGAAGGCGCGGCGGACGGGACGAGGTGCCGCGAGAGGCCCGGCCGGAACGGCGGCGGGCGGCAGGGGGCCGGCTCAACAGGACGACGACCACACACGACCGAAGTCGATGTGGTCGCGGGTGACCAGCCACTGCCGTGAGTCCATGCGGCCAAGTGGAACAGGCATCCGGTTTCCCGTCAACCACGGCCCGCCCGGCCGCCCACAGTCCGGACAGCCTTGACAGCGGGGCGTCCCGGACACCTAATCTCAAGGATCGGCCGTGCTGAGGGGCGTGGCCGGTGACGGCCTGCGGGCACCGTGTGTGAAGACGCTCGACTCCCCAGTGGGATCACCGCATCCACGGAGCCTTCACGCATGTCTGCGACCGACCGCCTCCTGTCCGCCGTGCCGTCCCGGCGGCCCCTCCATCCCCCGTCCCGTCCCGCCGTCGTGCTCGTCGGCGCCGGCCCGCGCGGCACCGGCCTGGTCGAACGCCTCGCCGCCAACGCGCCCGGACTGTACGGCGACGCGCCCCTGGACCTGCACCTGGTCGATCCCTACCCGCCCGGTGGCGGACGCGTATGGCGCCGCGACCAGTCGCCGCTGCTGTGGATGAACTCGATGGCCGAGGACGTCACCATGTTCACCGACGAGTCGGTCGAGCAGGAGGGGCCGGTACGGGCCGGGCCGTCGCTCGCCGAGTGGGCCGCCCGGGTACGGACGGGCGAGGTCCCGGTGGCGGGGGAACTACGCGCGGAGGCAGCCGGGTTGGGGCCGCGCGGGTTCGCCGGCCGGCGGGTGCAGAGCGCCTACCTGGAGTGGGTGTACGGGCAGGCGGTGGCCGCACTGCCGCCGGGCGTCACCGTCCACGAGCACCGCCGCCGTGCCGTACGCGTCGCGGGGCCGCGCGACGGACGGCAGCAGGTGTGGCTGGAGGACAGCCCCACCCCGCTCTTCGCCGACCTCGTCGTCCTCGCCCTCGGCCATCTCGACGCCCAGCCGCCGCCGGAACAGCGCGCGCTGGCCGCCTTCGCGGCCCGCCGCCAACTGACGTACCTCCCGGCCGGTTTCACCGCCGACACGGACCTGTCCTCGCTGCTCCCCGGCGAGCCGGTGATCGTGCGCGGCTTCGGGCTGGCCTTCGTCGACCTGATGGTGCTGCTCACCGAAGGGCGCGGCGGCTCGTACGTCCCCGGTCCGGACGGCGGGCCGGTGTACCGGCCGTCCGGCAACGAGCCGGTGCTGTACGTCGGTTCGCGGCGCGGCGTCCCGTACCACGCCAAGCCCGGCTACCCCTGGCGCGGCGAACGGCCGCCGCTGCCCCGCTTCTTCGGCCCGGCGCAGGTCGACGCGCTGCTCGCCCGGCCCGGCGGCCGGGACTTCCGGCGCGACGTGTGGCCGCTCATCGCCAAGGAGCTGGGCTTCGCCCACTATCACCGGCTGTTCACCGCCCACCCGGAACGCGTCCGCGCCGACTGGACCGCGTTCGAGGAGAAGTACGCCGCCGCCGGACCGCTCGGCGCGGAGCTGCGGGCGCTGGTCGACGCCGCCGTGCCCGACCCGGCGGACCGCCTCGACCTGGCCGCCCTGGACCGGCCCCTCGCGGGCATCCGCTACCCCGACGCGGACGCCCTCCAGGACGGCCTGCGTGCCTACATCGAGGCCGATCTCGCCCGCCGTCACACCCCCGCGCACAGCCCCGACCTGGCAGTGTTCTTCGCCCTGCTGTCGGTGTACGGCCAGCTCACCCGGCTCGGGGACCACGGACCGTGGTGGCACGGATTCTTCAGTCACCTGGCGTCCGGGCCACCGGGGCCGCGGCTGCGGCAGCTGCTCGCGCTGTCCCGGGCCGGGGTGGTGCGCTTCCTCGGCGCCGGGATCACCGTGACCGCCGACGCGGAACGCGGTGTGTTCCGGGCCCGCGGCAGCAGCGCGCCGGGCGTGCTCGCCGAGGCCCGCGCGCTGGTGGAGGCGCGGCTTCCGGCGCCCACCGTGACGCACACGAAGGACGCCCTGCTGCGTGGCCTGTACGAGGACGGCGCCGCCTCCACCGGCACCGGCCTGCTCGCCGTCGATCCCGACGGCCGGGTGCTGGACCGCGCCGGCCGGCCGCACCCGCGCCGCTTCGCGCTCGGCCCGCCCACCGACGCCCGCGGCTCCGGCGCCTTCGCCCGGCCCCGTACGAACGCGCCCGCCTTCCGGCAGAACGACGCCACCGCGCGCGCCCTGCTCCGGTTCCTGCACGCGCACGCCGTACCGGACCCGGCCTCCGCCCACTGAGAACGCCCCCCAGCAGCCCGTCAGCAGCTCGTCAGCAGCGATGAAAGGCCGTCACATGCCCGCATCCGGATGCGCCCTGCGCCCCCTCCACCTCGCCTTCGCGCTCGACGGCCCGGCCCGCAGGGCGCGCCGCGGCCGCCAGACGTACGACCCCGAGCACTACGTCCGGCTGGCCCGGCTCGCCGAGCGCGGCACCCTGGACTTCGTCACGCTCGGCGACTCCTTCGCCCGGCCCGGCCCGGACGCGCTCGCCGTGCTGGCCCGGGTCGCGCCCCGGACCGGGCGCATCGGCCTGGTACCGGCCGTCACCACCACCCACACCGAGCCGTTCCACGTCTCGACCGCCGTGAGCACCCTGGACTGGGTCAGCCGCGGCCGGGCCGGCTGGGCGGTGGAGGTGTCCCGGACCCGCGCCGAGGCCCGGCTCTTCGGCCGCCCGGACGCCGCGCCCGCCGACGCGCTGTGGCGGGAGGCCGGCGAGGTCGCCGACGTGGCCGCCCGGCTGTGGGACAGCTGGGAGGACGACGCGGAGATCCGCGACACCGCCACCGGCCGGTTCGTCGACCGCGCCAAGCTCCACCACGTGGACTTCCGCGGCTCCTCCTTCTTCGTCCGCGGCCCCTCCATCACCCCCCGGCCGCCCCAGGGCCACCCCGTGGTCGTGGTCGACGCGACCGCGCGGGCCGCCCGGGAGGTGGCCGCGGCCCACGCGGACGTGGCCCTCGTCCGGGCCGAGGACCCCACCACCGCCGGTGACGCCCGCGCCGACCTGCGCGAACGCGCCCGCGTCCGGGGCCGCGACCCGGACCGTCTGCTGGTCCTCGCCACGCTGCCGGTCGAGCTGTACTGCTCCGGCGACGCCGTCGGACTCGCCGACCTGATCGGCGACTGGCACGCGGACGGCGCGTGCGACGGCTTCCACCTGCGGCCCGCCGACCCGGAGCGCGACCTCGCCCGGCTCGTCGACGGCACCGTTCCGGTGCTCCAGCACCGCTGCCTGCTCCGCCGCTTCTACCCGGGCGCGACCCTGCGCGAGCACCTCGGCCTGCCCCGCCCGGCCAACCGCTACGCCCCGGCCCGGAAGGTCTCCCCATGACCGCCACCAGCGCACCGACCCGTACGGCACCCGCGCCCGCGGCCCCGGCCGCCGCGCCGGGCCTGCGCCGCATGCACCTGGCGGCCCACTTCCCCGGCGTCAACAACACCACGGTCTGGGCCGACCCGGACGCCGGATCCCAGATCGACTTCGCCTCGTTCGAGCACCTGGCCCGCACCGCCGAGCGCGGCCGTTTCGACTTCTTCTTCCTCGCCGAGGGGCTGCGGCTGCGCGAGCACCGGGGGCGCATCCACGACCTCGACGTCCTCGGGCGCCCGGAATCGATCACCGTCCTGAACGCGCTGGCGGCGGTCACCGACCGGCTGGGCCTGGCCGCCACCGTGAGCACCACCTTCAACGAGCCCTACGAACTCGCCCGGCGGCTCTCGACCCTGGACCACCTCAGCGCGGGCCGCGCCGCCTGGAACGTGGTCACCACCTCCGACGCGTTCACCGGCGAGAACTTCCGCCGCGGCGGCTACCTCGACCACGCCGACCGCTACGTGCGCGCCGCCGAGTTCGTCGCCACCGCCCGCGCGCTCTGGGACTCCTGGCCGGCGGCGGGCACACCCCGGCCGGTCGACCACCAGGGCCCGCACTTCAGCGTCCGGGGCGCGTTCACCCTCCCGCGCAGCCCGCAGGGCCACCCCGTCATCATCCAGGCCGGCGACTCCGCCGAGGGCCGCGACTTCGCCGCCGCCACCGCCGACGTGGTCTTCACCCGGCACAGCACGCTCCCCGCCGGCCAGGAGTTCTACGCCGACGTCAAGGGCCGGCTGGCCGCGCACGGCCGCGACGCCGACTCCCTCAAGATCATGCCGGGCGCCACCGTCGTCCTCGGCGACACCGCGGCCGACGCCCAGGAGCGGGCCGCCACGATCCGACGGCAGCAGGTCTCGCCGCAGAACGCGCTGTTGGCCGCGGAGCAGATCTGGGGTGTGGACCTCTCCGGACACGACCCGGACGGGCCGCTGCCGGTCTTCGACCCGGACCCGGACGCGGAGCTGAGCCAGGGCCGCGTCAGGATCGCCGACCGGAAGGCGGTCGCCGACCGCTGGCGGGCGCTGTCCGAGGCCAAGGGCCTGTCGATCCGGGACACCGTGATCGAGACGACCGGGCGGCAGTCCTTCGTCGGCACCCCCGCGGCCGTCGCCGAGGAGATGACCGCCTACGTGGCCGCCCGGGCCGCCGACGGCTTCATCCTGGTTCCGCATCTGACCCCCGGCGGCCTGGACGACTTCGTGGACCGGGTGGTGCCGCTGCTCCAGGAGCGCGGCGTCCTCCGTACGGAATACGAGGGCCGCACGCTGCGCTCTCATTTAGGGCTGCCGGAACCGGTACGTCCCGCAGGGAAGGGTTGACCGCCATGAGCACCACCAGCAGCACCGGAACGCAGGCCGAGCAGGACTGGCAGACCTGGCACGACCGCCGCGTCGCCGAGGTCTCCCGGCCGTACGGCCCGCTCGCGCTGACGGGCACGCACTGGCTCGCCGACTCCCCGGACGGCCGCCTCGACGGCGTACCGGGTCACTGGAGCGCGGACGGCGCCGCGGTGGTCCTGCGCGCGACCGCCGCCGACGGGCTGACCGCGGACGGCGCCCCGCTCGACGGCACCGTACGGCTCGGCGCGGACGACGCACCCGAGACGGCCCGCGTGGCGCACGGCGACCGGCGGCTCCTGGTACTGCGCCGGGAGGGACTGTGGGCCGTCCGCGTCTTCGACCCCGGCTCCGAGGCGCGGCGCACCTTCGGCGGCATCGACGTCTTCCCCTACGACGAGCGCTGGGTACGGCCCGGCCTCTTCCGGCCGTACGGCGCGGGGCGCACGGTCCAGGTGCCCAACGCCGACGGGCAGCGGCGGGGGCTCGGCCTCGCCGGTGAACTGGCCTTCACACTGGACGGCGACGAGCACACGCTCCAGGTCGTCGAGCAGGACGGCACGCTGTGGGCCGTCCTCGCCGACGGGACCAGCGGCACGGACAGCTACCGCTTCCGCTTCCTGCGGACGCCGGCCCCGGCCGCGGACGGCACCGTACCGGTGGACCTCAACCGCACCCTGCTGCCGCCCTGCGCCTTCGCCGACCACTTCATCTGCCCCTTCCCGCCGCCCGGCAACACGCTGCCCTTCGCGCTGCGCGCCGGTGAGCGGAACCGCCTCCCCGGCTGAGCCGTCCCCGTACCGACCGAGGGTCCAACCACCGCCCCGGCAGCGCCTGTTGCTGCCGGGGCGGGCGTGTGTGCGGCCGTCGGGCGGGCGTCCGAAAGCCACCCTTGCGCCCCGGGGCCGGGCCCTCGAAACTCCCGAGCAGCGCTGTCCGGGGCATGCCCGAACGGGACGTGCGGAGTCCCGCGTGCCCACCGGGCGGCGCCGCACGGACCTGCCCACAGGCGGGTCCCCGATCCCCTCGGAGGTAGCAGTGAGGCACGAGCGCACTACCCCCCGAAGCAGTGCGGCGAGACGCGGCCGGCTGATCGCCGTCGCGTCCGGTCTGGCCGCGATCGGCGCCCTGACCCTGCCCACCGCCCACGCGGGCGAGCCCGCACCGCCCACCACGTTCAGCGCGTCCCAGCTCGCCGCCGTCAGCGACGCGGTACGGTCCGCGGACGTCGCGGGCACCGCCTGGGTGGTCGACCCGAAGACCAGCAAGGTCGTCGTCCAGGCCGACAGCCGGGTGACCCAGGCGCAGCTCGACAGGATCAAGCAGGCCGCGGGCAGCAACGCCGGCGCGCTCAAGGTCGAGCGCACCCCCGGCGTGCTGCGCAAGCTGATCTCCGGCGGCGACGCCATCTACGCGACGAGCTGGCGCTGCTCCCTCGGCTTCAACGTCAAGAAGGGCAGCACGTACTACCTGCTGACGGCCGGGCACTGCACCGACGGCAACCCGCCCTGGTACACCAACTCCGCACGCACCACGCGCATCGGCCCGACCGCCGGTTCCAGCTTCCCCGTCAACGACTACGGCCTGGTCCGGTACGACAACACCAGCGTCCCGCACGAGGGGACGGTCGGCGGCCAGGACATCAGCCAGGCCGGCAACGCCACCGTCGGCCAGACGGTCACCCGCCGCGGTTCGACCACCGGCACCCACAGCGGCCGGGTCACCGGCCTGAACGCCACCGTCAACTACGGCAACGGCGACGTCGTGTACGGCATGATCAAGACCACCGTGTGCGCCGAGCCCGGTGACAGCGGCGGCCCGCTCTACGCCGGCAGCACGGCGCTCGGCCTGACCTCCGGCGGCAGCGGCAACTGCAGCTCCGGCGGCACCACCTACTTCCAGCCGGTCACCGAGGCGATCAGCGCGTACGGGGTCAGCATCTACTGACCAGCACCCACCGCAGCCGGCAGCACCCGGGCCCCCGTCCGCGCGCGCGGACGGGGGCTCTCGCCGGTGCGGGCGCGGGCGCGGCGCACGGCCGACGCGGACCCTCGACCGTTCCACCGGCCGGTCATACCGTGGTGAGGGCGCACGGTCCGGACGCGGGTGCGCGGCAGCTCGGACGGCAGGGGGCCGTGATGGTCGAGGAACTGGTGACGGCCGGGATCGCGCTGGCCTCGGCGGGCGTGGTGTACGTGAGCGCGGCGGCACGGGTGGTCAAGCAGTACGAACGGGGCGTCGTGCTGCGGCTGGGGAAGCTGACCCAGGCCGTGCGCGGGCCCGGGTTCACCATGATCGTTCCGGGCGTCGACCGGATGCGCAAGGTCAACATGCAGATCGTCACGATGCCGGTGCCCGCGCAGGAGGGCATCACCCACGACAACGTGACGGTCCGGGTGGACGCGGTCGTCTACTTCAAGGTCGTGGACGCCGCCGACGCGGTGGTCAAGGTCGAGGACTACCGCTTCGCGGTCTCCCAGGTCGCCCAGACCTCGCTGCGTTCCATCATCGGCAAGAGCGACCTGGACGACCTGCTCTCCAACCGCGAGAAGCTCAACCAGGGGCTGGAAGTGATGATCGACAGCCCGGCGCTGGGCTGGGGCGTGCAGATCGACCGGGTGGAGATCAAGGACGTGTCGCTGCCGGAGACCATGAAGCGGTCGATGGCGCGCCAGGCGGAGGCCACCCGGGACCGGCGGGCCCGGGTCATCAACGCGGACGCCGAGCTCCAGGCGTCCAAGAAGCTGGCCGAGGCGGCGCAGGCGATGTCCGACCAGCCGGCCGCCCTGCAACTGCGCCTGTTGCAGACGGTGGTGGCGGTCGCCGCCGAGAAGAACTCCACCCTCGTCCTGCCGTTCCCGGTCGAGCTGCTGCGCTTCCTGGAGCGCTCCGGCCTCCAGGCGCAGGCCAGTACGGAGGCGCAGGCCCGTACGGAGGCACATGAGCGGCAGCGGAGCGCCGCTGCCGGGCCGCTGTCCGGAACCGCGCCGGGTTCCGAAGCGGCGCTCGGGCTGGAGGAGTTGCCCGAGGCGGAAGAGCTGCCCTGACGCGGGCGGGCCGGTGCGCGGATGCCGGGAATGTGTCCTGGAGTGCGAAGGATGACCCTCGATGCGCTGAAGCTGTGGCGGTCCATTCCGGAACCGGTCGGCGAAGTCCGGCCGGGAACATCGGTTTTCAGACAGGTGTAGACCCCTCCTGAAGGCCGTTCGGGCCACTCCAAAGTGTTCGTTTGGTGTCCGCACAGGGAAACGACGTGCGCGGATATCGGAACTCCGGGCGAACGACCGGTTGGTCGCGTTCCGTTCTCCAGACCGGATCTCGGTCTTGTGCGCGAGCATCGCTCGTCGGAATACTTGAAACCGCGCATTGGCATGGACGCGACTTCCTGCGGCAGGCTGCGCAGCGACTCCCGTTCCGTGTCTGTTCCTCAACACCCTCCGGGCCCGCGGCCCCCCACATACCGCGGCCCATCCCCCCACGGGAGGCTTTGAGTTGAAGCACCGACGGATTCCTCAGCGGCGCGCTGCGCTGGCCGGCGCGGGAGCCCTGGCCCTCGCGGCCACCGCGTCCCTCTCCCTCGCCCACGCCGACGCGGCGGACGGCCCGGCCGTCAAGCAGCTGACCCCCGCCGCGGCCACCGCGCTCGCGTCCCAGCTCAGCGACCACGCGGCGGGTTCGTACTACGACGCGCGGGCGAAGAAGCTGGTGGTCAACGTCGTCGACCGGAAGGCGGCCGACGCCGTACGGGCCAAGGGCGCCGAGGCCAGAATGGTCCGGCACAGCCTCGCCCAGCTCGACGCGGCACGGCAGACGCTCAAGGAGCGGGCCACCATCCCCGGCACGGCCTGGGCCATGGACCCGCGGAGCAACAAGGTCGTCGTCACCGCCGACCGCACGGTCACGGGTGCCCGGCTCGGCAAACTGGACAAGGTTGTCAAGAGCCTCGGCAGCACGGCGGAACTGCGCCGCAGCAAGGGAAAGTTCACCCCGTTCCTCGCCGGCGGCGACGCGATCTGGGGGAGCAGCTCGCGCTGCTCGCTCGGCTTCAACGTCACCAAGGGCGGCCAGCCGTACTTCCTCACGGCCGGGCACTGCGGCAACGCCGTCAAGTCCTGGTCCGACAAGCAGGGCGGCCAGGAGGTCGCGGCCACCGAGGACTCCAAGTTCCCGGGCAGCGACTACGCCATCGCCAAGTACACCGCCGACATCGCCCACCCGAGCGAGGTGAACACCTACGGCGGCAGCCCGCAGAAGATCACCAAGGCCGCCGAGGCGACCGTCGGCCAGAAGGTGACGCGCAGCGGCAGTACCACCCAGGTGCACGACGGCACGGTCAAGGCGCTGAACGCGAGCGTCAACTACCAGGAAGGCACGGTCGAGGGGCTGATCCAGACCGATGTCTGTGCCGAGCCCGGCGACAGCGGCGGCGCGCTGTACGACGGTGAGTCGGCGCTGGGCCTGACCTCGGGCGGCAGCGGCAACTGCTCCTCGGGCGGCGAAACGTACTTCCAGCCGGTCCCGGCGGCCCTGAAGGCGGTCGGCGCACAGATCGGCTGACGCCGCCCGGTGCCGACGCGTTCGCGGCGCGCACCGGCATTCCGTACCGGAACGGTCCCCCGGAAGCAATTGCTGCCGGGGGGCGTTTCCGTTTTCCGGGCGGGGTGGCAAAAGAATAGGAAAGAAGTCTGTGTAATTACCGGACGCCCCGGACGCCGGCCCGGCCGGGGGTGCGGCGCGCGGGTGGCGCGCGGCATCCGTCCGTCGAGGGCGTCCGATGGAATCGTTTTCGCGATACCGGTGCCGACCGTTGAAATGTTGACGGGAATGTCATGTGACCCGCCCATTCCAAGGGAATGTGAGGCAGCTCTCAAGGGTGCCGCCTTTTGGGGAAACGGCTGGCAAATGTCCGGTATGGTCCCGGTTTCGCGGTGCGACCCGTGACGACTTCGGGAAGTCGGGAGGCTGCCGCCGAATTGCCCTCCCGGCTTTTTCCGTTCGGTGGCCGGACCGGATTTGCCAAGCCCGTTGCGGCTGGCTCTAATGATGCATCAGCCTCGTGGCCGAAAAGAATCCGGCGGACGCCGGTGAGCCGAACGCCGCGCCGTTCCGGCGGCGGCGCGAGGGTGTCCGCGCTGCCGCCCCGTGGAGGGGGCGGGGCGGCAGCGCGGACCGCGGCCCGCCGCTCCGGCCGTCCGGCCGCACGGGCCGGCCCCCCGGGTATCCGCGGATACCCGGGGGGCCGGTGTGCGGAGCGGCCGCGCGGTCGCGGCGGCCGGACCGCTCGGCGGATCACCGCCCGGTCAGAACTCGAAGACCAGGCCCTTGCCGCCCTCCAGTGCGCAGGGGTTGGCGAAGGTGTGCTCGTACGCGACGCGGCGGCCCTGCCAGACGCCGTTCGCCGTCACCACGACCGGGTTGTACTCCTTGGTGCACATACGGTCCGAGGCAGCCTTGGTGATCTTGTTGAAGTCACCGTTCGCGGTCCGGAGTTCGGCGCAGGCGGCGCGCGCCATGGGGTGCGTACCGGTCCCGGCCGAGCTGCAGCTCAGCGACACCGCACGCTGGATGGAGGCCGTCGCGGCGGTGTCCCCGTACCCGACGGTGAGCACCAACTCGGAGGGTGCGTACAGGCTCTTCGGCGTCGCGGGCTGGGCCTGGGCCGTGGTGGCCAGACCGCCGAGTGCGAGCGCCGCGCCGAGCGCGATCCCTCCAGTGATGTACCGCATTTTCGAACTCTCCTTCGGTTGTCGTCTCGAATGCCGGACGTCGAGGAGTCTGGCCGAGGCGCATCAGGAAAGCACATCGATCGGTGACTTCCAGTCGTTGGTTGAAAACTCAGCGTGGTGGCGTGAAGTCGAGCGACGGGCGTTTCGGTACGCGATGTGTGCTATGCCGTGCGGTCAGCGGGAACATCCGGGGCGCCGGGTTCCGGTCGGACCGGATGTGCGGCGAAAAACAGCCAACTCCTGTTGTTCGAGGGGGTGCAGGAGGCTCGTGCGGGTTCGCCACTAATGGCCGAAGTGCGGCTGCCTGAGGGGGTGTTGGGAGGGGGCGGACGGGTTCGCCCCGGGCGGGGGCGGGGGGCGGCGGCCCGCCGGGGCCGGGCGCCCGCGCGGCCGTGCCGCGGAACCGTGCCTGCCGCCCGACCGGCTGATCTACAGTTCTGGGGAAGGTCCGTCACCTGGTGACATGAGAAGGAATCCACGAATATGCCGACCGAGACGTTCGAGTTCCAGGTAGAAGCACGCCAGCTCCTGCAGATGATGATCCACTCGATCTACTCGAACAAGGACGTTTTCCTGCGCGAGCTGATCTCCAACGCCTCCGACGCGCTGGACAAGCTGCGGCTCGAAGCGCTGCGCGACGACACGCTCGACGCCGACACCTCCGATCTGCACATCGCCATCGAGACCGACGCCGAGGCCCGCACGCTCATCGTCCGCGACAACGGCATCGGCATGTCGCACGACGAGGTGGTCCAGCTCATCGGGACGATCGCCAACTCCGGAACCGCCAAGTTCCTCCAGGAGCTGAAGCAGGCCAAGGACGCGGCCACCGCGGAAGGGCTCATCGGGCAGTTCGGCGTCGGTTTCTACGCGGCGTTCATGGTCGCCGACGAGGTCACGCTGGTGACCCGGCGCGCGGGCCAGGAAGGGGGCACCCGCTGGTCGTCCACCGGGGAGGGCACGTACACCGTCGAGCCGGTCGACGACGCGCCGCAGGGCACGGCGGTCACGCTGCACCTCAAGCCGGTGGACCAGGAGGACCAGCTCTTCGACTACACGTCCCGCTGGAAGATCCGGGAGATCGTCAAGCGGTACTCCGACTTCATCACCTGGCCGGTCCGGATGGCCCCCGAGGCCCCGGCCGGGCAGCAGGACGGGGAGGGGGACGGCGGGGACGGCGCGGCCGCCCCCGAGCCCGAGACGCTCAACTCGATGAAGGCGCTGTGGGCGCGCTCCCGGGACGAGGTGAGCGACGAGGAGTACCACGAGCTGTACAAGCACATCAGCCACGACTGGACCGACCCGCTGGAAACCCTGCGGATGCAGGCGGAAGGCACGTTCGAGTACCAGGCGCTGCTGTTCCTGCCCTCCCGCGCGCCCCAGGACCTGTTCGCGCGGGACCACAAGCGCGGCGTACAGCTCTACGTGAAGCGCGTCTTCATCATGGACCACTGCGAAGCGCTGCTGCCCGAGTACCTGCGCTTCGTCAAGGGCGTCGTCGACGCCCAGGATCTGTCGCTCAACGTCTCCCGCGAGATCCTCCAGCAGGACCGGCAGATCCAGCTCATGCACCGCCGGCTGGTGAAGAAGGTGCTGTCCACCGTCAAGGAGATGATGACGCAGCGCCCGGAGAACTACGCCACCTTCTGGCGCGAGTTCGGCCGGGTCGTCAAGGAGGGCCTGCTCAGCGACCACGAGAACCGCGACGCCATCCTCCGTATCGCCTCCTTCGCCACCACCCACGACCCGGAGAAGCCGGCCACCCTCCAGCAGTACGTCGAGCGCATGAAGGAGGGTCAGGAGCACATCTACTTCATGACCGGCGAGTCCCGTACCGCCATCGAGAACTCGCCGCACATGGAGGCCTTCCGGGACAAGGGCTACGAGGTGCTGCTGCTGACCGACCCGGTGGACGAGGTGTGGGTCGAGACCGTGCCCGAGTTCGACGGCAAGGAGCTGCGGTCGATCGCCAAGGGCGAGGCGGACCTCGCGGAGGAGGAGACCGACGAGGCCAAGGCCGAGCGGGAGAAGCGGCAGGAGGACTTCGCGGGGCTGCTCTCCTGGATGACGGAGCGGCTCGGCGAGCAGGTCAAGGAGGTGCGGCTGTCCTCCCGCCTGACCGTCTCCCCGGCCTGCATCGTCTCGGACACCGACGACGTGACCCCGGCGCTGCGGAACATGTACCGCGCGATGGGCCAGGAGCTGCCCGAGGCCAAGCGCATCCTGGAGCTCAACCCCGGCCACCCGCTGGTCGAGGGGCTGCGCAAGGCGCAGGCCGAGCGTCCCGACGACGCGGACCTCGCCGGGACGGCCGAGCTGCTGCACGGCATGGCGCTGCTCGCCGAGGGCGGCGAACTGAGCGACCCGGCCCGCTTCACCAAGCTGATGGCGGAGCGCCTGGAGCGCGCGCTGTAAGCGCTCCGACGGGGCGGTCCGCCCGCCCCGTACGACTGCCGCCGGGTCCTTCGCGGGCCCGGCGGTGTCATGTCCGGCGCCGGTCGGGCAGGGGGCGTCTGTGCGGTACGGCGCCGGTCGGGCGGGGGTGTCAGGCCCGGCGCCGGTCCAGTCCGGACAGGCCGGCCGTCAGCGCGCGCATCCCGCGCACCACCAGCTCGGCGGGGCCGTCCTCCGGCGCGTCCGGCGCGTCGTCCGCCGCCCATGTCTCCACCGCGACCCGCATCGCCGTGTTGGCGGCCGCCGCCGCGAGCCGTACCTCCAGCGGCCCGCCGTCCGTCATCCCGGCGAGGACCGGGACCAGCGCCTCCTCGGAGTCGTGGTGCACGCGGTGCCAGACCGAGCGCAGCGCCGGGTCGTCCCGCATCACCCGCAGCAGCCCGCGCGTCCAGCGCAGCGCCTCGGCGGCCCGCTCGTCGGACGGCGTCAGCGCCTGCCGCGCCGCCTGCTCCAGCACGTCCCGCACGGGCGGCCCGTCCGGCTCCCCGGCCAGTCGGCGCAGATCCGCGAGCCACTGCCGTACGCCGACGGCGAGCAGCGGCGCGACCGAGTCCTCCTTGGTGCGGAAGTAGCGGTAGAAGGTGCGCAGAGCGACGCCGGCGGTGCGGGCGATGTCGTCGGCGGTGACGGCGGTGCCGTGCTCGGCGAACAGCGCCGCCGCGGTACGGGCGATCTCCAGCTGGGTCTCCGCCTTGCGCCGTTCGGTCAGGGAGGGGGCGGTGGGCGGCGGGGCCGGGGCAGCGGGGCGCGGTGCGGTGGGCATGGGGGTGAGCTTACGTCGCCCGTACGGCGAAAATGGCACGACCGGCAAAGGTGGCACAACGTGCCATCAAGGCGTACGGTGCCGGTGTCGTCCGCTGCGGAGGCGGACACCGAGGGCAGGAGTACGCCACATGGAGCGCTTCGACGGACGCCGCGTCCTGGTCACCGGGGCCGGATCGGGCATCGGGCGGGCCACCGTCCACCGGGTGCTGGCCGAGGGCGGCCGGGTGGTGGCCGCCGACATCAGCGAGGCGGGGCTGAAGGCCACCGCGGAGCGGGCCGTGGCGGACGGCCACGGCGACCGGCTGGGCACCGCCGTGCTGGACATCGCGGACGAGGCCGCGGTGGGTGCGGGCGTCGCCGCCGCGGTCGAGGGGCTCGGCGGGCTGGACGTCCTGGTCAACGCCGCGGGCATCCTGCGCGCCTCGCACACCCACGAGACCACCCTGGACGCCTTCAACCGGATCATCGCGGTCAACCTGACCGGCACCTTCCTGATGATCCGCGAGGCGCTGCCCGCCCTGCTGCGCGGCCGGGCGCCGGTGGTGGTCAACTTCAGCTCCACCTCCGCCGCGTTCGCGCACCCCTACATGGCGGCGTACGCGGCCAGCAAGGGCGGCATCCAGTCCATGACGCACGCCATCGCGAGCGAATACGCCAAGCAGGGGCTGCGCGCGGTGTGTGTGGCGCCGGGGTCCGTGCGGTCCGGCATGACCGACGACCCGGGCCTGCCCGCGGACGCCGACATGAGCCTGTTCGGGAAGCTGCTGCCGGCCATCGGCGAGGGCTTCGCGCCCCCGGAGACGGTCGCGGGCGTCATCGCGATGCTCGCCTCCGAGGACGGCGCGTTCATCACCGGTACGGAGATCCGCATAGACGGCGGTACGCACATGTGAGACGCCCGGTGGCCGGCGGCTCCGGGGCGGGGGCGGCGCCGGTCACCGCCGTACCGCGGTGGCCGCCGTCACCTCCGTACCGCTGCCGGCCGCACCGCCGTCACTGCCGTACCTCGCTGCGGTTGATCACCGTCCGGCCCTTGGTGAGCGCGGAGAAGACCAGCGTCAGGACGGTGCCGGCGACGGCCCAGGCGGACAGCACCAGCAGCGGGCCGGTCACCGCGTTGCCGTGGAAGTACGCGATGGAGCGGGCCACCCAGGTGCCCGCGCCCGGCGGCAGCGCGGGGCCGATCGCCCGCCAGAAGTCCGGCAGCAGGGGGTACGGGTAGGCGCCGCCCGCGCTGGGGTTGCCGGCGATCACCACCACGAGGATGGTCAGGCCGATGCCGACGATCCCGGCGATGGCCTGGAAGGCGAAGGTGGTGGCGCCCACCGCGAACACGATCAGCGCGCCCAGGCCCCACAGCCCGAAGAGGCTGCCGGGCATGGCCCCGAGGACGGGCCCGATGACGACGGCCCCGGCCAGGCCGGTGAGGACCGAGTAGACGGCGAGCGCGCCCAGCCGGATGACCGCCCGCTTGAGGTTGGTGGGGCGGGCGCCGAAGCTGATCGCGAGGATCGCGGCGCACAGGTAGCCGCCCACGCACCAGCCGACCACCAGGTAGAACGAGGACAGGCCGCGGGTGTCGTCCTGGTCCGCGGGCGCGATGTCCTGGACCTGCACGGTCCGCTTCTGGGCTTGCTCGGCCCGGGTGACCACCTGCTCGACGGCCTGGGAGAGCGACGCCCCGGAGCCGCTGGCGACCAGCAGCCTGTCGGTGCTGCCGCGCGGATCGACGATCAGCGCGCCGTCGATGTCCCGCTCCTCGATCTGCCGCGCCGCGTCCGCCTCGGAGGGGGCCGCGCGCGGGTCGAGGGGGGAGCCCGGCAGCTTGTCGAGCCGTTCGACCAGCTGCCCGCTCATCTGCTGCGGCGCGACGACCGCGAGCGCCACGTCCTTCGGCTTGGGGGAGTGGAAGGCGCCCGCGTACGACGCGATGAACAGGGCCGTCAGGGCCAGCACGCCGATCATCAGCAGCGCGGCCCGGGCCGAGATCGCGTCCTTCACCTCCCCGAGGAAGCTCCTGTCCCGGGTGTTCTCGTCCCGGATTCCGCGGGTGCCGTCGTCCGCCGTGGCCATGCGCCACTCCCTCGCCCTGTCGTGTCGAGCAGTTCCGTTCTCGGACCTTTTGCCCCATATCCTCCGGCTCATGACGGGTCTCCGCAGGCCGGGCGGGCTGATCGGGGACGGAGGCCGGGCCGGGGCGGGGTGGCGGACAGGCGCTGTTCGATTTTCGTACGGTTGTTCGAGAAAGGCGTTATGGTGGAACCGCGACGGGGGACGCAGCAACGGTCAGGGGGTGTACGAGCGGCAGGAGGCGCGGGTGCCACGGTTCACGCATCTGCACACCGCTTCGGGCTTCTCCCTGCGGTACGGCGCCGCCCACCCGGAACGGCTCGTCGAGCGCGCCGCCGAACGTGGCATGGACGCCCTCGCGCTGACCGACCGGGACGGCCTGGCCGGCGCCGTCCGCTTCGCCAGGGCCGCGGAGCGGGCCGGTGTCCGTCCGCTGTTCGGCACCGAACTGGCGGTGGCCCCGCCCATGGACGGCCACCCGGCGCCGGGCGCCGCCCCGGGGGCGGCGCGGCGGCGCGGTCCGGTGCGCGGCGGCGCCTTCATCGACGAGTCCGCGGCCCGCGCCGTCTTCCTCGCCCGGGACGGCGCGGCCGGCTGGGCCATGCTCTGCCGCCTGGTCTCGGCCGCGCACGCGACCACCCTGCCGGGAGATTCCGCACGGCCCGTACTGCCCTGGTCCGCTCTGACGGAGGCGGTGGCCGGGGCGCCGGACGCGGTGACCGTCCTGCTCGGCCCGGACTCCGAACCCGGCCGCGCGCTGGCCGCCGGGCGCCCCGACCGCGCGGCCGGGCTCCTCGCCCCCTGGCGCGAACTGTTCGGTGACGCGCTGCGCCTGGAGGTCGTCGACCACGGCCGTACCGGCACCGGCCCCGGCTCGCTGCGGCTGGCCGCCCGTACCCTCGGCTTCGCCGTCGGGCACGGCGTCCGGGCCGTGCTGACCAACGCCGTCCGCTACGCCGACCCCGGCCAGGGCCCGGTCGCCGACGTCCTGGACTCCGCCCGCCGCCTGGTGCCGGTGGACCGGCACCGCCCGGAGGCCCGGGACAGCGGCGAGCGGTGGCTCAAGGACGCGCACACGATGGCCCGTACGGCCGAGCGGGTCGCCGGGGCGGCCGGTCTCGGGCCCGGCACCGCGCGGCGGCTGCTGGAGATGACCGAGGAGACGGCCGCCCGGTGCCGGGTGGACCCGGAGGGCGACATCGGGCTGGGCACCGTCCACTTCCCCGAACCGCGCCTGGTCGGCGCCGCGCGCCGGACCGCCGGGCGGGTGCTGCGCTCGCGCTGCGCCGCCGGGATGGTGCTGCGCGGCTACGACCGCCGCCGGACGTACTGGGAGCGGATGGACCACGAGCTGGACATCATCGAACACCACGGCTTCGCCTCGTACTTCCTGACCGTCGCCCAGGTCGTCGAGGACACCCGGGAGCTGGGCATCCGGGTCACCGCGCGCGGCTCGGGCGCGGGATCGCTGGTCAACCACCTGCTGGGCATCGCACACGCCGACCCGGTCGAACAGCACCTGCTGATGGAGCGCTTCCTGTCCAAGCGCCGCGCGGTGCTGCCCGACATCGACATCGACGTGGAGTCCGCGCGCCGCCTGGAGGTCTACCGGGCGATCTTCGACCGGTTCGGCACCGAGCGGGTCGCCACCGTCGCCATGCCCGAGACCTACCGGGTCCGGCACGCCGTACGGGACGTGGGCGCCGCCCTCGGCATGGACCCGGCCGAGGTGGACCGGCTGGCCAAGTCCTTCCCGCACATCCGGGCGCGCGACGCCCGCGCGGCCCTCGCCGAACTGCCCGAGCTGCGCGGCGTGGACGCGGACCGGTACGGGCCGATGTGGGACCTGGTCGAGGCGCTGGACGCGCTGCCGCGCGGCATGGCCATGCACCCGTGCGGAGTGCTGCTCTCGGACGCCTCGCTGCTGGCCCGTACGCCCGTCGTGCCCACCCGCAGCGAGATCCCGTTCCGCGACGGCGAGGGCGGCTCCCCGCTGCCGATGTCGCAGTTCGACAAGGAGGACGTGGAGGAGATGGGGCTGCTCAAGCTGGACGTGCTGGGGGTGCGGATGCAGTCCGCGATGGCGCACGCGACCGCCGAGATCGGGCGGGCCACCGGCCGTACCGTCGACCTCGACGACCCCGCGCAGGTGCCGCCCGGCGACCCCGCCACCTACGGCCTGATCCGCTCCACCGAGACGCTCGGCTGCTTCCAGATCGAGTCGCCGGGCCAGCGCGACCTGGTCGGCCGGCTCCAGCCCGCCACCTTCCACGACCTGGTGGTCGACATCTCGCTGTTCCGCCCCGGACCGGTCTCGGCCGACATGGTGCGGCCCTTCATCGAGGCCCGGCACGGCCGCCGGCCCGCCCGCTACCCGCACCCGGACCTGGAGGGGCCGCTGCGCGAGACCTACGGCGTGGTCGTCTTCCACGAGCAGGTGATCGAGATCCTGCGGATCATGACCGGCTGCGACCGGGGCGAGGCGGACGAGAAGCGGCGCGCGCTGTCGAAGCCGGAGGTGCAGGGGCAGGTGCGGGCCTGGTTCACGGAGCGGGCCGGCCGGCGGGGGTACGCGCCCGAGGTGGTCGAACGCACCTGGGAGATCGTCGAGGCGTTCGGCTCGTACGGCTTCTGCAAGGCGCACGCGGTCGCCTTCGCGGTGCCGACGTACCAGTCCGCCTGGCTCAAGGCGCACCACCCGGCGGCCTTCTACGCCGGGCTGCTCACCCACGACCCGGGGATGTACCCGAAGCGGCTGCTGCTGGCGGACGCGCGGCGGCGCGGGGTGCCGGTGCTGCCGCTGGACGTGAACCGGTCGGCGGTCGCCCATCGAATCGAACTGGTGTCTGATGGTGGGGCGGGCCCCGGGGCCGCCCCGGCCGTCTGGGGGCTGCGACTCGCCCTGTCCGACGTGCACGGCATGAGCGAGGCCGAGGCGCGGCGCATCGAGGCGGGGCAGCCCTACTCCTCGCTCCCCGACCTGTGGCAGCGGGCCCGTCCCAGCCGCCCGGTGGCCGAACGCCTCGCCCGGGTGGGCGCGCTGGACGCCTTCGGCGCCAACCGCCGGGACCTGCTGCTGCACCTGGCCGAACTGCACGGCGGGCAGCGGGGCGTGGCCGCGGGGCAGCTGCCCCTGGACGCCGGGGACGGCACCGCCGCGTCCGTCGAGGCGGTCGAACCGGCCGGGCTGCCCGACCTGAGCGACGTCGAACGGCTCAGCGCCGAACTGGGCGTCCTCGGCATGGACACCACCCGGCACCTGATGAGCGACCACCGGGAGTTCCTCGCGGAGCTGGGGGCGGTTCCGGCCAAGCGGCTGCGCGAGGTGGAGCACGGGGAGACGGTGCTGGTCGCCGGGGCCAAGGCGGCCACCCAGACGCCGCCGATCCGCTCCGGGCGCCGGGTCATCTTCACCACCCTCGACGACAGTACGGGCCTGGTCGACTGCGCCTTCTTCGACGATCCCCCAGGCCCTGGGGGCCTGGGCGGTACCCCCACCCCTCTTGCTGCCTGCGCGCACACCGTCTTCCACTCCTGGCTGCTGCTCGTGCGCGGCACCGTCCAGCGGCGCGGGCCGCGCAGCTTCAGCGTGGTCGGCGCCGCCGCCTGGAACCTGGCCGAGCTGGCCGAACTGCGGCGTGAAGGCGGCCTGGAGGCGGTCACCGCGCGCCTCGCGGAAGGGGACCGGGCGGCGGACCCGGCCGGTGCCGTGGACGGCGGGTCCGGCCCGCAGCCGGTCCCGGAGCCGGTACCGCGCCGGGTACACGGCGAGCCGGGCCGCGCGGGCTCGGCCGCGGCCGAGGCGACCTGGGCGGCGGACCGGGCCCCGGCCGCCGCCGGGGCCGAGGCCGCACCGGCGGCCGGCCGCACCATCCGGCTGGAGACCGGCTACGAGCTGCACCCCTGGGCCGACCTCCGGCCGGCGGGCGAAGGGGCCGGCACCGGGCGCAAGTTGTGGCACGCCAGCCCGGGGAGCGCGGGATGACCGGCACGAGCGGAACGGCCGGCGGGCCCGGCACGCCCGCCGAGGTGCTGTACGTACGGTTCCGCGCCGCCGGGGACGGGGGCGCGGACGGGGCCGGGGCCGCCGGTGGCGCCAAGGGTGCGAGCGGTGAGACGGGCAGGGGCGCGGGCACTCCGCTCGGCGAGGAGACGTACGGAAACCTGCTGCGGCTGCTCGGCCAGTTCACACCGGTGATCGAGGCGCTGCCGCCGGACGCCGCGCTGGCCGACGTACGGGGAGCGCTGCGCTACTTCGAACGGGACGCCGCGGGCATCGCCGAGCTGATCCGGCTGCGGGCGCTGGCCTGGTACGGCGTGCGGTGCACCATCGGTATCGCCGGCAACCCGCTGCTCGCGCGGATGGCGGCGCAGGGCGCGGCGCCCGGCGAGGTGCGCCGGGTCCCCGGCGACGCGGTCGCGGACTTCCTCGCCCGCAAACCGGCCGCCGCGCTGCACGGCGTCGGGCCGGCGACCGCGCGCGCCCTGTGCGCGTACGGGCTGGACAGCGTCGGCCGGATCGCCGCCGCGCCGCCCGCGACCCTGCAACGCATCCTCGGCGCGAAGACCGGCCGGGCGGTGCACGACAAGGCCCGCGGCATCGACCCGAGCCCGGTCACCCCGAACGCCGCCGCCCGATCGATCGGCGCCGAACACCGCTTCGCGCACGACGAGCTGGACCCGGACCGGCGGCGGCGCGCGCTGCTCTCGCTCGCGGACGATCTCGGCGCCCGGCTGCGCGGCAGCGGCCGGGCGGCCCGCGCGCTCACCCTCACCGTCCGCTACGCCGACCGCTCCACGACGACACGCACCCGGCGGCTGCCCGAACCGACCGCGCACGGGCCCGCGCTGACGGACGCGGCGTACGCGTTGCACGCGGCGCTCGGGCTGCAACGGGCGCGCGTACGGTCCGTGGCGTTGCGGGCGGAGGACTTGTGCCGCGCCGAACTCGCCACCCGGCAGCTGATGTTCGACCCGGCCGAGGAGAAGGCGCGCCGCATCGAGGCCGCCGTGGACCGGGCGCGGGCGCGCTTCGGCGAGGCGGCGGCCCGGCCCGCGGCGAAGCTCGCTCGGCCGTACAGCCGCTCCGCGTAGCGCGGGCCGGTGCTCCTCCAATGCCGCCAGGTGCGCCTGGGGGCCTCGGCCCCCTTGGCCGTGCGGCTCTCTTCCCGTCAGCCCGTCAGCCCGTCAGCCCGTCAGCCCGTCAGCCCGTCAGCCCGTCAGCAGTGCGGTCGTGCACTGTTCGGCCAGGTCCTCGGCGTGCTCGGGCAGTTCGGTGCCGCCGCGCAGATGGCGGCGCACCAGGGACAGCGGTACGTCGATGACCGCGAGGGAGACCCGCTCGGTGTCCTGCGGGGTGCGCGCCCCCAGGTCCCGCGCCAGCGCCCCGACCGCGTCCCGTACCCGCCGGTGTCCCCGGTCGGCCCGCTCGACGTGCTCGGCGGGCCAGCTGTCCCGGCCGAAGTCCCGGGCCCCGTACAGGAGAAGCGCCGCCTCCTCGGGGTGGGCGCGGCTCCACGCGACGACGTGCCGGGCCGCCGCCGCGCCCGCGGCCCGCGGGTCCGGCGCCGACCGCAGGGCCGCGAAGTACCCCTCCTGGAACCGTTCGACCGTACGCAGCCACACCTCGGCCAGGAGCGCGGGCCGCCCGGCGAAGCGGTGGTAGACCGAGCCGCTCGGCGCGCCGACGGCCGCGGCGACCGCGGACATGGTCACCCCCGCCGGGCCCGCCTCGGCGGCCAGCCGGACGGCGGCGTCCAGCAGCAGGGTCATGTCGAAGAGCGGTGGTCTGGCCATGTTCTGGAGGGTACTCTCCAGAACGTATTGGAGAGTGCTCTCCAAAAGTCCCGGTGCCGCCGGGCCGGAGCGTGTCCGGCCCGCGGTCCCTGTCCTCGGAGGTGGACGGATATGGGAATCTGCAATGTGCACGAGCGCGAACTGCCGGTGCCGGTGCATACCGTCGGCGCGCTGATCGACGGCCTGGCGAGCGCGCACGACCCGCTGTGGCCGGGCCGCGACTGGCCGCCGATGCGGCTCGACCGCCCGCTCGGCGAAGGCGCCTCCGGCGGCCACGGCCCGGTCCGCTACACGGTCGTCGCCCACGTCCCGGGGACCTGGGTGCGCTTCGCCTTCAGTGGACCGCGCGGTTTCGACGGCTTCCACGAGTACACCGCGCACGCCCTCGGGGAGCAGCGGTCGGTGCTGCGGCACACCCTGGCGATGCGGGCCCGCGGCCCGGCCCGGCTCAGCTGGCCGCTGGCCTACCGGCCGCTGCACGACGCGGTTCTGGAAGACAGCCTGGACCGCGCCGAGTTCGCCTGTACGGGACGGGTCGTACGCCCGGCGCGCTGGAGTCCGTACGTGCGCCTGCTGCGGCGCCTGTACCGAGATTCCCGGGATTCCGCCGCCGGAACGGGAATCTCCGGTGCGGCACACGGCGCTGAGGGATGACACGACGTGGGTGGACCACGGCCGGACGGGCCTGACATGCCCTCATGCCGCACCACAGGGGAGTGCGGCGCGGGAGCGGGGCACGTGTGGCGGCGCCGCCGCCCCTGAGGTGAAGGAAGGGGCGGCGGCGCCAGTGTGGAGGGTGCCCCGTGAGGCCAGTGGGGGATGACCTCACGGGGGCCTGCGGGCCAGTGGGGGATGGCCGCACAGGGCGGGCCCTGTGGGGGAAGGGCCCTGGGGAGGGAGCGGATGGGTCAGCCGCGCTGCCGGGCGGCCTTGCGGCGGGCGCTCGCGAACAGGACCGAGGCACCCAGCGCCAGGACGGCCGCGCCGCCGATCGCCATCGGCGCGGTCGCGCTGTTGCCGCCGGTCTCGGCGAGGTGGCTGCCGGCCGCCTGCCGGGCACCGGCCTGCTTCGGGCCCACCTCCTCGGCCGCCCCGCCGTCGGGGCGCGCCGCGTTGCCCGCGGCGCCGCCGTCCGGCGCCTTGCCGTCGGCCCCGGCGGCCGGGGCGCCGCCGTGCGCGCCGTGGTGCATGTGGTCGATGGTCGACTTGCCGGCTTCCGCCGCGATCTGCCGGTCGCTCGGCGCGGCGGCGGCCGGGGCCGCGCCGCCGCCCTTGCCCGCGCCGCCGCCGTCCTTGCCGAAGACCACATCGGAGCATGTGTAGAACGCCTCGGGGCTGTCCGAGCGCTGCCAGATGCTGTAGATCAGATGACGGCCGGACTTGGCGGGCACCTTGCCGCTGAAGACGTAGTCGCCGCCCGTCAGCGTCGGGTCGGTGACCTTCGCGAACGGCTTGGCCTCCAGGTCGGACCACTTGAGCGGCTTGGCGGGGTCGTAGCCGTCCTTGGTGATGTACAGCTCGAAGGAGCCGCGGTGCGGGGCGGTCGCCTTGTAGCGGAAGGTGTGGTTGCCCGCCCGCAGCCTGGTGGACGGCCAGTCGGCCCGCGGCAGGTCCAGGCCGCGGTACTCCGGACTGTTGGCGCTGCACAGCTTGCCGTCCGGAATGCGCTTCTTGGACTGCCCGCCGGCGTTGCCGTCCCGGACGCCGTTCCAGTCGTACAGGGCCTGGGTGCCGCCGGCCGCGACCATCGCCTTGCAGGCCGCGGACTTCGGGTGCTCGGGGCCTTCCGCGAAGCAGGCGGAGATCCGGCTGACCGGGTCGGTCATCGAGCCGTGGGCGACCGCCGGGGTCGCGGTGAGCGCGGTGAGCGCCAGCGGGGCGATACCGGTCAGCGCGATACCGGCGGCCTTGCGGCGAGCGGTCATCGTGGGGGACTCCTTCGTCGGATCGGGGGGAGCGCACCGGCGGGAGCGCCTGATCCCGCCGGTGCGATCAGCACGCTAGCCCCGCTGAGCAGTGGTTCCGGGCCCGGAAGCCGGTTCCCGGCGATCTTTATGGCCCGCTTAAGGAAGCCCTCAGGACGGATTAAGCCCCGGGGGCGGACGCCGCTCGGACGGGGCCGGAACAGGCCCCGGAGAGGGAGCCGGGAGGGGTGACACGGCCGTGCCGGGACGCGAGTTGACAAGGTTAGGCATGCCTAACCTAATCTTCAGCGTGTGAACGAGGCCGCACCCCCGAACGACACCTGCGCGGGCCTGATCCTCCTCGCCCGCAACCCCACCGACTCCGTCACGGAAGGCTTCCTGCCGGCCGCGGCCCGCCTCGGTCTCGCCGTGGCGCTGCTGACCGACCAGCCGGACGCCCACCGGGAGGCATACGGGCGGTACGCGCGCGAGCGGGGCGGGGACGGGCCGCCCGGTGGCGGAGCGCTGCCCGGGCGGCTGGACATCGTGCCGTGCGACGTACCGGACTTCCGTGCCGTGATCGCGCGAATCGGCGCGCTGGCCGGCCGAGTCGGGCCGCCCGCCGCGGTCTTCACCAACAGCGACCACCTCCAGGCCCAAGCCGCTCTGGCCGCCGACTACTTCGGGCTGCCCGGCAAGGACTGGCGGGCAGCGCTCCGCACGAAGAACAAGGCCGAACTGCGGCGCGCTCTGACTGCCGCCGGGCTGGACACCGTACGGTCTGCCGAACTGCCGCCGGAGGGCGATCCGGCCGGACACGGCGTCCCGTACCCCTGCGTCCTCAAGCCGCGCGAAGGAGTCGCCAGCGAGGACGTCTTCCTGGTCGCGAACGACGCCGAACTGGCCGCGCGCTGCCACGAGATCCGGGCGCGGCGGCCCGATGCGCCACTGGTCCTGGAGGAGTACCTGGACGGCACCCTGCACACCCTGGAAACCCTCGGCGACGGACACACCCTGCACCCGCTGGCCTCCTTCCGCACGGACGTCTCACCGCCACCGCACTTCATCGAGGAACGGCTGCATCTGCTCCCCGAGCCGCCCCGCCCGGCCACGGACGAGGTACTGGCCCACCTGCGCGCGCTCGGCGTCGGCTTCGGCGCCTGCCACACCGAATACGTGGACCAGGGCGGCCGGGCCCGGATCATCGAGGTCAACTACCGGGCCATCGGCGACCGGTGCGACCTCGCCCTCGCCGAAGCCCTGGACCTCCCGCTCTTCGAGCTGGTCCTCCGCGTCCACCTGGGGGAGCGGCTGCCGCGGACCCTGGCCGCACGGCGCGGTGTGCGGGTGCGCATGGAGTACGTGTGCGCCGACCGGGCCGGGACGCTCAAGGCGGCACCGGACGCCCGGGTACGGGAAGCGGGCGGCGTCCGGCTCGACTACCGGCCCTTACGGGAGACCGGCGAGCGGCACCCGCTGTACCGCACCAACCGCGACTTCCTGGGGGTGCTGCGGGCGGCCGGCCCCGACGAGGGGCGTATCGACGCGGCCGTACGGGAGTTCCTGGCCGCCCACCGTTGGGAGATCGTGCCGTGACGGCGGTGACGGGTGACGGCGTCCCGGACACGCTGTGCGGCGCGGACCCGAAGGGCGCGGCGGCGGACGGCGCGGAGGAGGAGCTGGTGCGGCGCGTGCTGAGCGCGCTGCTCCGCGAGGACGCGTACGGGCTGCGCAGCCGCGCCGGCACGGTGCGCCGGCCGGACGGCGACCGGCTGCGGCTGGCCCTCCCGGGCGGCCCGGTCCTGGTCCCGGTCGAGGCCGACGGTTTCCAGTGCGAGATCGCCGCCCGCGCGGGAGAGCTGGAGCGCGCCGACGGCACCCGGGCGACCGGCATCGACGCGGTCCTGGGGCTGCTGCGCACCGCGGTGGAGCCCGATGATCTGCCGGGTTTCGACGCCTTCGCCGACGAGTGCCACCAGGCGCTGGCCACCGCCCGGATGCAGGCCGCGGAGCGCCCGGCGGTGGTCGGGCGGCTCGGCCCGCACGCGGGCGGCGGGGCGTACGGAGGAAACCACGGGACGGCGGCCGGTGCGCACGGCGGGGACCGGGGCGCGGCACCCGGCGCGTACGGCCCGGAACCCGGCGCCACGACTGGTGCGTACGGCCGCGACCGGGCCTGGTGCGGTCCCGGCGGCGCGCTCGACTACGACACGCTCGCCGCCCACCGCGACCACCCCGTCTACCCCACCGGCCGGGCCCGCATCGGCCTGGACGCGGACCAGGTGCGTGCCTACGCGCCCGAGTTCGCGCCCGGCTTCACGCTGCGCTGGCTGGCCCTCCCGTACGCACACGTCAACGGCGACCCGGCCGCGCTGCCCCACTGGTGGCCCGCCCCCGGGGACCTGGGCCTGCCCCGGCTGGACGGCAGCCACCTCGCGCTGCCCGTCCATCCGCTCACCGCGGACGGGCCGCTGGCCGAAGCGCTGCGCGTCCGCGGCCTGGAGGGCCACGCGCGGCTCGCCGACCGCGCGTGGCTGCGGGTGCGGCCCACCCTGTCGATGCGGACCGTCGCGGTCACCGACGACCCGTACACCCACCTCAAGCTGCCGCTCGCCACCGCCACCCTGGGCCGCCTCAACCGGCGCGGCATGAAACCGGGCACCCTCGTGGACGGCGCGGTGGGCCAGCGGCTGCTGGAGACGGTCGTCGCCCGCCATCCGCGCTTCGCCGAAACCGTGCTCCTCGCCGACGAGACCACCCACCTGGACGCCGGACACGACCTGCTGGCCACTCTGGTGCGCCGCTACCCCAGAGGCAGCGGCGGCGCCGCCGCGGTGTGCGGGGACAGCGGTCCGGCCGCCGCGCGGAGCCTGCGCGGCCTGCGCGGATCGAGCGGCCTGCGCGGCGCGCGGGTGGTGCCGGTGGCCGCGCTCGCGGCCCGGATGCCGGACGGCACCCTGGTCGCCGACGACCTCGCCCGCCGCTTCTACGGCGGTGACCTGCTCGCCCTCCTCGACGCCTACCTGACCCTCCTCCTGGACTGGCACACCACCCTCTTCGCGTACGGCATCGCGCTGGAGTCGCACCAGCAGAACACCTCGCTCGTCCTGGACGAGGTCGCCGGACGCCCGCGCCTGCGCCTGCTGCTCAAGGACAACGACGGGCCGCGGGTGAACACCGTCCGGCTGGCCGCCGTGCTCGGCGGGGACGCCGCCGACCTGTGCGGCTTCGCCGACCGGCGCATCCTGGTGGGCAGCGACGCCCCGGTGGCGGACGTGTTCACCACCATCACCGTCCACCTGTGCGCCGGGGCCCTCGCCTTCGAACTGGCCCGGCTCGGCCGCGCGCCGCTGCCGGTGCTGCTCGGACAGCTCCGGGCCCGGCTGACGGAGGCCGTGGACCGGCTGGACGCCGCGCCCGGAGCGGCCGCCGCCGTGCTGCGCACCCGCGTCCTGGACGCCGACCGGCTGCCGGTCAAGGCCATGCTCACGGCCGGCAGCCTGCTCACCAAACGGCGGTCGGGGGCGTCGGACGTCAACAAGCACTACGTCACCGGGCCGAACTACCTGACACCGGGCCGGTGACCGCCTCCACCACGCCGTGACCGGCCGGGCCCGCCGCCGCTCCGGCCCCGTTCCCCCCACCCCTCGTTGGAGTCCCCGCAATGCCCCTCGCCCCCTCCCGCCCGGCCGGACCGGACCGCACCGTTCCGCTCTCGGCCGACGAACCCGTCGCCCACACCCTCCTCAACTGCCTGGTGCGCGAGATCTGCGGCCCGGAGCGGCAGACCGCGCTGGCCGGCGACCACCTGCTGCTGCGGCTGCCGCGCTGCGGCGAACTGCTGCGGATCGGGGTGCGCCGCACCTCGCTGACCGGGGCCCACCGCTTCCGCGGCCCGGCCGGCCAGTGGCGCGACGGCGGCTGGCGCGAACTGGGCTGGCGGGAACTGGCCGCGTGCGCACAGCGCGAACTGGAACTGCGCACCGGAGTACGGAACGAGGAATTCCCCGCACAGGTCGCCTCCAGCCACGCGGGCGTCACCGCCGCCCTGCGCCATGCCGCGGCCGCCGCCCCCGACGGCCGCGGCACCGGCCCGGACGCCCGGTACCTGCGCTCCGAGCAGTCGCTGGTGTTCGGGCACCGCTTCCACCCGACGCCCAAATCCCGTACCGGCAGCCCCGCCGACTGGGCCCGCTACGCGCCCGAGGCCGGCGCCCGCTTCCGGCTGCGCCACCTGGCCGTACGCACCGAGTGCGTACGCGAGGAGACCGCCGCGCCCGGCGCGCTCCGGGCCCTGGACCGGCAGGGCGAGGTGCCCGACGGGTACCGGCTGCTGCCCGCGCACCCCTGGCAGTACGCGATGCTCGCCGCGCACCCCGCACTGCGGGACGCCGTACGGCGCGGGGACGTGCTCGACCTGGGGGAGCGCGGGGGCACATTCGCGCCCACCGCGTCCGTCCGCACGCTCTACGACGGCCGCGACTTCCTCAAATGCAGCCTGAACACCCGGATCACCAACTGCGTGCGCAAGAACGCCGACTACGAACTGCGCGGCGCCGTCGCCCTCACCCGCCACCTGGAACCGGTCGCCACCGCCCTCACCGCCCGCTTCCCCGGCTGCGACCTGCTGCGCGAACCCGGCTACCGCACCGTGGAGGTGGGCGACCGGGAACTGGCCGAAGGGCTCGGCGTCATCGTGCGGGAAGGACTGGGGCAGCGGCTGCGGCCCGGCCTCACCCCGCTGCTGGCCGCCGCCGTCGCCGACGAACACCCCGGCAGCGGCGCCCAGTTCGGCGAGCTGCTGCCCGGCGCCGGCCCGGTGGCGGCGCTCGGCTGGTGGGACGCGTACCTGTCGCTGCTCGTCCCGCCCGTCCTGGCCGCCTACTTCGACCACGGCGTCGTCCTCGAACCGCACCTCCAGAACGTCGTCCTCGGCGTCGACCCCCTCGGCACGCCCGCCCAGGTCCTCTTCCGCGACCTGGAGGGCACCAAGCTGCTGCCCGGCGCGCACGCCGCGTTCCTCGCCGGGCTGCCCGGCGACGTGGCCCGCCCCCTCGTGTACGACCGGCGGCGCGGCTGGGACCGCGTCGTCTACTGCCTGCTGGTCAACCACCTCGCCGACATGGCCGCCGCCGTCGCCGACCGGCACCCGGCGCTGGAGGGCGAGCTGTGGCGTGCCGTACGGGGCGTACTGCGCGAGCGGAGCGCCGCGCACGGCGAACCGGACGAACTGCGGGACCTGCTGGCCGGCGCGCCGCTGCCCGCCAAGGCCAACCTGCTGACGCGGTGGGGACGCGCGGCGGACCGGGAGGCGGGCTACGTCCGCATCGCCTCACCGGTCGGCCCCGGCACCCCGGACGGCCCGGCCGCACCCCGCACGCTCGGCGCACCCCGGGCCGCCCGCACCCGCTCCCGGAGCGCTTCATGATCACGGAGTCGGCCGCGCGCCAGGTGGACGCCCTGACGGCCGGGCACCCGGGCCCCGACGGCCCGCTGCCCGCCTACGTCTACGACCTGGCCGACCTCGCCGCCCACGCCGCGTCCGTACGGTCCGCCCTGCCGTCCCGCGTCGAGCTGTACTACGCGGCCAAGGCCAACCCGGACCCGCACCTGCTGCGCACCCTGGCCCCGTACGCCGACGGCTGCGAGGTCTCCTCCGGGGGCGAGGCCGCCCACGTGCGCGCGGCGGTGCCCGCGCTGCCGCTGGCGTTCGGCGGGCCGGGCAAGACCGAGGCGGAGCTGCGGACCGCCCTGGAACTGGGCGTCGAACGCTTCCACCTGGAGAGCGAACACGAACTGCGGATGCTCGCCGCCCTCGCCCGGGAAACCGGCCGGCGGGCCGACGTCCTGCTCCGCGTCAACCTGCCGCTGGGCGCCGGGGCCACGGCCGGTGCCGCCCTCGCGATGGGCGGGCGGGCCACCCCGTTCGGCCTCGACCCCGCGCGCGCCGAGCACTGCCTGCCGCTGCTCTGCGACGGACCGCTGCGGCTGCGCGGCATCCACGCCCACCTGGCCAGCGGCCTCGGCGCGCCCGCACAACTGGCCCTCGCGGCCCGGATCACCGAATGGGCCCGGGACTTCGCCGCCCGGCACGGCCACTCCCTGTGCGAGGTCGGGCTCGGCGGCGGCATGGCGGTCGACTACGGGCGCCCGGACACCCGCTTCGACTGGGCGGAGTACGGCACCGGCCTCGCCGGACTGGCCGACCGCTACCCCGAGTTCACCCTGCGCATCGAACCGGGCCGGGCGCTGACCGCGTACTGCGGCTGGTACGTGACCGAGGTGCTGGACGTGAAGCACAGCCACGGCGAGGCGTTCGCCGTCCTGCGCGGCGGTACCCACCACCTGCGCACCCCGGCCGCCAAGGGCCACGACCACCCCTTCACCGTGCTGCCCGTCGAGGAGTGGACCCGCCCCTGGCCACGACCGGGCGCCCACGGCCAGCAGGTCACCCTCACGGGCCAGCTGTGCACCCCGAAGGACGTACTGGCCCGCCGGGTCCCCGTCGCCCACCTGCGCGCGGGTGACCGCGTCGCCTTCGCCCTGGCGGGTGCCTACGCCTGGAACATCTCCCACCACGACTTCCTGATGCACCCGCCACCGGCCTTCCACTACGTGGGCGGCGGGGCGGCGGCCGGGCCCGGCCGGGGACCTTTCAGGCCCGCGTCAGTTCCTTGACGCTGTGCCACTGGTGGGTGAGGGGGCGGTAGCCGAACGCGGCGTTGATGGCGAGCATCGCGGCGTTCCCGGTGTCGTTGGCCGTGATCGCTTCCGTGCAGCCGGCGTCGCGGGCCCGGTGCAGGGAGGCGGTCTTGGCCAGTTTGGCCAGGCCGCGCCCCCGGTGGGCGCGGCGGCTGCCGGTCATCATCGAACCGTAGCGGCCCTGCCCGTCCGTACCGGCCAGGCAGAACGACGCGATCTCGCCGCCGACCGTCACCACCGTCGTCAGGTCCAGGTCGGTGTCCGGGTGCTCCCAGGTGTGCACGATCCAGTCCTCGTACGTCATCGCGTCCACGGTCAGATCGTCCGGCTCGTCCGCCATCACCTCGGCGTCCGCCTCGAACAGCGGCCGGGGGTCGGCACCGAAGTCGGCGGCCGTGCGCAGCTCCGTCCCGGGCGGGAGGGCGGCGGGCAGCGGCGGCGGCTCGGCGCGGGTGAGGTCGAGGCGGAGGTACCGGGCGAGCCGGCCGCGGCGGTAGCCGTGGCGTTCGGCGAAGGACAGCGAACGGGGATCGTCGTGGGGGTAGGAGTGCAGGTGCGTGGCGCCGAGACCGTTCACATGGTCCTCGGCCGCGGCCAGCAGGGCGCCGCCGGCCCCCCGCCCGTGGCAGGCGGGGTCCACCACGGCCATGACCACGGCCTGGCCCGGCGTACTGCTGTCGTGCCGGAGACCCGCCCTGGCCGCGCCGACGATCCGGCCGTCCGCCTCGGCGACGAACATCCGCAACCGCTGGGCGGCGGGCCCCTCGGTGGCCTCCCAGGCGACCGACTGCGGGGAGGAGATCAGATAGGGCAGGGCGCGCCGCCGCACTTCACAGACGTCGCGCGCATCGGCACGGCGGAACGGACGCACGGTGATGGTCACGAGCGGGACGGTACGCCGGTCGGCCGCACGGCGCCTCCGAATTCCGCCCGGGCCGGACCGCGCCGCTGTTGGCGCGTTCCGTCCGGTACCGCGTGACGTACGGGGTCCGGCCAACGGCCCCCGGGCGTACGGTCGTCGGCGCGGGCCGCCGCCGGACCGCGGGGGCCCGCCGCCGATCGAAGGAGGAGCCGCGACCGTGTGTGGCATCACTGGATGGATCTCCTACGACACCGACCTCACCACCGAGCACACCACGCTCGACGCCATGACCGCGACGATGGCCTGCCGCGGCCCGGACGCCGCCGGCACCTGGTACGACACCCACGCCGCTTTCGGACACCGGCGCCTGGCCGTCATCGACATCGAGGGCGGCAGCCAGCCGATGACCGTCGAACGCGACGGCCGCACCCTGCTCGCGCTGACCTACAGCGGCGAGGTGTACAACTACCGCGAGCTGCGCGCGGAACTGGCCACCCGGGGCCACACCTTCCGCACCAGCAGCGACACCGAGGTCGTCCTGCACGCCTACCTGGAGTGGGGCGAGGAGTTCACCGGACGCCTCAACGGCATGTACGCGCTGGCCCTGTGGGAACCGCGCACCGAGGAACTGCTCCTGGTACGCGACCGGATGGGCATCAAACCCCTCTACTACCACCCCACCCCGGACGGCGTGCTCTTCGGCTCCGAGCCCAAGGCGATCCTCGCCCACCCGTGGGTGCGCCCGGTCGTGGACAGGGAGGGCCTGGCCGAGCTGATCACGTTCACCAAGACCCCCGGCCACGCCGTCTACCAGGGCATGTACGAGGTCCGCCCCGGCCACACCGTACGCGTCCGCCGCGGCTCCCTGACCACCCGCCGCTACTGGGCCCTGGAGCCCCGCGAGCACACCGACGGCCTCGACACGACCGTCGCCCGCGTCCGGGAGCTGCTCGACGACATCGTCGAACGCCAGCTGATCGCCGACGTACCGCTGTGCACCCTGCTCTCCGGCGGTCTGGACTCCTCGGTCATCACCGCGCTGGCCGCCCGCGCCCTGGCCGCCCGCGGCGACGGCCCGGTGCGCTCGTTCGCCGTCGACTTCACCGGCTACACGGAGCACTTCCGCGCCGACGGCCTGCGCGGCACCCCCGACGGCCCGTACGCGACCGCGCTCGCCGAGCACGTCCGCGCCGACCACGCGGCCATCGTCCTGGACACCGCCGATCTCACCGACCGCGCCCACCGCTCGGCCGTCCTGCGCGCCCGCGACCTGCCCAACGGGTTCGGCGACGGCGACACCTCGCTCTACCTGCTGTTCAAGGCGATCCGGCAGCAGTCGACCGTGGCCCTGTCCGGGGAGTCCGCCGACGAGGTGTTCGGAGGTTACCGCTGGTTCCACGACCCGGCGCACGTGCACGCCGACACCTTCCCCTGGACGGCCGCCGGCATCGCCGGCCGGTTCGCCGGCGGCGACGCCGAGCGCGAGGCGCTGCTCGACCCCGGCCTGCTCGGCAAGCTGGACCTGGAGGGCTACGAGACCCGGCGCTACCGCGAAGCGCTCGCCGAAGTGCGGTACCTGGACGGCGAACGGGGCCTCCAGCGCCGCATGCGCGAGATCAGCCACCTCCACCTGACCCGTTTCGTGCAGTCGCTGCTGGACCGCAAGGACCGCGCCAGCATGGCCGTCGGCCTGGAGGTACGCGTTCCGTTCTGCGACCACCGGCTGGTCGAGTACGTCTACAACACGCCGTGGGCCATGAAGACCTTCGACGGCCGGGAGAAGTCGCTGCTGCGCGCCGCCACCCGCGACGTACTGCCGGACCTGATCGCCGACCGCGTCAAGTCCCCCTACCCCAGCACCCAGGACCCCCGCTACACCGAGGCGCTGCGTACCGAGCTGGCGGAGCTGGCCGCCGACCGGACCGCGCCGGCCCGGCCGCTGCTGGACGCCCGGGTGCTGGCGCGGGTGACCGGCGCCGGTTCGACGGAGGACATCCGGCCGGGCGCCGAACTGGCGCTGGGCCTCAACGAGTGGCTGGCCACGACCGGCACGACCTTGGAGGTGTGACACGTACGGCCCCGGAGGCGTGCCGCCCACGGCTCTGGGGGCGCGGCGGCCGGTGCGTCCTCCTCGCCTGTCCCCGCGGCGGCCGGGCGCGTTCCGGTGCCCCGGCACGACATGGGCTGACCTGCGGACACGGCGGGCACCGCTGACGCACAATGGGTGCGACCCACCCCCTGCGTCCCGCGCAGCCCCCGTACCAGGAGCGCCACCGTGGCCGTCCAGCAAGCGCCGCCCCTGCGGCTGACCATCGACCCGGACGCCGCGGACGCGCCGTTCGAACAGGTCCGGGCCCAGATCGCCGGCCAGGCCCGCGACGGCGGCCTGCCGGTCGGCCGCAAACTGCCCACCGTGCGCGGCCTCGCCGAACAGCTCGGACTGGCCGCCAACACCGTCGCCAAGGCGTACCGCGCCCTGGAGACGGACGGGGTGATCGAGACGCGGGGGCGCAACGGCACCTTCATCGCCGCGGCGGGCGAGGCGGCCGACAAGGAGGCGGCAGCCGCTGCCGCCTCCTACGCCCGGCGTGCCCGGCGGCTCGGCCTGGACCACGCCGCCGCCCTCGCGACCGTCACGGAAGCCCTGCGCGCCACCTACGGAGACGACGCATGACCGCACCCGCCCGTGTCCAGTGCACCGCCCTGGACTGCCCCGACCCCCTGCGGCTGGCCCGCTTCTACGCGGAACTGCTCGGCGGGGAGATCAACCGCCCCGACTCCCGCTGGACCACCAACGGCGACTGGGTCACCCTGCACACCGCCACCGGATCGCTCCTGGCCTTCCAGCGCGTCCCCGACCACCGCCCGCCCCGCTGGCCGGACCCGGCGTACCCCCAGCAGTCCCACCTCGACCTCGGCGTGGACGACCTGGAGGCCGCGCACCAGCGGGTGCTGGAGGCGGGCGGCACCCTGCTCGACACCACCCACGACGCCAAGCCCCATGGCTTCCGGGTCTACGCCGACCCCGCGGGCCATCCCTTCTGCCTCGTCAAGGAACTCCCCGAGGACCGGCAGCACTACCCCGAGGGCACGGTGTGACCAGCAAGGAGGCGCTCATACGCCGCCCCGGGCCGCGCCTCGCCGAGGGGCTGACGACGCACATCGAGCGGCGGCCGGTGGACCTGGACCGCGCCCTGCTCCAGTGGGAGAAGTACGTCGGTGCGCTGCGCGCACACGGCTGGCGGACCACGGAGGTCGCGCCCGCCGACGACTGCCCCGACGCGGTGTTCGTCGAGGACACCATGGTCGTCTTCCGCAACATGGCGCTGCTGGCCCGGCCCGGGGCCGGATCCCGCCGCCCGGAGGTGGCCGCCGCCGAGGAGGCGGTGGCCGCGCTGGGCTGCTCGCTCGGCCGCGTCCGGGCCCCGGGCACGCTCGACGGCGGCGACGTCCTGAAGGTGGGCGACACGGTGTACGTCGGGCGCGGCGGCCGCACCAACGACGAGGGCATACGCCAACTCCGCGCCGCCTTCGAACCGCTGGGCGCCCGGGTGACGGCCGTACCGGTCGGCAAGGTGCTGCACCTGAAGTCCGCGGTCACCGCGCTGCCCGACGGCACCGTCATCGGCTACCCGCCGCTGGTCGACGACCCCGCCGTCTTCCCGCGCTTCCGCCCGGTGCCGGAGGAGGCCGGGGCCCACGTGGTCCTGCTCGGTGGCGGACGCCTGCTGATGAGCGCGAGCGCGCCCCGCAGCGCCGAGCTGTTCGCGGACCTCGGCTACGAGCTGGTGCCGGTGGACATCGGGGAGTTCGAGAAGCTGGAGGGCTGTGTCACCTGCCTGTCGGTACGGCTGCGGGAGCTGCCCGCGTGAGCCGGCCACGGTCGTGACCCGGCCGTACGGGCGCGCCCGTGCCCGTACGGCCGTATGGGCACGGGCGCGCCGCTACAGGTACAGTCCGGCGTCCGCCCCCGGGTCCTGGGACGGCACCGACGCGGGGCCGGTGCCGCGGCGCAGCGCGTACAGCTCCGCGAGGGTCGCGCCGTCGCGGCCGACGCCGTCCTCCCGGCCGAGCCAGCGCACCGCCTCCGGCCGGGTGAGCGGGCCCACCTCGATCCGGGCCAGGCAGCGGCCGGGCCGCACCACGGCCGGGTGCAGCCGCTCCAGGTCCTCGTTGGTCGTCACGCCGACGAGGACGTTGCGGCCCTGGCCCAGCAGTCCGTCCGTCAGGTTCAGCAGCCGGGACAGCGCCTGCCCCGCCGTGTGCCGGGCCTCGCCGCGGATCAGTTCGTCGCAGTCCTCCAGCAGGAGCAGCCGCCAGCGCCCCTTGCCCGCCGCGTCGTCCTCGCCGATGGCGATGTCCATCAGATAGCCGATGTCGTTGAACAGCCGCTCCGGATCCAGTACGCAGTCGACCTGGCACCAGTCCCGCCAGGCGCGGGCGAGGGTGCGCAGCGCGGAGGTCTTGCCCGTGCCGGGCGGGCCGTGCAGCAACAGCAGCCGCCCGGCGATCTCCTCCGGCGCCACCCCCATCAGCCGGTCCAGCGCCTCGGCCACCGGGGCGGTGTAGTTGGGGCGGATCTCGTCCCACGTACCGGCGGAGATCTGCCGGGTCGTGCGGTACGGACCGCGCCGCGGGGAGAGGTACCAGAACCCCATCGCGACGTCCTCCGGCTGCGGCTCCGGCTCGTCCTCCGCGCCGTCGGCCGACTGGCCCAGCACCTTCTGGGCCAGCTCGTCGGTGGTGGCCGTGACGGTCACGTCCGCGCCGCGGTTCCACCGCGACACCAGCAGGGTGAAGCCGTCGCCCTCGGCGAGGGTCGCGCTGCGGTCCTCGTCGCGCGCGGACCGCAGCACCTTGGCGCCGGGCGGCAGCAGCGTCAGGCCGGCCTTGACCCGGTCGACCGAGCGGCTGCGCGCGTACGGCTGCTCACCGCTGGCGAACCGCCCCAGGAACAGGGCGTCGACGACGTCGGACGGTGAATCGCTGTCGTCCATGGTCAACCGGATCGGGAGGGACTCCTCGGCGGCGGACGGCTGGACGTGGTCGGCACACATACCACCATGATCCGGCACCGCCGGCCGTCGCGTACACGGATTTTCCCTCGCCGCCCAGGACTTTCACACCGGCCGGACGAGCGGCAGAACCGTCCCTCGCACTTGCCGGAAACCGGCCGGACGGCCCCCGGGGCTGGCTAGGCTGGCCCGTCGTGGGACGTCATGGGGAACGTCACGGTGGGGAACAGCACGGTGGGGAACGACACGACGGCACGGGAACCGCGGGCTCCGCGCGCCCGGCGGACGTACCGGCGCCCGCGCGGGCCGGGGGACGCCGCAGGCCGCGCAACCGGTCCCGGGCCGCCGCCCTGCTCGCACTCGGCGTGGCGGCGCTGGCCATGGCCCTGGCGATGTGCGGCTTCCCGCCGGAGGGAGGGGACGGCGGCGCGCGCTCCGGCGCCTCCCGCGCCGCCCAGGTGGGCTGGGGGTTCACGCACACCGAGTACAGCGCCGACCGGGGCGACGAGGCCGCCACGCACGGCGCGTCCGAGCTGCTGTCCGCCGACCCGATGCCGCAGAACCAGCACATCATGGGCTGGGGCGCGCAGAACCCCGAACCGAGCCCGGGCACGTACGACTTCAAGGAGCTGGACAGCCGCGTCGACCTGATCCGCCGGACCGGCGGCACGCCCGTGCTGACGCTGTGCTGCGCCCCGGACTGGATGAAGGGCGGGAAGGCCGGTACGACAGACTGGAGCGAGCTGGAGAAGGCACCGAGCCCGGAGCACTACGAGGACTTCGCCAAGCTGGCCGGCACGATCGCCCGCCGCTACCCGGACATCCGGCACTTCATCGTCTGGAACGAACTCAAGGGCTTCTTCGACGAGGCCCGCAACCGCTGGGACCACGAGGGCTACACCCGCCTGTACAACCTCGTCTACAAGGAGCTGAAGAAGGCCGACAAGAACAACCTGGTGGGCGGCCCGTACGCGGTCATGGACAGCTACGCGCCCGGCGACGACACCTACGCCTCCGACGTCAAGGGGCCCTGGGGGAGCCTCGACCAGCGGACCGTCGACGCCGTCGAGTACTGGAACGCGCACAAGGCGGGCGCGGACTTCGTCGTCGTGGACGGCTCCAGCTACACCAAGGACGACCGCTACGTGCCCGACGCGTTCGCCGCCACCCGGAAGTTCGCCGACATCGGGCGCTGGCTGCGGGAGACGACCGGCCTGCCGCTGTGGTGGGCGGAGTGGTACGTCGAGGTCGCGGACGCCAATGACGACCGCAGGGGCTGGAGCGAGCCGCGCCGCACCGCCACCCAGGCGAGCGCGCTGATCTCCATGACCGAGGGCGGCGCCACCAGCGGCTTCTACTGGAACCCGCAGAACGAGGGTGCCGACTGCCCCGGCTGTCTGTGGCGCAGCACCCGGCTGCGGGACGGCGGCGGTGAACTGCCCATGATGGACCTGCTGTCCCGGTTCTCCCGCGCGTTCCCGCCCGGCACGTCCTTCGAGCCGGTGGACGTGGCCGCCCGCGACCGCCCCGGCCTCCGGGTGCTGGCCGACCGCCGGACCCTCATGGTGGTCAACACGCTCGACCGCCCCGTGCGCACGACGGTGGACGGCCGGAGTCTGACGCTGAAGCCGTACGAGATCCGCTGGCTGGAGCGGTCCTGAGGGCGGCGCCCGGCCACCCCGCGGGGGGCCGGGCGCCGGCTCACGACATGGTCACGAACCGCTGGACGAGCGCCACCAGGAAGACCAGCATCAGCGGCAGCGTGAACCAGAACGAACTCTGCATCCAGCGCAGTTCGCGCACGCTCGGCGGCAGGGCCACGCGCACCACCTCGCGGGCCGCGAGCAGCAGGATCAGGGCTCCGGCCGCCAGCGCGCCGATCACCGACCACGGCGTCCAGGTGATGCGCGGGCCGACCGGTCCCGGGTCCGGCTCGGCCACCGGGCCCGGCGGCTGCTGTCTGAGTTCGTACAGCGCCGCGTGCTCATTGCCCATGACCCGGCGCAGTTCGGGGCGCTGGTCCAGGGCGGTGCGCAGCCGCTGCTCCCAGCTGGCGGCGTAGCCCGAGCCCAGGCGCAGCGACTCCGCCTGGCCGCGGTTGACCATGAAGTAGGAGTGCGGTCCGGCGTCGCGCAGCGCGTCGACCAGCGCATCGGTCAGGACCGGGTCGCGGGGGGCCAGGACGGGCACGTACTGCACCCGTTCCATGTCCTTCGCGCCCCAGGGCATGGCCGGGGTGACGTCGTTGACCGTGTCGTTGCTCGGCCACAGCAGTCGTACGGTGGGCCGGTCGTGCGCGTAGACGTAGTCCATCGCGGCCACTTCGCCCGGCCGGACGCGCTCGAACGGCTCGTTGCCCCAGCGGGCCACCAGGAACCCGGTGATCAGCACCACGCCCGTCAGCAGGGCGGCGAACGGGCCCAGGCCGCGACGGGTGCCCGCGGCGCGCGGAAAGAGCGCCAGCGCGCCCAGGACGCAGGCGCCGGGCAGCGCGAACATGAACACGCGCAGTGCCATCTCGCCGCCGTAGGACTGCATGCCGAAGGCGAGGAACGGGACGAAGGTCAGCACCAGCAGCGAGCGCTCGGAGAACCCGGCGGCACGCCGCCGCAGCACGCCCCAGCAGGCCAGCGCCATGACCCCGCCGGCCAGCGCCACTCGCGCGTACAGCACCAGTTTGTGGACGCTGTCGCCGCCGCCGATCCGGCCGGTGACCGACGACGAGACGTTTCCGCCGATGCCGCCCACGCCGCCGAACAGCTCGTCGAAGTGGCCCGACCAGTACGGCTCGGCGAGGAACCCGATCCACACCACGACCACCACGCCGAACAGCAGCGGCAGTCCGTACAGGGAACTACGGCGCACCACCACCAGGAAGGTCAGCACGCCCAGCATCACGAACGGCGTGAGCTGGTGCCCCGCGACGGACGCGGTGAACAGCAGTGCCAGTACGGCCAGCAGCGCCACCCGCTGCCCCCGCCCGGCCGGCGCGACCTCCGCCTCCCCGGGCCAGCGCTTGCCGCGCAGCACCCGCGCGTCGCGGAACCACACCAGCAGGATCGCCGCGAAGACCAGGTAGAGCAGGTACGTGAAGCCCTGCGGGGAGAAGTAGTCCTGGCCGACCCAGCCGCACAGCGCGAACAGCCATGCCGCGGTCCACTTCGCCCGCCAGCTCGCCCGTACGGACTTCAGCAGCAGGAACACCGGGGCCAGATACAGCAGCTGGATGGTCAGCGGCCACCAGCGCAGCACCTCGGTGAAATCCGTGACGCCGCACGCCTCGGCCAGGAACTGCGCCGCCGCGAAGAAGCTCGGCCAGCTCCAGCGCGCGTCCAGGTCGGGCACGGCGGAGCCGGTCCGGTCGATGTAGTCCAGGAAGCCCAGGTGCTGCCAGGCCGTCGGGAAGCGCGGTTCGGCCTCCAGGACGGCGGGCAGCGCATGCAGGGCCACCACGGTGAGGACCAGTACGGTCGCGAGCAGGGCGCGCCGCGGCCGGGACAGCCACAGCGCCGACGCGAAGGCCAGCACCAGCAGCACGGCGCCCAGCAGGGTCGCCGCGGGCAGCACGCTGATCAGGCCGAGCCCGCCCATCCGGTCCAGGTCGGCGTCGCCCATGCCGCGCAGCGGCAGCCAGAACAGCGCGAGCGCGGCCACCAGCAGCGCCCAGATGCCGATGTCCGGCCGCCCGCTCAGCCGGTCGGTGAGCCGGGGCCCGAAGGGGACGGATGCCGCGAGCCGGGCCTTGAGGGGAGCGGACGCGGCGGGGCGGGGCGTCGCCGGGGCAGCGGCGGGCTCGGCCGGGGCGTCCGGCGCCGGGCCGGACCGGGACGGCGGCGGCTTCTCCTCCTTCGGCTCCGCGCGGAACGCCTTCGCGGACACCGGCGGCACCGGCCGTTCCGTGACACCGCCGCCGTCCCCGCCCTCCTGCGCCCAGGACGGGGCGGGCCGTACGTCCGGTCGGCGCTCCATGTGTTCGAAGTCCACGTGCAGCCCCAGCGGCACCGTGTCCACGTCCCTCAGCGCACGCTCCGCCCAGCCGGGCCGGTGTTCCGGCGTCCCGGCCGCGGCGCCCGCTTCCCGCGCCGTACGCTCCGGCCCCGGCCCCACGGAGGCGCCGGGCGCCCGCGCGTCCCCCAGATCGCCGTTAACGGCCAGGTCCGCCAGGTCGCCGTCCGGCGCCAGCCCCTCCGCGGGCGCCCGGGTCAGCGGCGCGGAGGGATGCCCCCTGAGGATGCGGTACAGCTTGACGGACGCGATCGAGACGATCACCGTCAGGCTGGAGATCTCCGCGACGCCCGCCCCGGTCAGCCCCATCCGCGGCAGCAGCAGCACCGTCAGACCGAGGACCAGGAGGCACAGCAGGCCCTGCATGTACGCCAGCCCGGACGTACGGCTCTGCGCGCGCAGCACCGCGAAGTAGACCTCCATCACGACGCGCAGCGCGGCGCCCACCGCGAACCAGCGCAGCAGCGGGGTGGCGGCGTCCGCGTACCCCTGGCCGAACACGGCGAGGATGTACGGCGCGCAGACGAAGAGGAAGAGACAGACCGGGATCATGATCCGGGCCATCCGGCGCAGCGCGGCCCGGGTGTTCTCGGCCAGCCGCGCCGGGTCGTGCGAGCCCTCGACGGTCAGCGAGGCGCCCATGTTGATGGCGAGCAGGTTGACCGTGCCGCCGATGGTCGTGGTGATGTAGAAGTACGCGTTGTCGGCCGAACTGACCTGGGAGGCGACCAGTACCGGCACCAGGTAGACGACGGCCAGCGAGAACAGCGAGCCCGTGTAGTCGCCGGCCAGGAAGCGGCCCATCTCGCGCAGCGACGGCGGCCGGGCGGTCCGTTCGGTGGCCTTCACATGCCGCGGCACCAGCCGCCGGAACACCAGCCAGCCCAGCGGCAGCACGGACGCCGCGATGGCCGCGACCCACGAGACGAACACCCCCGCCAGCGGGATCGCCGCGGCGAACGCGATCAGCAGCGCCAGTTTGACCGCCGAGAAGACCAGGTTGCCGACCGGCACCCACAGCGCGCTCCGCAGCCCGGTCAGCACCCCGTCCTGGAGGGTCAGCAGCGACCAGGCGACCACCGCGACGATGAACCCCAGCCCGTGGACCGGGCCGTGCAGGAACCGGTACGAGGGCCCCCACAGGTCCAGGGTCAGCAGGAAGACCGTCGCGGCGACCGCGACGACCAGCGAACTGCCCAGGTACGTACGGCGGACCAGCCGGCCGGTGCGCCGCCCGGCGACCGGGATGTACCGGGCCAGCGCGCCGGTCAGCGTCAGCGAGGTCAGCCCCGCCAGCAGCTTCATCGCGGCGATGGCCGCCGAGCCCTGGCCGACCGCGGACTCGGTGTAGTACCGGGCCGCGACCAGCCAGAACCCCAGACCGAGCAGCCCGGAGATGCCGGTGTTGAGCATCAGCGCGTAGGCGTTGCGGAACAGCGGGCTGCCCCCGCCGCCCCGGCCGCCGAACAGGCGCCCGCGCACGCCCCCGGCCGGGCCCCGGTCCGTACGCTCCTCGGTCCGGGTGGTCGTGTCAGACACGGTTTCCGCGCACCTTCCCCACTGCCCTGGCCGCCTGGCGGGTCCTGCGGACCACGGCGTATCCCTTGGTGAGCGCCCGCTCCCGGGCGAAGTACCGCCCGACGGCCCGGCCCTCCACCAGCCGTGCGAACTCCTCGGTACCGGTGCCGCGCCCCACGGTGAGCCGGGTCAGCGCGTACGGGCCCTGGCAGCGCCCCGCCAGGGCGTTGTTCACCGCCAGCGACTGCCGGAAGCCCGCGCCGCGCACCGCCCGCCGCACCCGCCGGCTGGAATGGCCGTACGGGTAGGCGAACGACACCGGGGGAGTACCCAGTTCCTCGGCGACGAGCTGTTTGCAGCGCGTGATCTCGAACCACAGGCGGTCGTCGGAGATCTGGTCCAGCTGCGGATGGGTGTGGCTGTGGCCGCCGATCTCCACCCCGGCGGCGGCCAGTTCGCGCGCCTGGTCCCAGTCCAGCATGGTGTCCAGGGCGTTCCCGGTGTCGTACGGGCCGCGCAGCCAGCCCGTCGAGAGGAAGACGGTGGCCGCGAACCCGTGCCGGGCCAGTGCGGGCAGGGCGTGCCGGTGCACACCCTCGTAGCCGTCGTCGAAGGTGATCAGCACCGGCCGCTCGGGCAGCGGCCGGCCGCCCCGCCACGCCGCCCCCAGCTGTGCCGTGGTCAGCGGCGTGAAACCGAGGCCGTCCAGCACGGCCATCTGCTCGGCGAACGCCTCCGGCGTCACGGACAGGTCCAGCGCGGCCGGCGCGGGCGCGTGCGCGACCGCGTGGTACATCAGGATCGGCACCGTGCACGGTGTGGTCATGCCACCGCCTCCTCGCTCCCCGGGGACGGAGACCCGCCGTCCGTCCGGGAAGGCGCGGGGAACGCCCCCTCGGCCGGTTCGTGCGGGCCCGCGGGTTCCCGGGCCGTACCTCCCGTCCCGTCCGGCACCGGCACCACCACGAAGCCGCTGCCCGTCCGCCGCCGGTCGCGCCGCGCCCGCAGGCCGCCGAGCGCGTAGCCGAACGCGGTGGCGGACACGCCCGCGACGATCGCGCCCGCCCGGCCGGCGCCGCCCGCCCGCCCCAGCAGCGCGTCGCGCACCCCGCGCGCGACGCCTGCCGGGAGCACCCGGGTCGCGTAGCGCCGCTCCGCCGACAGCCCGTCCCGCGCGCCCACGCTGCGCGTCACCAGCGCCTTGGACAGGCCCTCCGCGTACGTACGGGAGCGGAAGTACGCGAAGCGCTCCCGGTCCCCGGGCACCCGGTGGTGGATCACCGCCCGGTCGTCGACCAGCAGCACCGCGTCCGGCACCGCGCGGGTCAGCCGGATGCACAGCTCGGTCTCCTCGCAGCCCAGCGGCCGCTTGCCGGCGTCCCGGCCGATGCCGGTGGCGAACCCGCCGGCGATCTCGAACGCCTCCCGCCGGAAGGAGGCGTTGCCGCCCAGGACGTTGCGCACCCGGACGGTGTGCGGCCCACCGGGCCCGCCGTTCCCGGGGAACAGCCCCCGGTACGCGCAGCCCACCACCCAGTCGAACTCCTCGGGGAACCAGGCCGGCCGGCGTCCCGAGGCCCAGACCGGCTCGGTACGGCCGCCGACCGCCAGCACGCGCGGGTCGGCGTAGCCCTCGGCGAAGTGCAGCAGCCAGTCGCGTTCGGCCACCGCGTCGTCGTCCAGGAAGGCGATCACCTCGCCGGTGGACTCCGCGACACCGGTGTTGCGCCCGGCGGACAGGCCGCGCGGCCCGGCGTTGGCCAGGACGCGTACCGGGCCGCTCCGCCCGGCTGTCGCGAAATGGTCTGCCAGCCGGTCCAGCAGGGCCGGATTGTGGTCGATGACGAGCAGCGTCTCGTGCGCCGGGAGGGACTGCCCGTGCACCGAGGCCGCCGCGGCGAGGATGTCGTCCCAGCGGTCCTCGGTGTACGCGCAGATCACCACGGAGAAGCGGACGCTCAAGACGCCTCTCCCGTGATCATGGTGGGGCGGGCGGGGCGCTTGTGGCGCGTACTGCGCTCACGCAGTATCACCTTCAGCACCCGGAACCCGTCCCGCACGGCCCGCAGGTTGCTCACGCCGTGGATGCGGTGGTACTCGTGGCTGGGGATCTCCTGGACCTTCAGACCGGCCTTGACCACACGGATGTTCATCAGCGTCTCGACCTCGAAGCCGGCGCAGTCCAGGGCGATCTCGTCCAGGCAGTGCCGCCAGAAGGCGTTGTAGCCGTAGCACAGGTCCGTGTAGCGGGCGCCGAACTTGGTGTTCACCACGGTGGTCAGCACCCGGTTGCCCAGCTTGCGCACCGGTGTCATGTCGTCGGTGCCGCCGCCGTTGGCGAACCGCGAGCCCTTGGCGAAGTCCGCGCCCCCCACCAGCGCGGAGACATAGCTGACGATCTCGGCGCCGTCCGCCGAGCCGTCCGCGTCGACCATCACGATGATGTCGCCCGTGCAGGCCGCGAACCCGCTGATCAGCGCGTCCCCCTTGCCCTTGCCGCGCTGTTCGACGACCTTGACCTCCGGCCACAGCTCGCGGGCGACCGCGACCGTGTCGTCGGTGGAATTCCCGTCCACCAGGACGACTTCGTGTATCCACTCCGGAAGTGTCTTGAAGACGTACGGAAGATTCTCCGCCTCGTTCATCGCGGGTATCACGACGCTGACCGGCGGAGCTATGGCCAGGTGCGAGGAAACGGGACGGTATTGACTCTCGGCGCTCGGCGGCGTCAACGGCTTCTGATCCGTTTCCGCGGAGTGGAGGAATGAACTCATGACTTCGTTTCCCTCTCGTCCGGTGGACCGCCCACCCCCGGGCGGCCCGGATGGGTATCCGGTTCGAAAGGGGGGTTCACACCCCGCTCATGACGGCATGGTTCTTTTCGCCGGGTGAACAGGGCGAGCTGGCATGCGTGTTTCCGGCCGCGCGGCTCGTGTCCCGATGATCGACGCGGTTTTCGTCATGTGAAGATCGGACACGGCACCCCCCTACCGCGCCCCGCCCCGGGCCTCGTCGCGGCGCTTGAGCCCTCCCCTAGAGCCGCCTTGCATGACGTGCCGGTACGGGTGGTGTACGACGGTATTGATGACTGGGACTCTATGGCAATACCTCGACCTCGCCTCCCGTTCTGCGTCATTGGCGTATATGGACCGGTGCGCCGATCAACCACGCGACCGGATTCGGCCCATCCGTTTGAGGAGACGATCAGCCGGCCCGAACAATTCCGGCCGGGACACCACCGTGTTGCGCAATGCCCGCACCGGGACGCGGTGTGCGCGATGGCACAGCGCGACCGGATGACGGTGCCGCGACACCCATCCTTCGGAAACCGTCAGTTCCCGCGTCTTCAGACAGTCCTTGTATTGCTTTTCACCGCGCCCCAGATCGATGTACGCCATCCCGTCGGCGGCGGCCCCCTCGGCCATGTGCAGATGCAGCACCAGACCGGGTGAGAACTTCGCGTACGCCGGGTCGTACGCGGGGAACCAGCAGGAGAGCACCCGCTCGGAACGGATGCCGAAGTGCGCGGCGACCGGTGTGTCGCCCGCGTAGAGCACCGACAGCAGCCCGGAGAAGGACCGGGAGCGGGTGTGGAAGAGCTGGTCGACGAGCTGGACGATCCAGGGGTGGGCGAAGCGGTCGCTGCGCCCCGTCCGGCGGTACTGCGCGGACTTCCAGCCGAGGAGCCGGCGCAGCACGGCCGGGTCCCGCTCGTCGTGCACGTACCGCACCGGGCCGATGTCCCGCCCCAGCTTGCGCGCCTTGCCCAGGGTCCGGCGGGAGAACTTCGGGGAGTGCTCCAGCAGCCACGCCAGATACACCTCGTACCCCTGGTCCACGTCGATCACGGGGGAGGGGAAGCTGTGCACCGGTGACGTCTCGAACGGCTTCTGGCCCTCCACCAGGTGGTCGAACTCCAGCACCGACAGCCCGCAGGCGTGCAGCAGCTCGCGGGAGTCCCACTGGAAGCCGGGGCGGTGCACCAGCCCCTGGGCGTCCGACACCCCCAGCCCGATCGCCCGCCCGACGCCCAGCGGCGAGCGCTGGAAGGGCAGGAAGGCGGCCGGCTCCCCGTCCTCGCGGAGCACCGCGATCCGCACCCCGCGCCGGCAGCGGCCGACGGCGAGGGCGAACTCGGGTGCGAGAAAAGGATTCGCCAGCTGGGGTGTGCCCAGCAGGTGCGCCTGGGACTGCACGGCGCTCCACGCCGTCCGGTCGGCGCCGCTGAGCTCACCCGGGCGGTACACGCTGATGTCCACGTCAGTTCGTCCGACTTCCCCGTCCACGGGCGCCGGACCACCGGCGCCGCACGCTGACCCCCAGGAAAACGCCGCCGCTGAGCACGGCGACGGCCACCACCCCGCCCCGCGCCGACCAGACGTGCAGGGCGAGCATCGCCTGCGCGACGAGCAGGTCCAGGGCGACCGCCCCGGCCCCCGCGACGACGGTCCGGCTGAGCGGGTCCAGCCGGCCCAGCGCGGCGGCGAGCGCCGCGGCCGGCGCCAGCACCAGGAAGAAGAGGGTGCACGGGGCACGCAGCGGCGAGGCGAGGTCGGCGAGCGCCAGGAAGGCGCCCACACCGCCGACCGCCACCGCCGCGCCGGCCAGGACGGGCGCCGAGTCCGCGCGCCACCGCGCGGCGCCCGCGCCGGGCACCGGGCCGTCCGGCCCGCCGCCCTCCGGAACGCCGGGCGCGGGCCCGGCACGACCGGGCCTGCCGCCCTCCGGCACGTTGCCGTTGATGGTCTTGGTCTGCATTGGCAGCTTTGCCCCCCATAAGCGCCTGATGCCGGGCTTCAATGTCGCGCAGCGGGCGCGGGCCCGTCAAGATGCGAAGAAGGCGTGAACGGGCCATGTCCTACGGGTGGTTGGGGGCGGGAACCGCCCGTTTGCGAAGGCGTCGGGGCAACGCCCGCGGACGCCCTGGGGGCACGTGGCGGACGGCCCGGGCGGTGGCTGCGCACCACGGACGCCGGAGCCGCCGGTGGGGGCTCCGCGCCCGGCGGACGGCTGGCTCGATCACTGCGGTCGGCATTCCCGCCTCCGGCCGGCCCCTGGCGGGCTGTCATATATGTGGCATTCGGCCGCCATGACACGTCCATGGAGATCACCCGTGATCGTGAGAATGGGTGACAAGGCTTCCCGTAACGGATGGGTCCTGCTACATCAGGAGTGGCAGAGATCCTGCTCAGGGAGGTTCCATGAGACTGTCCCGATGCGCGGCCACGGCGTCCGCGTTCCTCGTCACCTCGGCGCTCGCGCTCTCCGGCGCGAGCGCGGCCGTGTCCGCCCCGCGGGCACAGGCCACCGACTACGTGGCGCTCGGCGATTCCTATTCCTCCGGCGTGGGCGCCGGAAGCTACGACGGCAGCAGCGGCGCCTGCAAGCGCAGCACCAAGTCCTACCCGGCCCTGTGGGCCGCCTCGCACACCGGCACCCGCTTCAACTTCACCGCCTGCTCGGGCGCCCGCACGGGGGACGTGCTGGCCAAGCAGCTGACCCCGGTCAACTCCGGCACCGACCTGGTCAGCATCACCATCGGCGGGAACGACGCCGGCTTCGCCGACACCATGACCACCTGCGCCCTCCAGGGCGAGAGCGCGTGCCTGAACCGGATCGCCCAGGCGCGCGCGTACGTCAACCAGACGCTGCCCGGCAAGCTGGACCAGGTCTATGACGCCATCGACAGCCGGGCCCCCGCCGCCCAGGTCGTCGTCCTGGGCTACCCGCGCTTCTACAAGCTGGGCGGCAGCTGCTCCGTCGGTCTCTCGGAGAAGTCCCGCGCCGCCATAAACGCCGCCGCCGACGACATCAACGCCGTCACCGCCAAGCGCGCCGCCGACCACGGCTTCACCTTCGCGGACGTCAACACGACCTTCGCCGGACACGAGATCTGCTCCGGCGCCCCCTGGCTGCACAGCGTCACCCTCCCCGTGGAGAACTCCTACCACCCCACGGTCAACGGGCAGGCCAAGGGCTACCTGCCCGTCCTCAACTCCGCCACCTGACCTCCCGCCCGCCCCGCCCCTGACGAAGTCCCGCCCCCGGGCGGGACTTCGCCGTAGGCGGGCACGCCGCGTCACCCCGTCGCCCCGGTCGCCCCGCCGTACTGCCCGTCCGTGGTGCCGCCCGTGCTGCCGCCCGTGGGCGTCGGGGCGGACGTGGTCGGCTCGGTGGTGGTGGCGGGGGGAGTCGTCGGGGCGTGGGTGGTGGACCGGGGCGGAGTGGTCGGCGGGGACGTACGGTGGGGCGGCGTGCTGCCGGGATAGGTACGGCCGGGCGTCGTGCCGCCCGGCGGCGTGGTCGCGGTGGCCGTGCTGCCGGGAGACGTCCGCCCCCGCGTGCTGCTGCCACCGCCGTCCCCGGTGCTTCCTCCCGAACCCCCGCCGCTCGTCGTGCTGCCCGGTGGACGGTCCGTTGGAGCGTTGCCGTCCAGCAGCGCGTACGCCACGCCGCCCGCCGTCAGCGCGGCGATCAGCGCACCGGCCAGCAGCAGCCGGACCGACCGCCGCCGTCGCCGCTCGGCCTCGGCCACGGTGTCCGCGGGCCGCACCCCGGCCGTGGTCCCCGGGCCCGGCACCGGTTCCGCCGGACCGTACGCCGGGGGCGGGTGGCCGGCGGCGACCGTCGGCGCGTAACCGGGCGGCGGCACCACCACCGTGGGCGTGGCGCCGCCCGCCGCGACCGCGTCCAGCATCCGCTGCGCCTCGGCCGCGTCCAGCCGCTCCCGCGGGTCCTTGCGCAGCAGCCCCTCCAGTACGGGCGTCAGCGGGCCCGCGCGACGGGGCGGCGGCAGCCGCTCGTCGACCACCGCGCGCAGCGTGGACAGCGGTGTGTCCTGACGGAACGGGGAATGGCCCTCCACGGCCGCGTACAGCGTCACGCCCAGCGACCACAGGTCCGACTCCGGCCCGGCCTGCTGCCCCAGCGCCCGCTCCGGGGCCAGGAACTCGGGCGAGCCGACCAGCTCGCCCGTCAGCGTCAGCGCGGCGGAGCCCGCCACCCGTGCGATGCCGAAGTCGGTCAGGACCACCCGGCCGTCGTTGCCGAGCAGCACGTTGCCCGGCTTCACGTCGCGGTGCAGCACGCCCGCCAGGTGCGCGACCCGCAGCGCGGCCAGCACCTGCGCCCCGATGCCCGCGGCCCGGGGCGGCGCCAGCGGGCCGTCCGCGTCCAGCACCTCGGCCAGCGACAGGCCGCGCACCAGCTCCATGACGATCCACGGGCGGCCGCCCTCGGACACCACGTCGTAGACGGTCACCACGTTGCGGTGCGCGATGCGGGCCGCCGCCCGGCCCTCCCGCTCCAGGCGCGCGTAGAGCAACTCCTCCGCGCGCCCGGTCAGGTCGCGGGGCGCCCGGACCTCCTTGACGGCGACCTCGCGGGCCAGCAGCTCGTCCCGGGCCCGCCACACCACGCCCATCCCGCCCCGGCCCAGCTCGCCGGCCAGCCGGTAGCGCCCCGCCAGCAGCCGTCCGCCGTCCCCGCCCTCCCCGCCGTCCCGCAGGCCGCCGGTTCCCGCGCCGCCAGGACCCTCGCTCATGGACGAGCCCCCCTCGCAGTAGAGCGATTCGGTGGAAACGTACCTCAACCCAGCGTGGTTGCCGCCCCCTTGAGCGGTAATCCGCCGCCGGGCGGGAGCACCCCGGCGGCGGTGCCGGCGGGCACCGGCGGAACATGGCCTACCGGTTCCGCGGGCCGCGCCGTCCGCCGGGCTACGTGATCTTCGGCACGGCGGCGCCGGTACGGCGGACCGGCGTGCGGCCGCTCCGGAGCCGGCCGGCGGCTCCGCCGGGCCCACGACCTCGGCGGACGGCCAACTCGCCCTCGGTCGGCAGTGATCCGTAAGGTGGCGTCAACGTCGGTGCGCGGGAGGTGAATCCCGGTGACCGGGCCGCGCGCGTGTCACGGGAGAGAGATAGGGTTACCCTGCCCGGGCCGGGTGCCCTCGTACGGGTGGGGAGTGTCATGGAACAGATAACAATGCGCAGCAGGCCACGAGTGCCTGCGATCAGTTGCGGAAGCGGCGCGTCCAGCGCGCGGCTCGACCGCCACCTCGCGGTGCTGGGCGGTCCCGCCGTCCCGCAGCGCGAGACGGAGGGTGCGACGTCGTTGATGCAGGAGCTCACCGCTCGTGACCACACGCGCACGAGGACGAACCGCGGCGCCAGGGTGTCGCTGTTCGCGCCGCTGCGCAGGCTGCGCCGGTCGCTGTTCGGCGGCCACGGCTGAACCTCGGCCACCGGTCCCGGCCCCTCAGGCGACCACACCGTCCCGGCGCAGCGCTGCGATCCGCTCGCTCGTCAGACCCAGAGCGCTCAGCAGCGCGTCGGTGTGCTCGCCGAGGGCCGGGACGTTCCCCATCACGGGCCCGGCGCCCCCGGGCAGCGTGATCGGCGGCAGCAGCGCGCGCAGCGGCCCCACCGGTGACCCCACCTTCCGCCAGCGGTCGCGCGCCGTGAACTGCGGATGCCCGGCCAGCTCCGCCACCCCGTTCAGCCGCGCACAGGCGATCCCCGCCTCCTCCAGTCGCCGGACGGCCTCGGCCGCTCCCAGCCCCGCCAGCGCCTCACCGACCACCCGGTCCGTCTTGTCCCGATTGCGGGTACGCGCCACATTCGTCGCGAACGCCGGATCGTCGGCCAGTTCGGGCCGCTCCAGCACCTGCGCCGCCAGCCGCCGCCATTCCCGGTCGTTCTGCACGGACAGCAGCACCGGCTGCCCGTCCGCCGTCGGGTAGGCGTTGTACGGCGCGATCACGGCGTGCGCGACCCCGGTGCGCGCGGGCGGCGTGCCCCCGTACATCCCGAAGTAGAGCGGGTGCCCCAGCCACTCGGCCAGCGCGTCCAGCATCGCGACCTCCACCGGGCCGCCGCGCCCCGTCGTGCCCCGGCGCAGCAGCGCGGCCAGCACACCGGAGAAGGCGTACATCGCCGCCGCGATGTCCGCCGCCGGTATCCCGGCCTTGGCCGGTTCCTCCGGCGTCCCGGTCAGCGAGACGAGTCCGGCCTCGCACTGCACGAGCATGTCGTAGGCCCGTTTGTGCGCGTACGGGCCGTCGGGGCCGTACCCGGAGATGTCCACGGCGACCAGGCGCGGATGGCGGGCGCACAGGGCCGCCGCGTCGAGCCCGAGCCGCGCGGCGGCGCCCTGCGCGAGGTTCTGCACGAACACGTCCGCGGTGGCGAGCAGTTGTTCCAGCAGCTCACGGCCCCGCGGGTCCTTGAGGTCGAGTGCCAGGGACTCCTTGCCGCGGTTGGCCCACACGAAGTGCGAGGCCAGCCCGCGGACCGAGGTGTCGTAGGTACGGGCGAAGTCGCCGCCGTCCGGCCGCTCGACCTTGATCACCCGGGCGCCGAGGTCGGCGAGCTGCCGGGTGGCGAACGGCGCGGCCACGGCCTGTTCGACGGCGACGACGGTGATGCCCTCCAGGGGCGGCGGCTGCGGCGCGGTGCGGTCCATGGTCGGACCACCTACCCGCCGCCGCCCGCCGGGCAACGCGCCGGACGGCACGGCCGCGTCACAGCAGGGCGAACTGCCCGTCCGGCCCCTCCTCGTGGTGGTCCAGGACGGAGGCCGGGCGGCGGGCCGCGGCGGGCGGCGGCAGCACCCCGGCCGCGCGCAGCTCGGACGCCTCGACGCGCGGCCCGTCCACCGTCCGCCGGTGCAGCGCCTGCTGCGCCGGACGCGCCTCGCCCACCAGCGACAGCACGGTGATCAGTTCCAGCAGCTCGGTGGTCCACTCCTGCGGCCAGGCGGCCGGCCGTACCGCCTCCAGCCCCTGCGGGCCGGCCACCGGAGCGGTCCGGCGTTCGCACCACGCCTCCAGCACGCGCACACCGCCCGCCTCGGCTTCCCAGGCCGACCGGGGCACGGGGGAGATCCGGCCGGGACCGAGGAGCAACGCCTCCTCGTCCGGCAGATAGGCGAGGGTGTCCGGCAGCCCGCGGGCGGGCAGCGGGGCGCGGACGTAGGGGCGCCGGCCGCCGGGCATCCGGGGGCGGTCGCCGGCACGCGCCCCGTACGCCGTCCCGGCACCCCGCGCGCCCCTCGTCTGGAGCCACAGCAGCCGTTCGCCCAGCGCGACGCCCTCCTCCCACACCCCGGCGTCGGCGGTCAGCGGCACGACCGCGCCGGACGGTGCGGGCCGGGCGCTCGCCACCGTCCAGGCGAGCAGCTCCGCGGCCCCGACCGGCCGGTCCAGGCGCCGCGCCAGCAGGTCCGTCAGGCCCGGGGCGAGGTTGGGCTCGCTGCCGCCGGGCCGCCGGTAGAGCGGGCGGATACGGCCGGGCCGCCCGGCCGGCGACCGGCCGTCCGGCAGCAGCGCGGAGGCGACCAGCGCCGGGCCTTCGGCCTGCGGCACCTGTCCCAGCTCCACCACGAAGACCTGCCGCCCGTCCGCGACCCGCCACAGCTCCGGGCGGGCCCCGTCGATCAGCCGGTGGTCGGGCAGCAGCCACTGCTGGTCGTACGGGCCGTGCAGGACGCGCACCGGATCGGGGCACGGGCCCGTGGAGTGCGCGAGCCGGCCGGTGGGCGTGGCCTGTCCGGGGAGCTGGGGCACGGCCGTGCGCAGCGTACGGGCCCGGCTGGGCCGGAACAGCCGCTCGCGCGCGCAGTCGTCACCGACCGCGTGCAGCGCCGCCCAGCGGGCCCGGAGGGAGGCGGCGTCCGGGGCCATGATCCAGCCGCGGCCGAGCCGCAGCGGCGCGACCGACCAGGGCATCAGGTCGTCGAGCCGGGGCGCCGCCGCGAGCCTGCCGCCGCCGCTCCCCGTGGCCTGTGTCACCGTCACGCGGTCGCCCTCCCCGGCCCTTCGGTGCGCTCGGTTGCCTGAGGGCATCGTAACGGCGGCGGCCGGCGGCGGTCTTTCGCCCGTGATCACCGCCGGGTACGGTCCTGGCCGTACGACCGCGCCGTACGCCCGGTCGTCCGTCCGTGCCGCCGCCGTCCGCCGGGAGGAGCGGAGATGACCGCTACGCAGCTCGCCGGGGCGCGGGCGGGGGCCCGGCTGGACCGGCTGCCGCCGTCGCGCTGGCACCGCCGCCTGACCCTCACCGTCGGCATCGGTGCCTTCTTCGACCTCTACGAGATCTTCCTCGGCGGGGTGCTGGCCGCGGTGCTCGCCGAGCGGTGGCAGCTGGAGCACACCGCCAGGTCGTGGGTGATCGCCGCCGGGTTCCTCGGCATGTTCGTGGGCGCCAACGTGCTGTCGGTGCTCGCGGACCGGTTCGGGCGGCGCCGGATGTTCCTGGTCAACCTGGGCGCGTACTCCCTGTGTTCGCTGCTGTGCGCCTTCGCGCCGAACGTGCAGTGGCTGATCGCGCTGCGCTTCCTGGCCGGGCTCGGCCTGGGCGCCGAACTGGTCCTGGTGGACACCTATCTGGCCGAGTTCCTGCCGCGCGCGGTACGCGGCCGGTACATCGCCTGGGCCTACACCTTCGGCTTCCTCGGCGTACCGGTGGCCGCCTTCGTCGGCGCGCGGCTGGTGGCCACCCGCGAACTGTTCGGCGTGGAGGGCTGGCGCTGGCTGCTGGTGGCGGGCGCGCTGGGCGCCGCGTTCATCCAGCTCATGCGCGCCCGGCTGCCCGAGTCGCCGCGCTGGCTGGCCGTGCACGGCCGGGAGGCGGAGGCGGCGCGGATCGTGACGGACATCGAGGAGCGCGTCGCGCGGGAGACGGGCGGGACGCTGCCCTCGGTCGCCGCGGCGGCGGAGGTGCCGCAGCGCCGCGTCCCGCTCGGCGAGATGTTCCGCGGCGACCACCGGCGCCGCACGCTCATGTGGTGGATCTTCCAGGTCCTCCAGACCGTCGGCTACTACGGCTTCGGGTCGCTGGCGCCGGTCGTGCTGACCGCCAAGGGCCACACCGTCACCGCGTCGCTGAGCTACGCGGCGCTCAGCTTCTGCGGCTACCCGCTCGGCTCGGCGCTGTCCGTACCGCTCATCGACCGGGTCGAGCGCAAGACGCTGATCATCGGGTCCGCGCTGGGCATGGCGGCGTGCGGCCTGGCCTTCGGCTTCGCCGGCTCCGCCTGGCTGATCGTGGGCGCCGGCTGCGCGCTGACCGTGTGCAGCAACGTCTTCTCCAACGCCTTCCACGTCTACCAGACCGAGATCTTCCCGACCGGCCTGCGCAGCAGCGCCATCGGGATCGCCTACTCGCTGTCCCGGCTCACCTCGGTGATCCTGCCGTTCGTCGCGCTGACCGTGCTGGACGGCCTGGGGCCCGGCGCCGTCTTCACCGGCTCCGCGGTGCTGATGGTGCTGCTGTGCCTGGACGTGGCACTACTGGGCCCGCGCAGCACGGGGCGGAGTCTGGAGCGGATCTGAGGCCCGCACGGCCCCGGCGGACCTCACTCCAACAGCCGTCACCGAGTGCGGCGGGCAATGCGCCCATTCAACACTGGAACGGCCAAAACTCCGGTGAAAAGGAAAGAACATGCGACGAGAACTGGTTGTCGCGGCTGCCGCAGCCGCCCTTGCCCTCGGCTTCTCCGCCCCCGCGCACGCGCAGGACGGTGTCAACACGTTCAACTGCCTCTCGGTGACGCCGGAGGACGAGGGCGCCATAGGACGCAACTGCTCGAACAACTTCGGCCACCGGGGCGGGTATCTCAAACTGCCCTTCGAAATCAAGACGTCGGCGGACACCTATGCCTGTAAGCGCAAGGCCGGGGGCAGTTTCTCCGGCGTGCACGACTACAAGGCAAAGGCGGTACGCGGTTACTACTGTGAGAAGGCGTGACAGCGTCAGGGACCGGCAGGCGGCTGTTCCGCACCGCGTGAACCGTCCGGCCCGCGGCTGACGCCGGACACCCGCCTCAATGCGCGTCCAGGGTCACCGTGAAGGAGAAACGGTCGCCCCGGTAGTGGATGCGGGCCACGTCCACCACCCGGCCGTCCTGGTCGTAGGTGATGCCCGTGTAGTGCAGGATCGGGCTGAGCAGCGGGACCTGGAGCAGCCGGGCGGTCTCCGGGTCGGCCAGCCGGGCCTCGACCGTGTCCGTGATCCGGCTGATGGCCACGCCCACCGCGTCCCGCAGCACCTTGGTCATCGGCCAGCGCTCCAGGTCCGCCGGGTCCAGGCGGGCCGCGACGTCCGGGTGCAGGAAGTTGACCGCGTGGTTCGTCGGCTCGCCGGTCTTGGCGTCGCTGCGCAGCCTGCGGTACGTGGCCACCTCCGCCAGGTCCGGGAAGTACTCCGCCAGCTCGGCGGGCACGGCGGCCGTCCCGTGGCCCAGCAGTTCGGTGCTCATGCCGGACTGCTGGGCCACGATCGCGTCCACCGAGCCGAGCAGCCGCACGGGCGACCCGCGCCGCGCGCTCGGCTCGATGAACGTCCCGCGCCTGCGGTGCCGCGTGATCAGCCCCTCCGTCTCCAGCTCCTTGAGCGCCTGGCGCATGGTCAGCACGCTCACGCCGTAGTGCGCGGCGAGCGCGTCCTCGGTCGGCAGCCGCAGCGGGGCGCCGGGGGAGCGGCCGAGTATGGACGCGCGCAGCGACTGCGAGACCTGGTACCACAGCGGCAGCTTGCGGTTCAGATCCAGCGAGTCGGGGGCGAAGGTGGTCACGACGACTCCGTATCAGGGCCGGACGGATCCCGGGCAGAGCCTGTGCTCTCAGGGACGGAAGTGGCGCTCAAGACCCTGCCACACCCGGTCGTAGCCGCTCTGCAGGTGGTCGGCGCCGGCCGCCTGCTCGGTGAGCGTGACCGGCCAGCGGGTCTCGAACATGAACGCCAGCCCGTCGTCGACCTTCTGCGGCTTCAGCTCGGCCGCACTGGCCCGGTCGAAGGTCTCCCGGTCCGGGCCGTGCGCGGACATCATGTTGTGCAGCGAGCCGCCGCCCGGTACGAAGCCCTCCGCCTTGGCGTCGTAGGCGCCCTCGACCAGCCCCATGTACTCGCTCATCACGTTCCGGTGGAAGTAGGGCGGCCGGAAGGTGTCCTCGCCGACCAGCCAGCGCGGCGCGAAGACCACGAAGTCCACGCCGGCCAGGCCCGGGGTGTCGGACGGCGAGGTCAGCACGGTGAAGATCGAGGGGTCCGGGTGGTCGTAGCTGATCGAGCCGATGACGTTGAAGCGGCGCAGGTCGTAGACGTACGGGACGTGGTTGCCGTGCCAGGCCACGACGTCCAGCGGCGAGTGGTCGTAGGTCGCCTTCCAGAGGTTGCCGCAGAACTTGTTGACGACCTCGTGGGGGCCTTCCTCGTCCTCGTACGCGGCGGTCGGCGCGAGGAAGTCCCGGGCGTTGGCCAGGCCGTTGGCGCCGATCGGGCCGAGGTCGGGGAGCTGGAAGGGCTGCCCGTGGTTCTCGCAGACGTAGCCGCGCGCGGTGGCGTCGAGCAGTTCGACGCGGAAGCGGACGCCGCGCGGGATCAGCGCGACGTGTCCGGGTTCGGCGCGCAGCAGGCCCAGTTCGGTGCGGATCAGCAGGCCGCCGTGTTCCGGCACGATCAGCAGTTCGCCGTCCGCGTCGCTGAACACCCGCCGTTGCATGGAGGTGTTGGCGTGGTAGAGGTGGATGGCCATGCCGGTGCGCCGGGTGGCGTCGCCGTTGCCGCCCAGCGTCCACAGCCCGGCCAGGAAGTCGGTGGGGGCCTCGGGCGCGGGCAGCGGGTTCCAGCGCAGGCGGTTGGGGTCGGGCTCGGTCCCGGTGAAGGGCGCGCCGCGCAGCGCGCCGTTGTCCGTCCGCTCGAACGCGGGGTGCGCGGCGGACGGGCGGATGCGGTAGAGCCACGTACGGCGGTTGCGGGCGCGCGGCTCGGTGAAGGCCGAACCGCTCAGCTGCTCCGCGTACAGCCCCAGGGGTGCGCGCTGCGGGGAGTTGCGGCCCACCGGGAGGGCGCCGGTGACCGCCTCCGAGCTGTGTTCGTTGCCGAAGCCCGCGGAGTACGCGAGCCCCTCGGCCGTCTTTCTCGCCCGCTCGTTGCCCGTGCCTGTCATCGCGTGCTCCCACCGATCGAGGAATCCAGCAATCCTATGGAGGACCTTAGGATTGCCTCCCCGGCCCGTCAACGGAAACTCTCGGCCACCTGCGGCGGGTGCCGCGGACAGGACCGGGCGGGGCGTGCCCCGGCCGGTGACCCCGGCCCGACCGGCTCGTGTACCGCCGCGCCGGCCCCGTGTTTTGCTCGTATTGCTCGCGCGTCAAGACCTTGTTAACGAAAGTTTCGGCCACCTACCGTCACCTCGACCGCCGTCCCGGGCGGTGTTCAAGGGCGAACGTGAGGTACCCCATGCTGACAATCCTCGGATTCGTCATGATCGCCACCTTCCTGGTGCTGATCATGACGAAGAAGATGTCGCCGATGGCAGCGCTCATCCTGATCCCCGCGCTCTTCTGCGTCCTGGTGGGCAAGGGGGCGCACCTGGGCGCGTACGTCCTCAAGGGCGTGGGCGACCTGGCGCCGACCGCCGCGATGCTGATGTTCGCCATCATCTACTTCGGGGTGATGATCGACGTCGGGCTGTTCGACCCGGTCGTCCGGGGCATCCTGCGGTTCTGCAAGGCGGACCCGGTGCGGGTCGTGGTCGGCACCGCGCTGCTCGCCGCCATCGTCTCGCTGGACGGCGACGGCTCCACCACCTTCATGATCACGGTGTCCGCGCTCTACCCGCTCTACCGGCGGCTGAAGATGAGCCTGGTCGTCATGACGGGCGTCGCCGCCACCGCCAACGGCGTGATGAACACGGTGCCCTGGGGCGGCCCGACCGCCCGCGCCGCCACCGCCCTCAAGCTGGACGCCGGCGACATCTTCGTCCCCATGGTCCCGGCGCTGGCCACCGGCCTGGTCGCGGTCTTCCTGCTCGCGTACGTCCTGGGGCGCCGGGAGCGCAAGCGGCTGGGACTGCTCACACTCGACGAGGCCGCGGCCACGGCCGGGCGTGCGGTGCCCGGGCAGGCGACGGGCGAGCCGGTGCTCGCCGCCATGACCGGGGGCTTCGGCGCCCGCGTCCGTACGACCGTCCTGCGTACGGCAGCACTGCGTACGGCCAAGGCCCGCCCCGCGACGGCGATGGCGACGGCCGGTGCGGCGGCGGGCGGCGGCAGCGGTACGGCCCCGGACGCCGCGACCGGCGACCCGGCCCCCGGCACCGCCGACGACTTCCAGGGCCTGGACCCGCACCGGCCCACGCTGCGCCCCAAGCTCTACTGGTTCAACGCCGCGCTCACCGTCGCGCTGCTGGTCCTCCTCGTCCTCCAGACGCTGCCCATCCCGGTGCTCTTCCTCCTCGGCGCGGCCCTCGCACTGACCGTCAACTTCCCGCACATGCCGGACCAGAAGGCCCGGATCGCCGCGCACGCCGAGAACGTCCTGAACGTCTCCGGCATGGTCTTCGCCGCCGCCGTCTTCACCGGTGTGCTGACCGGCACCGGCATGGTCGAGCACATGGCCCGCTGGCTGGTCGACGGCATCCCGGACGCGCTCGGCCCGCACATGGGCATCGTCACCGGCGTGCTGAGCATTCCGCTTACGTACTTTATGTCCAACGACGGCTTCTACTTCGGCATCGTCCCGATCCTCGCCGAGGCGGGCGCCGCGCACGGCGTGGGCGCCCTGGAGATCGCCCGTGCCTCCCTCGTCGGCCAGGCCCTGCACATGTCCAGCCCGCTCGTGCCCGCCGTCTACGTCCTGGTCGGCATGGCGAAGGTGGAGTTCGGCGACCACACCCGGTTCACCGTGAAGTGGGCGGTGCTGACCTCCCTGGTCGTCCTCGCGGCCGGCCTGCTGTACGGGATCATCTGAGAGCCTGTGTCCACCGCGACGCCCGGCCGGGGCTGGCTGCTGCGGCTGGTCATCACCTTCGCCTGCGCCCAGTCGGCGGTGAGCATGGCCCGGCCCGCCGTCTCCTACCGGGCGCTGGCCCTGGGCGCCGACGAGCAGGCCATCGGCGTGATCACGGCGGTGTACGCGCTGCTGCCGGTGCTGGTGGCCGTCCCGCTCGGCCGCCGCACCGACCGCGGCCGCTGTACGCCGCTGCTCGTCGTGGGCGTCGCCCTGATCACCGGCGGCTGCGCGCTGAGCGGCGCGGCGGGCTCGCTGCCGGCGATGGCCGCCTGGAGCGGGGTGCTGGGCCTGGGCCATCTGTGCTTCGTCATCGGCGCCCAGTCGATCGTCGCGCGCCGCAGCGCCCCCGAGGAACACGACCGGAACTTCGGCCACTTCACCATCGGCGCCTCGCTCGGCCAGCTCGTCGGACCGGCCGCCGCCGGACTGCTGGTCTCCGGCCACGGCGGCGCGATGGGGCCCACCAGCGCCACCGCCCTGCTGGCCGCCGGTGCCCTGGCCGGCTTCTCCTACGCCTCCCTGTGGCGCCTGGAACAGCGGTCGCCAAAGGGCGGAGTCACGGCGCCCGGGGCCGCCCGGGTCCGTACGAAAGCGGCGGAACGGACCTCCGTACGGGCCATCCTGCGCACCCGGGGCGTCCCGGCCGGCATCTTCATGAGCCTGGCGGTGCTCTCCGCGACCGACATCCTCACCGCCTACCTGCCCGTCGTCGGGGAGGACCGGGGGATCGCACCGGCCACCGTCGGGCTGCTGCTCAGCCTGCGCGCGGCGGCCACGGTCGCCTGCCGGCTGGTCATGACGCCGATGATCCGCCTCCTCGGCCGCACCGCCCTGATGACCGTCAGCTGCGCGCTGGCGGGCCTGCTCTGCGCCGGACCGGCGCTGCCCGTGCCGGTCTGGGCGCTGGCGCCGATGCTGGCCGTGCTCGGCTTCTGCCTCGGCGTGGGCCAGCCGCTGTCCATGACCACGGTCGTCCGGGCCGCCCCGGAAGCCGCGCGCAGTACGGCGCTGGCGCTGCGGCTGACCGGCAACCGGCTGGGGCAGGTCGCGGCCCCCGCCGCGGCGGGCCTGCTGGCCGGACTGGCCGGTACGGCCGCGCCGTTCGCCATGCTCGCCGTGCTGCTCCTGGCCTCGGCGGCCACGGCCGCCCGGCCGGGACGGGCCGGCCCGCCGCCGGAGCGCGCCGGCCGTGTCCCGCGGGGCACCGGCGGCCCGCCGGCGCCGTCCCCCGCCGAACACCCCTGACCGGCCCCGGCGGCGGAACCCGCGCCACCCGGTGAAATCCGGAATGCGCCGCACTACCGTGACACCATGCCCGACCCGTCACTCGAACGGTTCTTCAACGAACTCGCGCCGACCTACGACCTGTTGTACCCGGACTGGCCGGCCGCGGTGGTCCAGCAGGGCCGCGCCCTCGACGCGTCCGTACGGAACGCGCTCGGCGACCGGCCGCACACCGTCCTCGACTGCGCCTGCGGCATCGGCACCCAGGCGATCGGCCTGGCGGCGGCCGGGCACGCCGTCACGGGGACGGACCTGAGCCCGGTCGCCGTGGCCCGGGCCACCGCCGAGGCCGCCGCCCGGGGCCTGCGCCTGCCGGTGGCCGCCGCCGACATGCGTCGGCTGCCCTTCCGCGACGCCTGGTTCGACGCGGTGGTGTGCGCCGACAACTCGCTGGCCCACCTGACCACGCCGGACGATGTGCGCCGGGCCCTCGCCGGCATGCGGCGGGTGCTGCGGCCCGGCGGACAGCTCCTGCTCGGCATGCGCGCGTACGAGGATGCCCGCCGCGAGCGCCGCGAGGTGCTGCCGCCCCGCGTCGCGCGCCTGCCGGACGGCGGCCGGGCGGTCACGCTGCAACTGTGGGAGTGGCACGACGACGGCGAGCACTACGACTTCGACCTGATCCAGCTGCTGCCGCGCGGCGGCACCTGGGAGGTGCGCAGTCGGCGGGCCACCTCCTGGGCCCTGACCAGGGAGCAGGTCAGCGGCTTCGTCACGGCCGCGGGGTTCGAACGGCTCGCGTGGCACGAGCCCGCGGACAGCGGGTACTTCCAGCCGCTGTTGACGGCTCGCTGTTGACGGCTCTGATGCAGACGGCCTGCTGCTGACGGCCACATGCCGGCGGCCACATGCCGGCGGCCGGGTGCCGGCGCCCCGCTGTCCACCGCCGGGTGCCGGGGCCCCCTTGTGACGGCCGGATGCCGACCGCCCGGTGCCGGGCGCAACGCGGCGGTTCCCGGTGACCGGCCGTCCTGCGCCCGCCGCGGGCCGGAGTCGCACCCCGCCGTCAGGGACAGGGCGAGCACGCAGGCGAACGGTACGGCGTACCGGGCGGCGGACCGGGTCGGGCAGCGCATGCGGCCGGCGTGGCGCCGCGACCGGCCATCGGACGAGACGGGTTCGCGCCGCGGTCCACGGGGGGGGGAGGTGCGGCGGCGGGTGGCCGGAGAAGGGGCTGGCGCCGGAAAACTACCACCGCTAGTTTGGGCCCGGCGGGTACCTTCGGGGCTCGCGGAACAGCAACCGGTGCGGGAGGGCGACGGACGTGAAGCAGCACGACGCCATGTACATCGACGGAAGCTGGCGGCCCGCCGCCGGGCCGGACACCATCGACGTCGTCAACCCGGCCGACGAGCAGGTGATCGCCACCGTCCCGGCCGGCACCGCCGAGGACGTGGACGCGGCGGTACGGGCCGCCCGCGCCGCGCTGCCGGGCTGGGCCCGTACCGCGCCCGCCGAACGCGCCGCCCGGCTGACCGCGCTGCGCGACCAGCTGGCCGGGCGCGCGGCGGAGATCGCCGGAACGATCACCGCGGAGCTCGGCGCGCCGCTGGCGTTCAGCAAGGCGGTGCAGGCCGCCGTCCCGGTCGCGGTGGCCGGCTCGTACGCCGAACTGGCCGCCGCCCACTGCTTCGAGGAGAAGATCGGCACCTCCACCGTCCTGCACGAGCCGGTCGGCGTCGTCGGTGCCATCACCCCCTGGAACTACCCGCTGCACCAGATCGTCGCCAAGGCCGCCCCGGCGCTCGCCGCGGGCTGCACCATGGTCCTCAAGCCCGCCGAGGCCACGCCGCTGAACGCGCAGCTCTTCGCCGAGTGCGTGGCCGCCGCGGGCGTGCCGGCCGGTGTCTTCAACCTGGTCACCGGCCGCGGCCCGGTCGCGGGGCAGGCGCTGGCCGAGCACCCGGACGTGGACCTGGTCTCCTTCACCGGCTCCACCGCCGTCGGCAAGAAGGTGGGCGCCATCGCCGGGGCCGCCGTCAAGCGCTGCGCCCTCGAACTCGGCGGCAAGTCCGCCAACGTGGTGCTGCCCAGCGGCGACCTGGGCAAGGCCGTCGGCGTCGGCATCGCCAACGTCATGGCCAACTCCGGCCAGACGTGCAGCGCCTGGACCCGGATGCTGGTCCCCGCCGACCGGTACGACGAAGCCGTGGCACTGGCCGCGGCGGCCATCGCCAAGTACGTGCCGGGCGACCCGCTGGACGGCGCCAGCCGCCTCGGCCCGGTCGTCAGCGCCGCCCAGCGCGACCGCGTCCGCGGCCACATCGAGCGCGGCATCGAGGAGGGCGCCCGGCTCGTGGCCGGCGGCCCGGAAGCGCCCGAGGGCCGGGAACGCGGCTACTACGTCCGCCCGACGCTCTTCGCCGACGTCACCCCAGGTATGTCCATCGCGCAGGAGGAGATCTTCGGCCCGGTCGTCGTGGTCCTGCCGTACGCGGACGAGGACGAGGCGGCACGGATCGCCAACGGCACGGTCTACGGCCTGGCGGGCGCGGTGTGGGCCGCCGACGAGGCCGAGGCGGTCGCCTTCGCGCGGCGCCTGGACACCGGGCAGGTGGACATCAACGGCGGGCGGTTCAACCCGCTGGCGCCGTTCGGCGGCTACAAGCAGTCCGGCATCGGCCGGGAGCTGGGCCCGCACGGTCTGACCGAGTACCTCCAGACCAAGTCCCTCCAGCTCTGAGCCCGCCGGCCACCGCCGCACCCGTACTCGTACCGCGCGGGAGGAAGCCCGGCACCGCCCGGGAGCACGCCCGTACCGACCGGGGAAGAACCCGCACCGAGCGGGAGAAAAGGGAGACACGTCCGGATGACCCGTGCCGCCGTACTGACCGCCGTGGGCGCCCCGCTGGAGGTCGCCGAGATCGAACTGCCCGGACCGGGGCCGGGGCAGGTGCGCATCCGGCTCGCGGCGGCCGGTGTCTGCCACTCCGATCTGTCCCTGTCCGACGGGACGCTGCGGCAGCCCGCGCCCGCCGTCCTCGGGCACGAGGGGGCGGGCACCGTCACCGCCGTCGGCGCGGGCGTCGACACCCTCGCCCCGGGCGACCAGGTCGTCCTGAACTGGGCGCCGTCCTGCGGCGCCTGCCACTTCTGCGGCCTGGGCGAGCCGTGGCTGTGCGCGGGCTCCGCGGCGGCCGCGAACACCCCGTACGCCAAGCTGGCCGCCGACGGCACCGACCTCTACCCGGGCCTGGGCACCGCCGTCTTCGCCGAGGAGACGGTCGTGCCGGCGCACGCGGCGCTGCCGCTGCCGCCCGGCGTCCCGCTCACCGACGCGGCGCTGCTGGGCTGCGCCGTGCTCACCGGGTGGGGCGCCGTGCACCACAGCGCACGGGTCCGGGCGGGGGAGTCGGTGGTGGTGTTCGGCGCGGGCGGTGTGGGCCTGGCCACCCTCCAGGCCGCGCGGATCGCGGGCGCGGGCCCGATCGTGGCCGTGGACGCGTCCCCGGCCAAGGAGGAACTGGCCCGCGCCGCGGGCGCCACCGCGTTCCTCGTCGCCTCCGACGACACCGCCAAGCACGTCCGCGCCCTCACCGGCGGGCACGGTGCGGACGTCGCGATCGAGTGCGTCGGCCGCGCGGAGACGATCCGGACGGCCTGGTCGTCCACCCGGCGCGGCGGCCGTACCACCGTCGTCGGCATCGGCGGCCGGGACCAGCAGGTCACCTTCTCCGCGCTGGAACTGTTCTACTTCGGCCGCACGCTGTCCGGCTGCGTCTACGGCAACAGCGATCCCGCCGCCGACCTGCCGCGCATCGCCGAACACGTACGCAGCGGGGCGCTCGACCTGTCCGGCATGGTCACCGGGCACATCGGCCTCGACGGCATCCCCGACGCGTTCCGGGCGATGCGCGAGGGCCAGGGGGGCCGCGCGCTGGTCGTCTTCTGAGCCGGGCCGCCCCGCCGGCCCGGGGCCCGTGGTCATCGGCGCCATGACCCGGGAGGTCATTGAGCCACCGCTCCGGTGACGGCATCGTCGTGGGCAGGTCGTCCCGGCCCGGCCGGGCCGCACACGGAGCGAGGAGACGTGTATGAACCCCATGAAGACGGCTGCCGGCACCGCCGCCCGCCCCGCGCCGGCGGCCGGTCCGGCCGGCTCGGACCTGCTGCGCACGGCCCTGCGGACCGACAGCTGGAGCACCGCCGCGTTCGGCGTCGTCATGCTCGCCGGCGGCAAGCCGCTCAGCGACCCCCTGGGCCTGCCGATGACCTGGTCGGTACCCTTCGGCATCGCCATGCTGGGCGGTGCCGCGGCCCTCGCCCTCATCGCCGGCTACCCGCGCGTCCCCACCGGCCCGGCCACGGCCGTCGTCGTGGGCAACGCACTGTCCTGTGTGGCGATGCTGCTGCTGACCTTCTCCGGCCTCATTCCGCTCACCGGTCTGGGCACCGCCTTCATGGTGATCGGCGCGGTGGTGGTGGCGGTGTTCGCGGACCTCCAGTACATGGGCCTGCGGCGGCACTTGCGCACGGGGCCGGACCCGGCAGCCCTGGCCCCTTCCTAGGAACGTCAGGACGAGAGCGGTCTCCGCGGGGTGAGGCCGTCTACGGCGTCGCCCCGCGGCGTCCGGTCAGTCGCGGAAACGCCGGGGCCGCCGCCAGGAAGGCGAGGGTGGTCAGGACGAACGGCCAGGTGAAGGCGTGGCCGCCGGACGGGGCGGTGAGGGCGGTCAGGGCCGGGGTCAGGGCCGTCGCGGTGGCCGCGCCCGCCAGCGCGTACGCCAGGGTCCGGCGGCCGGCCGGCAGGAACACCCCGCACAGCGCCATCGCGACCAGTACCGCGTTGTAGCCCGCCGCGCCGGAGGCGAGCTGCGCCGCCGGGACGCCCAGCGCCCAGGCGGTGCCGGTGCCGGTCAGGCTGCCCAGGCAGGCCATCGCCCCGGCCGTGCGGCTCGCGGCGAAGAGCCCGGCGAGGAAGAGCGCGCCGACGTACCACTGCGGCATGAAGAAGATCTGGGAGATGCTGGCGAACAGCCCGTGCCACAGGCCGGTGAACGACAGGCCGGACGGCGGCCCGCCCGCCTGCGGCAGGGCCGCCGGGGCCGCGCCCTGGTGCCAGACGCGCGCGAGCCCCGGCGCGCCGGTCGTGAGCGCGCTCGCCACCAGGCAGAACGGGAGGGTGAGGGTGGGCAGCCGCCAGGTGCCCAGGACGCGTGCCGCGGCGGCGGTGACGACCGTCGTCACCGCGCTGCCGCCCACCGCGAGCAGTACGGTCGACAGGTGGCCGGGGCCGAGGAAGACCGCCGAACCGACGGCCACCAGGCAGGCGTTGAACCCTTCGAGCCCTGCCGCGATCCGCTCGCGGTCCACGCCGAGCAGGTGCGCGGTGGCCGTGCCCGTCGCGGTGCCGAGCAGCCCGTAGAGGCCGTACGCCCAGCCCGCCGCGCACAGTGCCACGGAGAAGACCGCGCCGGTGACCGCGCTCGGCAGGAAGTCGACCTGGGCCTGGCCGCGCAGGACGTGGCGGACATGCCGCGCCCAGCGGCGCCGGGCCACCGGGGCGCCCCGGTCCCGTATCGCGGCGATCGGATCACGCACGTCGTCCTCCCCATCTCGCAGGCGGGGCACGCCGCCGGGTGCGTGCACCGCGCCGGGACCACCCGGGTGGATGCACCTTACAGCTACTTTTCCGGCGGCGGGCCGGCATCGGGGTGGCGCAGCGCCAGTCCGTCGACCAGCGCGAGCAGTCCGGTCTCGAACGCCCCCTCGTCGACCCGCTGCTGGTGCTCCGCGAGCAGGTGCGCCTGTCCCAGGTGCGGGTAGGCGGCCGGGTCGTACGCGCTCGGGTCGGCGACGAAGCCGCGGGCGAAGGAGCCGAGCGCGGAACCCGCGACGAAGTACCGGACCATGGCGCAGATCCGGGTCGCCTGGGCGGGCGGCCAGCCGGCCTCCACCATGCCGCCGAAGGCCGCGTCGGCCATCTTCAGTCCGGCCGGACGGCGGCCGGGCCCCTGGGCGAGGACGGGCACGATGTTCGGGTGCGCGGCGAGCGCCGCGCGGTAGGAGCGGGCCCAGGCCAGCAGCCCGGTCCGCCAGTCCGCGCCCGCGCCGAAGGCCGACACGTCCACCTCGGAGATCACCGTGTCGGCGACCGCGTCCAGGATCTCGTCCTTGGTCGTGAAGTGGTTGTACAGGGACGGCCCGCTGACGCCCAGCTCGGCGGCGAGCCGCCGGGTGGACAGGGCCGGCAGGCCCTCCGCGTCGATGAGCGCGAGCGCCGTGGTGACGATGCGCTCCCGGCTCAGCAGGGGCTTGCGGGGTCGGGCCATGCCGCACATAGTAGAGGCCGCCGCCCGAAAACTAGCAGCGGTAGTTAACGGCCGTCCGGCTCCCCGGACGGCCCGGCCGCCGTCTCCCTCCCCAAGGGGCCGTGATGAACCTGGAGCTGAGCGAGGAGCAGGCTGCCGTGCGGCAGCTCGCCAAGGACTTCGTCGACCGCGAGATCGCGCCGCACGCCGCCGCCTGGGACCGTGCCGAGCGCGTCGACCGGGCCGTGCTGAGGAAACTCGGCGAGCTGGGCTTCCTGGGCCTGACCGTCCCCGAGGAGTACGGCGGTTCCGGCGGCGACCACCTCTCCTACGCGCTGGTGACCGAGGAGCTGGGGCGCGGCGACTCCGCGGTGCGCGGCATCGTCTCCGTCTCGCTGGGCCTGGTCGCCAAGACCATCGCGGCCTGGGGCGGCGAGGACCACAAGCGCCGGTGGCTGCCGCCGCTCACCTCCGGCGAGGCCGTCGGCTGCTTCGGCCTCACCGAGCCCGGCACCGGATCGGATGCGGGCAGCCTGGCCACCCGTGCCGTACGGGACGGCGATTCCTACGTCGTCAACGGCAGCAAGATGTTCATCACCAACGGCACCTGGGCCGATGTGGTGCTGCTCTTCGCGCGCACCGGCGACGTGCCCGGGCACCGGGGCGTCAGCGCCTTCCTCGTCCCCACGGACACGCCCGGCCTGGAGCGCCGGGAGATCCACGGCAAGCTGGGGCTGCGCGGCCAGGCCACCGCCGAACTGGTCCTCCAGGACGTACGGATACCGGCGGACGCCATGCTGGCCCCGGAGGGCAAGGGGTTCTCCGTCGCGATGTCGGCGCTGGCCAAGGGCCGGATGTCGGTTGCCGCGGGCTGCGTCGGCATCGCGCAGGCCGCGCTGGACGCCGCCGTCGGGTACGCCACGGAGCGCGAGCAGTTCGGCCGCACCATCGCCCACCACCAGCTGGTGCAGGAGCTGATCACCGACATCGCCGTGGACGTGGACGCCGCGCGCCTGCTGACCTGGCGGGCCGCCGATCTGATCGACCGCGGCGAGCCGTTCGCCACCGAGGCGTCCAAGGCGAAGCTGTTCGCCTCGGAGGCCGCGGTGCGCGCCGCGAACAACGCGCTCCAGGTCTTCGGCGGCTACGGCTACATCGACGAGTACCCGGTCGGCAAACTACTGCGGGACGCCCGGGTCATGACGCTGTACGAAGGCACCAGCCAGATCCAGAAGCTGGTCATCGGGCGCGCGCTCACCGGGGTCTCGGCGTTCTGAGGCCCCGGGGCCCGCGCGGTCGTGCGACCGCGCACCGGCCCGGTCGCGTGTCCTCTCCGTACGCCCGGGCCGCCTCTAAGCGCTTGCTCACCGGCGCGGTAAGGTGTTCGGTCCGTCGCGGATGGCCCGTGGCGGTCCGAGGATCGGGGTGCGCGATGGTCACGGAGGCGGAGCGGGCGGACGGTCCGGCGGAGGACTGGGCCGACGTGTCCCCGGAGGCGGCCCGCCGCCTGGTCCGTGCCGCCGTCCAGGCGTTCGCCGAGCGCGGCTACCACGCCACCACCACCCGCGACATCGCGGGCCGGGCCGGCATGAGTCCCGCCGCGCTCTACATCCACTACAAGACCAAGGAAGAGCTGCTCTACCGGATCAGCGGCATCGGCCACGAGAAGGCCCTGCGGATCATGGAGGAGGCGGCCGGTGCCGACGGCGGCCCCACCGAACGGCTCGGCGCCGCCGTCCGCGCCTTCGCGCGCTGGCACGCCCGGCACCACACCACCGCCCGGGTCATCCAGTACGAGCTCCAGGCGCTGAGCGAGGAGCACTACGCCGAGATCGCCGCCCTGCGGCGGCGTACCGACCGCTCGCTGCGCGGCATCCTCCAGGACGGCGTGGACGCGGGGGAGTTCACCGTCGGCGACGTGCCGGGCACCACGCTCGCGGTGCTGTCGCTGTGCGTGGACGTGGCCCGCTGGTTCTCCGCGGAGGGCGCCCGTACGCCCGAGGAGGTGGGCGACCTGTACGCCGGCCTCGTGCTGCGGATGGTCGGCGCGCGGCAGCCGTGAGGGCGCCGGGGGCGAGCCCCGGGGTGCGACGGGCGGTGCCGGGCGGGCATTGACAGGCGGCGGACCGCTGAGCATGCTGAGCAAGCGCTTAGTCGATGACGTCACGGTCCGCGTCCGCGCGACCTGAGGAGGCATACGGACATGGCACAGCCCCGGGTGTTCGGCTCGCTCGACGAGCTGCGGAACGCGGTCGGCGAGGACCTCGGCACCAGCGACTGGCTGGAGATCGACCAGAAGCGGATCGACCTGTTCGCCGAGGCCACCGGCGACCACCAGTGGATACACGTCGATCCGGAGCGGGCCGCGGGCGGACCGTTCGGCACCACCATCGCGCACGGCTACCTGACGCTGGCGCTGCTGCCCGCCCTCGTCCCGCAGCTGCTGCGGGTCGACAACGTTCAGATGGGCCTCAACTACGGCGTCAACAAGGTCCGCTTCCCCGCCCCCGTCCCGGTCGGCTCCCGGCTGCGCGCCACCGCCCGGATCGCGGAGGTGACCGAGGTGTCCGGCGGTGTGCAGCTCGCGACGACGGTGACGGTCGAGCGCGAGGGCGGCGAGAAGCCGGTGTGTGTGGCCGAGACGCTCAGCCGCTTCTACTTGTGACGTGCCCCGGCGCCCGCCCGGGGCCGGGCACATCCCCGCAGCCCATCGGGCATGGCCACGGATAGGGTTGTGGTGTGCCTCAGCTTCCTTACAAGGTCCACGAGCTCACGGTCGGCCAGCTCTCCGCGCGGAGCGGCGCGGCGGTGTCCGCCCTGCACTTCTACGAGTCCAAGGGACTGATCAGCAGCACCCGTACGGCCGGCAACCAGCGCCGCTACACCCGCGACGCGCTGCGCCGGGTCGCCTTCGTGCGCGCCGCCCAGCGGGTCGGCATCCCGCTCGCCGTGATCCGCGACGCGCTCGCCGAACTGCCCGACGAGCGCACCCCCAACCGGGAGGACTGGGCCCGGCTCTCCGAAGTCTGGCGCGCAGAGCTGGACGAGCGCATCACCCAGCTCGTCGAGCTGCGCGACCGGCTGACCGACTGCATCGGCTGCGGCTGCCTCTCCCTCCAGAAGTGCGCGTTGTCCAACCCGTACGACGAACTCGGCGAGCAGGGGGCGGGCGCGCTGCGGCTGCGCGTGGACCGGGCCGCCGGACCGCCCCGGACGCGCGGCGGCGCGCCGGAGGCCGGTCCGCGGAAGGACCGTGGGGCCGGCAGTCGCGAGGACGGCAAGGAAGAACCCGGTACGGCCGACGCGCGGGACGGGGACCGCTGCGCGCGCCGCTGACGCTCGGAGCCGGTGTCTGCTCCCCGGCCGGGTCGGACACCGGCGCTCACCACACCGCGGGCTTGCGGCCGGCCCACGGGCGGGCCTGCTCCAGCTGCGCCGACAGCGCGATGAGCGTCGCGTCCTCCCCGTAGCGCCCGCCCAGCATGACGCCGATCGGCAGCCCCGCCGCGTTCCAGTGCAGCGGTACGCTCACCGCCGGCTGGCCGGTGGCGTTGTACAGCGGGGTGAACGGGGTGAAGGCCCCGACCGCGGCGAACTCGGCCCGCGGGTCCGCGTCGTCGCGCAACTCGCCCACCCGCGGCGGCGGTTGCGCGACCGTCGGGGACAGCACCACGTCGAACCCGCCGTCCCGCGGCATCACACCGTCGGCGATCAGCTGCCCCAGCATCCGGAACGCGTAGAGCGACCGGGCGTACTCGGCCGCCGTGACCTCCGCGCCGCGCCCGCGCAGGTAGCGGGTCAGCGGCAGCAGCTCCGCCTCGCGCTCCGGCGGCAGCGGGCGGCTTGCGGCGATCACCGACCAGACGCGGGCGAAGGCGTGGCGGGAAGTGTCGTCGGCGGGCAGGGACAGCTCCTCCACCTCGTGGCCGAGGTCCGCGAGGAGCGCGGCCGCCTCCGCGGCGGCGGCCCGGCAGTCCGGGTGCACCTCGATGTCGGGGAAGGGCGCCTCGGCCAGCCAGCCGATGCGCAGCCGTCCCGGGACGCGCCGGGCGTACGCCGCGTACGTCTCACCGGGCGGCAAAGCGGGCGCCGCGTACGGGTCGCCGGGCATCGGTCCGGCCATCGCGTCCAGCAGCGCGGCCGCGTCCGCGACCGTACGGGCCAGCGGGCCCGACGTGGCGAGGCCGGTGACGTCGTGGAGCACCGGGCCGGAGCTGATCAGGCCACGGCTCGGCTTGATGCCGTACAGCCCGCAGAGCGCGGCGGGGATGCGGACCGAGCCGCCGCCGTCGCTGCCGTGCGCCACCGGGGCCAGCCCGCCGGCCACCGCGGCGGCGGCCCCGCCGCTCGAACCGCCCGCCGAACGCTCCAGGTCCCACGGGGTGCGGGCGGGCGGCGCGAGGAGGTTCTCCGTGTAGCAGGGCAAACCGAATTCGGGGGTGTTGGTCTTGCCGAGCAGGATCGTGCCGGCGCGGCGCAGTTTCGCGGCGACGTGGTCGTCCACCTGGGGCACCTGGTCGGCGAAGGCCCGCGAGCCCATCGTGCAGCGCACGCCGGCGACCTGGGTGAGGTCCTTGACCGGCACGGGGACGCCGTACAGCGGCGGCAGCCCCCGGCCGTCCCGGCGCGCGGCGGCGGCCCCGTCCTCCGCCGCGGTCGCCTGCTTGAGGGCGATCTCCGGGGTACGGGTGAGGTACGCGCCGAGCGTGCCGTCCAGGGCCTCGGCGCGGGCCAGGTAGTGCTCGGTGATCTCGACGGGGGAGAGTTCACCGGTCCGCACGCCGGCGGCCTGCTCCAGGGCGGTCAGATCGTGCAGCTCGGTCATGCGGTTCCGCCTTCGGGGTTCCGGGGGCCGGTCCCGGGTGGACCGGCGGTGTTCTTTCAGCCCGTGAAGAGTTGTCTCAGTTTCAGGGCCAGTTCGTAAAGGCCGTAGCCGAACGGCAGGCCGACCCACAGCCAGGCCACGACGAGCAGTGCGGTGCGGCGGGCGGTCACGGGGCGGCTCCCTTCGGGGCGGCGGGGGAGGCGGTCCGGGTCCCGGCGGGCGGTGGCTCGTGGTATCGGGGATGCACCGGCCGCACCAGCTCGTTGGCGGCGAATCCGGCCACCAGCAGGCCGATCATGACGAAGAACGAGGTCGTGTACAGCGCGGGGCCGGTGTGCCCGGCGGCCCTGCGGGCGTCCGCGACGGCGTTGACGATCAGCGGCCCGAGCACGCCCGCGGTGGACCACGCCGTGAGCAGCCGCCCGTGGATCGCGCCCACCTGGTACGTGCCGAACAGGTCCGTCAGATAGGCGGGCACGGTGGCGAACCCGCCGCCGTAGAACGAGAGCAGGACCGCGGCGCACACGATGAACAGCGGCTTGGACGCATCGCCGGCCAGCGCGATCAGCAGGTACATCAGCGCGCCGGCGCCCAGGTAGAGGCGGTAGACGTGCTTGCGTCCCGCCAGGTCGGAGGTGGCCGACCAGACGATCCGGCCGAGCATGTTGGCGAGCGAGAGCAGCCCGACGAAGCCCGCGGCGGCCGACGCGCTCACCGGCGTGGAACTGCGCGCGAAGAAGTCGGCGACCATGGGGGCGGCCTTCTCCAGGATGCCGATGCCCGCCGTGACGTTCGTGCACAGCACCACCCACAGGCACCAGAACTGCGGGGTGCGCAGGGCGTTACGGGCGGAGACCTGCGCGGTGGCGACCGGCGGGCGGGAATCGGCCGTACGGCGTCCGCCGGGGGCGTCCGCGCCGTCGGACGGCAGCCGCGGTGTCCGTACCAGCAGCACGCCGAGCGTCATGAAGACGGCGTACGCCGGCCCCATCACCAGGAACGTACCGGCGATCCCGGCCGGGCCGGCGCCCAGCACCCCGAGCAGCCACGCCGACCACGGCGAGGCGATCAGGGCGCCGCCGCCGAAACCCATGATGGCGATGCCGGTGGCCGTGCCGGGGCGGTCCGGGAACCACTTGATCAGCGTGGAGACGGGGGAGATGTAGCCGATGCCCAGACCGACGCCGCCGATGACGCCGTAGCCGAGGACGACCAGCCAGTACTGCCGGGTGGCCGCCCCGAGCGCCGCCACCAGGAAGCCCGAGGAGAAGCAGACCGCCGAGACGGTCATCGCCCAGCGCGGGCCGTTGCGTTCGACGAGGGTGCCGCCGAAGGCCGCGGACAGCCCCAGCATGACGACGGCCAGCTGGAAGGGGAGCGCGGAGGCCGTCCCGGACAGCCCCAGCGCGGACTCCAGCGGCGGCTTGAACACACTCCAGGCGTACACCTGCCCGATGGCGAGGTGGACCGACAGCGCCGCGGGCGGTACGAGCCAGCGGCTCCAGCCCGGCGGCGCCACGGTACGGGAACGGCCGGACGCACGCATGAGGCGGAACGTACAGCGTTCATCCACCTCCGGGAAGTACGCCCTCGCCGCACCCGCACCCGCACCCGCACCCGCCCCGCACCCGCGCGCGCCCGTCGCCCCGGCGGCGCGTCCCGGCCGTGCTCAGGCCGCCACGGACAGCCGCCGCTCGCGGGACGACTGCCGCGACTGGGCCAGCGCCTCCCGGGTCAGCACCGAGAGCGGCGCCACGATCCCGCACTCCTGGCACACCGGACCGGCCATCGGGAAGCGTTCCAGGTCCGTCCGCCAGACGAACCGCTCGGTGCCGCAGACCGGGCAGCCCGATCGCGGGGTGCCCGCCTCCATGGCGTCGATCATGCTGCGCAGCACCGCGGCCAGCGGCGCCGCCGGATGCCGGTGGGGCGCTTCGCACGGCACGATGTCACAGCCGCCCCAGGTGCGCCGGTGCCAGTCGTCGAGCGCGCTGGGCTGCCGGATGCCGTCGTGCTTCTCGCGGCGCCTGCGGGCCGCGAACTCCTGCTCGTACCCGAGCCAGACGGCGCGGGCCTCCTCCAGTTCCTCCAGTGCGGCCACCAGCCGCGCCGGGTCGGGTTCGCGGTCCTGCGTCGCGATGCCCGCCCGGGTGCACAGATGATGCCAGGTCGCGCGATGCCCGTACGGGGCGAAGCGTTCGAGGCACTTGCGCAGTGCCGTACGCCGCTGGGTGGCGACGAGACGGGGATTGCGCACCTGTTCTGCGAGAGCTCTGAAACCGGCCAATTCATCCCACCTCCGTGGGGAGGACCCGACTGGACAGAGAATGGACGTAGCGGACCGCCCACCGGATCCATCGAACTGTCTTGCGGGTGTGTGGTGGCGGCACGTGCGCCGCACCGGTCGCGCCCCTCGCTCCCGGTGTCCCCCGCGGCGCCCGGCGCGCCTCGTGTGCATCACCCACCGTACATCTGTGGGGATTTGAGAAAGTTAAGGTTGCCCACCTTCCGACGGGGACGCGGTACCGGCGGCCTCCACGGAAGAGGCACCGGTGACTCCTGGTACCCACACCCCGGGCGGTCGATCCGCGCCGCCGCCGAACTTGGCGTCATCCGGTCCGGTACGGGGACCTACTTCCCGGTGATCCGGCCGGCCGCCAGCACCACCCGCGCCAGTTCCCGGTGGCAGACGTCGCTGTGCGCGCCGGCGGGCGGCGGCCCGTTGCGGACCACCGGGGACGCGTCGATGCTCACACAGCCCGTGCCGGGGACCGCGGCGCCCAGCTTCAGGCGCTGGGCGCCGTCCACGGCCTGGATGCCGTCGTGGCCGATCGCCCCCCAGCGGTCGAAGAGGTCCCGGAAGCCCGCCGAGTCGCCGGCGAGCTTGGAGGCCAGCGGGTAGAACATGCCCAGTGCCGTGTCGTGCCGCGAGAAGCAGGCGACCGTCGGGCCGTCCACCCGCTGCTGCACCCCCCTCAGCGCCCCGCCGCGGCCCGGGTCGTGCGGCAGCCGGGCGGCGAACGCGTAGTGCGAGAACGCCCCTTGCAGCAGGGTCACGGACTTCACCCCGGTGACGCCGGCGGGCATGCCGCGCAGTGCGTACGCCACCAGCCGGGCGCCGAAGCTGTGTCCGATCAGGTGGATCCGTACGCCCGGCGCGCTCTTCACCAGGGTGCCGAGCACCGGGCCCAGCCCCAGCTGGCCCACCACGCCCGCCCGCCGCTTCATCCCGTAGTAACCCGCCTGCCGCAGCAGCTCCTTCGCGCCGTTCCACAGCCGCTTCAGCCCGTCGCCGAACAGCTCCTGCTGCCCGCACTTCTCCAGCGCCGCCGTCAGGACCTCGCACACCCCGAGCGGGTCGTCGGTGAGCATCGCGGGCACACCGGCGCCCGCGTCCTCGGCCAGCCGCTCCGCCGGGCTGCCCGCGCGCACCGACACCAGCTCGCGCACGAGCCGGGCGTACTCGTCGAAGGCGGACCGGGCCCCGGGCCGTTCGGCGAGCAGCTCCTGGAGACGCCGCAGCGTCAGCTCGCGGCCGGGGTAGCACCGGGCCAGGGCGCCCAGCGTCGCGTCGTCCAGCAGCGGCGGGCCGCCCGGCGCGGCGGACGCGTCGGCCGCCGCCGGGTCGAAGTCCGGGATCGGCTCGTCCGTGAACCGCATCGCCGGCCAGATCACCCCGGCGTACCCGAGGCGCACCCCGGCCCCCACCAGGGCGGGGAACGGGGCGAAGAACCGTGCGTACAGCCGCGTGGCGATCGACCGGTCGTTGTTCCAGCCGTGCGCGAAGACCAGCAGGTCGGTGACGCGCTGCTGTGCCGCCCCGGCCGCCAGCCGGTCCCGCCGGGCGGGGTCCGGGTCGCCGTCGGCGTCGAACATCAGCTCCCAGTACGGCTGGACGCCGATGTCCCCGGCCGCCGCTGCGCCGGAGCTGCCCGAGGTGTCCGAGGTATCCGTCATGACGACCCCCTGAGCGGCGCGCCGGGCCCTTCACCGGGCCGGGATTCCGGGCCGCGCCGCGTTGTGCAGGGCATCGTCCTGCGGACGGGCGGATCCGGCCATACGCCGCGCACGGCCGATTCCCGCCGGGCAGGGGCCGGGCTTTCGGACCGCAAGCGGGGCTCCGGCCCGTACCCGGCTCGCGGCGCCGTGCCCGGGTTCTCAGCCCACCAGTTCCCGCTCCCGGGTCTCCGGCAGTGCCAGTACGCACGCCAGCGACACCACCGCCATCGCCGTCACGTACCACCCCACGGACACCGACCCGAAGGCCGCCTGCAACCGGGTCGCCACCAGCGGCGACACCGCCCCGCCCAGCACCCCGCCCAGGTTGTACGCCAGCGAGGCGCCCGAATACCGCACGGTGGTGCCGAACAGCTCCGGCAGGTACGCGCCCATCGGGCCGTACACGATCCCCATGCAGAACAGCGCGCCGCCGATCGCCACCGCGATCAGCACCGGCTGCCGGGTGTCCAGCAGCGGGAAGAGGATGACGCCCCAGACCAGCGAGGCCACCGTCCCGGCCAGCACCAGCCTGCGCCGCCCCATGCCGTCCGAGCGGGTGGCGGCGAGCCAGGTGCCGGCCGCCAGGAAGAGGCAGGCGACGAGCGAGAGGGCGAGCATCGTGTTGCGGGAGATGCCGAGCGTGCCGGTGGCGTAGGCCAGGCAGTACGTCGTGGCGGTGTAGAAGAGCCCGTACGCGATGATCATGCCGCCCGCGCCGAGCAGCAGCTCGCGCGGGTGCCGGCGCAGCACGTCCAACGCCGGTACCCTGCTCGCCTCCCGCGCGTCCATCACCTTCGCGAACACCGGCGTCTCGCTGATCTTCAGACGTACGAACAGCCCCACCGCCACCAGCAGGAACGACAGCAGGAACGGCACCCGCCACCCCCACGACCGGAAGGCGCCGTCGTCCAGCGCCGCCGACAGCAGCCAGAACACCCCGGTCGCCGCGAAGAACCCGACGGGCGGGCCGAGTTGGGGAAACGCCGCATACAGGCCACGCCGCTTCTTCGGTGCGTGCTCCACCGCCAGCAGCGCGGCGCCGCCCCACTCGCCGCCCAGCCCGATCCCCTGGAGGAACCGCAGCAGGATCAGCAGCAGCGGCGCCCAGACCCCGATGGTCCCGTACCCGGGGAGCAGGCCCACCAGCGCCGTCGACAGCCCCATCAACAGCAACGAGGCCACCAGCACGGACTTCCGCCCTACCCGGTCCCCGAAATGCCCGAACACCACCGACCCGATGGGCCGCGCCGCGAATGCCACCGCGTAGGTGGAGAACGAGGCGAGCGTGGCGTTGACCGGGTCGAGGGTCGGGAAGAACGCCTGGTTGAGCACCAGGGCGGCAGCCGTCCCGTAGATGTAGAAGTCGTAGAACTCGATGGCCGTCCCGATGAAGGAGGCCACGGCCACCCGGCGGAGGCTCTCCGGGGAGGCGGGCGGAGCGGTGGCCTCCCGGCCCCGGACCGGGGCCTCCGCGGCCGGGGGGCGCTCCGCCGGGGTGGCTGCTGATGTCGCGTCACTGTGCACGAGCGGCACTGTCACGCGGGACGCCGGGCCAGTCAATAGATGGGACGGAGCGTCTTGTTGAATGAGACGGCGAGGCGCGGGCGGCGCCGCTCTCACCCCGCCACCGCCTCCACGATCGACAGCGTCGAGTCCGTCGGAATCGTGCGGGCCGGTTTCAGGCCCGCTTCGGCGAGGAGACGGTGGAAGGCCGACTCGTCGCGTTCGCGGCCGTTGAGGGAGGTCATCATCAGGACGTCCATGGTCTTGCCGGGATGGGGGGCGTTGCCCGGGGGCAGGACCGCGTCGATGGCCAGGAGGCGGCTGCCGGGGCGGGTCATGGCGGCGCGGCAGGCACGCAGGATGCGCACGCAGTCGCTGTCGTTCCAGTCGTGCAGGATGCGCTTGAGGAGGTAGACGTCGGCGCCGGCCGGTACGGCGGTGAAGAAGTCGCCGGGGGCCGACCGCCAGCGGCCGGTGAGGTCGGGGACGTCCAGGGTGTGGTGGCGGAGGACGGGTTCCTGGTCGTGGAGGATGCCGGTCAGGCCCGGGTTGCGCAGCAGGACCTGGCGCAGCAGACCGCCGCGTCCGCCGCCGACGTCCACGACCGTGCCCTCCGGGGGGAAGGCGTACGCGGCGGCGACGGGGGCGTTCTCGCTCTCGGCCAGGCCGGCCATGCCGGTGTCGAAGACGGCGCCCGCTTCCGGTACGCGTTCCAGGTGGCCGAAGTAGGGCGCGCCGAAGATCTCGTCGAAGACGGTGTGACCGGCGCGGACGGTGTCCGCGAGTCGTCCGGCCGGGCGCCAGAACGGGTCGTCGGTGAGCATGACGACGGCGTCGCGCATGGAGGACGGGGCGTCGGAGCGCAGGGAGTCGGCTGCGGGGGTGAGGTGGAAGGCGCCCGCGTCGTCCTCGCGGAAGACGTCGCGCGTCGCCAGGAGGCGCAGGGCGCGGCGCAGGTGTGCGGGGTCGGCGCCGGTGGCGGCGGCGAGTTCCTCGGCGGTGCGCGGGCCGTCGGCCAGGTGGTCGGCGACGCCGAGGAGCGCCGCCGCCCGCAGCGCGGCGGAGTGGAGGTAGGCGAGGGCGTGTTCGGTGAGCTGGACGGCGGGGGAGGGTGAATGCGGCGTGGTGGTCACGGGGGCGTGGTCCTTCCGGCCGGGAGGGGCGGGGTGTCTCCGGCTCCACCATGGCCGTACGTCCCGGGCGCCACCAGGGCACATTGCGCACATCGCGTTGCGTGCCCTGCGGGGAGCTATCGGTACCGCAGGTATTCCCGGCGCATGCGGCGGAACTCCGTCAGACCGTCCTGCCACGCCTCGGCCACCTCGTCCGCACCGGCGCCCGCGTCGATCATCGTGCGGACGTGTGGCGTGCCGGTCAGCTTGTCGATCCAGTGGTCCGGGCGCCAGGCGAAACCGGGCCAGGTCCGTTTCGCGGTGATCAGAAGGGCGATGCCGGTGCGGACCGGGTCGAAGGCTCCGCGGTCGTGGACGTGGAGCTGGACGCCGCCGATGGTCTTGCCCTGGAACTTGGAGAAGGCGGGGGTGAAGTACGCCTCGCGGAAGCGGACGCCGGGGAGACCGAGGCCGGTGGCCAGTTCGGTGGCGGCAGCGGCCCAGCGGCGGTCGATGCCGTCGGCGCCCAGCAGTTCGAAGGGGCGGGTGGTGCCGCGGCCCTCGGAGAGGTTGGTGCCTTCGAAGAGGCAGGTGCCCGGGTAGACCAGGGCGGTGTCCGGGGTGGGCATGTTGGGGCTGGGCGGGACCCACGGGAGGCCGGTCGCGTCGAAGAACGCGGACCGCCGCCAGCCTTTCATCAGGACGGTCTCCAGCTCGGCCGCCCGGCCCGCCGCGCGTGGCACGAACTCGGCGTTGAAGAGGAGGGCCAGTTCGGCCACGGTCATGCCGTGCGCGAGCGCGATCGGTTCGCGGCCCACGCCGGACGCCTGCGCGCGGTCCAGTACGGGGCCGGTCGCGGCGCGGCCCGTCACCGGGTTGGGGCGGTCGAGGACGACGAAGCGCTTGCCCGCGAGGACGGACGCGACCATGCAGTCGTACAGCGTCCAGATGTAGGTGTAGAAGCGCGCCCCGACATCCTGGATGTCGAAGACGACGGTGTCCACGCCGGACCGGGTGAAGATGTCGGCCAGCGCGCGCCCGCTCTTGCCGTATGTGTCGTGGACCGGCAGGCCGGTGGCCGGGTCCTCGTAGCTGCCCTCCGAGCCGCCCGCCTGCGCCGTGCCCCGGAAGCCGTGCTCGGGGCCGAAGACGGCGGCCAGGTCCACCCGTCCGTCGGCGTGCATGACGTCCACGATGTGGCGTACGTCCGGGGTGACGCCGGTGGGGTTGGTGACGATGCCGATCCGGCGGCCGGACAGGAGCGCGTAGCCGTCGGCGGCGAGGCGGTCGAAGCCGGTGCGGGTCCGCAGGGGGCGGGCACCCGCTCCGGGGCCCGCCGCACCGGTCGTCGGGGACCCGTCCGCCGGTCCCGCCGCAGCCGCCTCGCCCGTCATCGCCGTCGCACCCAGCACGCTCGTGACCGCCGTCGCGGCCAGCAGATTCCGTCTGGACAGGGTCATGCCTCCACCTCCGCCGTCAGGCCCGTGTCGTGCGCACGCTAACGCCCGGCGGGCCCCTGGGGAACGCGGCGGACGGCGGTCGGCGCGCCGCACGCCGGACCCGGCAGGCGCTCGGTCCCGTACCCGGCCGACGGCGCTCCGGCCCCGCCCGGACGGCGGTGCCGTGCCCTTTCGTTCCGGCATACCGACTGGTTAGTCTGCCTGGCAGCCGGGTCAGGACGAGCCAGGGGCGACCGAGGGAGACCGCAGTGGAAGCCGTACGGGACAAGACAGTCGTGGTGACCGGCGCGGGCGGCGGCATCGGTGCCGCACTGGCCCGCCGCTTCGCCGCCGAAGGGGCGCGCGTGGCGGTCAACGACCTGGACGCGGCCAAGGCCGAGGCGACCGCGCGGGAGACCGGCGCCGTGGCCGTCCCCGGGGACGCCTCCACCGTCGTGCCGGCGGCCCGCGACGCCCTCGGCGGCACGGTGGACATCTTCTGCGCCAACGCCGGGGTCGGCACCGGCGGCGGTCCCGAGGCACCGGACGCCGACTGGGAACTGGCCTGGGACGTCAACGTGATGGCGCACGTACGGGCCGCCCGGGCGCTGCTGCCCGGGTGGCTGGAGCGCGGCGCGGGCCGGTTCGTGTCCACGGTGTCCGCGGCGGGCCTGCTCACCATGGTCGGCGCGGCCCCGTACAGCGTCACCAAGCACGGCGCTTACGCCTTCGCGGAGTGGCTGGCGCTGACGTACCGGCACCGGGGCATAGCCGTGCACGCCATCTGTCCGCAGGGGGTGCGTACGGACATGCTCGCGCGCACCGGGGCCGCCGGGGAACTGGTGCTGACGCCGACGGCGATCGAGCCCGCGGCCGTGGCCGACGCGCTCTTCGCGGCCATCGAGGAGGAACGTTTTCTGGTGCTGCCGCATCCGGAGGTCGGCGAGTACTACACCGCGCGGGCGGCCGACACCGAGCGCTGGCTGGGCGGGATGAACCGCCTCCAGCGCAAGCTGGAAGACGCCGGGCGGCCGGATGCCACCGCCACCCCGGCCGGCGAGGGGGCGGTCCGATGACCTCCTACGCCGACAAGCCGTGGCTGGCCCAGCTCACCGAGGCCCAGCGTGCCCCCGTGCACCCGCACCCCTCGGCCCTGCACGCCTTCCGGGAAGCGGCCCGCCGGGTCCCGGACCGCACCGCCCTCGCCTACTTCGACGGCCGCCTGTCGTACGCCGAGGCCGACGCGCTGAGCGACGGCGTGGCCGGGCACCTGGCGGCGCGCGGCTTCCGGCCCGGCGACCGCGCGGTGGTCATGCTCCAGAACACCCCGCACTTCGTCCTCGCGCTGCTCGGCGTCTGGAAAGCGGGCGGCATCGCCGTCCCCGTCAATCCCATGTACAAGTCCGCCGAGATGACGCACGTCCTCACCGACGCCGAGGTCACCGCGGTCGTCTGCGCGGACCACACCTGGGACGCCTTCCTGCGCGTCACGGCCGCCGCCGTGCCGTCCGTACGGATCGCCCTGACCGCCTGCGAGCGGGACTTCCAGACGCGCGACGACGCGCGGGTGCTGCGCGGCGAACGGCTCGGTCCGCGTGCGGGCGCCGACGACCTGCTGGCCGCGGCCCGCGCGTACGAGGGCGAGCCGCCCGGTGCGGCGCCGCCGTCCGCCGCCGGCATCGCCCTCATCAGCTACACCTCCGGCACCAGCGGCACCCCCAAGGGCGCCACCAACACCCACGGCAACATCGCGTACAACGCCGAGCGGCAGCGCACCGGTCTCGGGCTGCCCGACGGCGCGACGTACTTCGCGCTGGCGCCGCTGTTCCACATCACCGGCATGGTCTGCGAACTGGCCGCCTGCCTCACCAACGCCGGCACCCTCGCACTGGCCCACCGCTTCGAGCCGGACGTGGTCCTGGACGCCTTCCTGGAGCACCGGCCCGCCTACACGGTCGGCCCGTCCACCGCCTACCTCGCGCTGACGGCCCGGCCCGGTGCCACCCGCGACCACTTCGCGTCCTTCTCCTCGCTCTCGTCCGGCGGCGCGCCGCTGCCGCCCGCGCTGGTCGAGACGTTCCGGGCGGACTTCGGCCCGTACCTGCACAACGGCTACGGGCTGACCGAGTGCACCGCCCCCTGCGCCAGCGTCCCGCCCGGCCGCGAGGCGCCCGTCGACCCGGCCTCCGGCACGCTTGCGGTCGGTGTGCCGGGTCCGGACACGGTCGTACGGATCATCGACGGCCAGGGGCGGGACGTGCCGTTCGGGGAACAGGGCGAGATCGCGGTGCGCGGCCCGCAGGTGGTGCCCGGCTACTGGCGCCGCCCGGACGCCACCGCCGAGGCCCTGCCGGACGGTGAACTGCGCACTGGCGACATCGGCTTCATGGACCGGGACGGCTGGCTGTACGTCGTCGACCGCAAGAAGGACATGATCAACGCGTCCGGCTTCAAGGTGTGGCCGCGGGAGGTCGAGGACGTGCTCTACGGCCATCCCGCGGTGCGCGAGGCGGCCGTGGTCGGCGTACCGGACGCCTACCGGGGCGAGTCGGTGAAGGCGTACGTGAGCCTGCGGCCCGGCCGGCACGCGGAACCGGCCGAACTGGCCGGATACTGCAAGGAACGGCTGGCCGCGTACAAGTATCCGCGGCAGGTGGAGATCCTGCCCGAACTGCCGAAGACGACCAGTGGCAAGATCCTCAGGCGGGAACTGCGCGGGCGCGGCTGACCGCACCCGCCGCGGCGCGCCCGGCGGCGGCACGAGGCACCCGCACGACGCACACGCACGACGCACGACGCACGAGGGACAGGTGAGGGCGATGGCCGGCACGACGGACGGCGGGGGTACCGGAAGTACCGGGAACACCAAACCCGTGGCACAGCGGCTGCTGGCCACCGCCACCCGGCTCTTCGCGGAGCGGGGCTACGACCGCACCTCCGTGCAGGAGATCGTCGAGGCCGCGGGCGTCACCAAGGGCGCCCTGTACCACTACTTCGGCTCCAAGGACGACCTGCTGCACGAGGTGTACGGGCGGGTGCTGCGGCTCCAGCAGGAGCGGCTGGACCATTTCGCGGACGCCGACGCGCCGGTGGCGCAGCGGCTGCGCGACGCTGCGGCGGACGTCGTGGTCACCACCATCGAGAACCTCGACGACACGAAGATCTTCTTCCGCTCGATGCACCACCTGTCGCCCGAGAAGGACAAGCAGGTACGGGCCGAGCGGCGGCGCTACCACGAACGGTTCCGCGCGCTGGTCGAAGAGGGCCAGCGCACCGGGGTGTTCAGCAGCGCCACCCCGGCCGACCTGGTCGTGGACTACCACTTCGGCTCGGTCCACCACCTGGGCACCTGGTACCGGGAGGACGGGCCGCTGACGCCGCAACAGGTCGCCGGCCACCTCGCCGACCTGCTGCTGCGGGCGCTGCGGCCGTAAGGGCCCCCGGCACGGCTCCGAGGCCCTTCAGGCCCCGCCGATCCGCTTCTCGAACCAGTGGTGGGCGTACGGCTCGTCGTTGAAGGCCGGGACTTCCTCGAAGCCGCAGGAGCGGTACAGGCCGATCGCGTCGCCGAGCGCCTTGTTGGTGTCCAGGCGGAGTACGGCACGACCGTGCGCCGCGGCCCGTTCCTCCAGCTCGGCCAGCAGCCGGCGGCCGAGGCCGAGCCGGCGGGCCCGGGGAGCCACCCACATGCGCTTGACCTCGGCCGCGGCGCCGGGCGGCAGCTTCAGGCCGGCACAGCCGACGGGGGCGCCGTGCAGCCGGGCCACCAGGAACAGGCCCGTGGGCGCCCGGAGTTCGCCCGCGTCGGGCAGCAGGCTCCGGGCGGGGTCGAAACCGGCCTCGAACCGCTCCTGCATCTCGGTGGAGTAGGCCCGCAGGCAGTGCCGGGCGTCGGAGTGGTCCGGGTCGACCACGTCGAGCGTGACCGTCGTGGCGGTCAGCAGCCGCTCGACCTCGGCCATGGCGGCGACCAGCCGGGCGCGCTGGGCGGAGTTGAGGGGCGCCAGCAGGGAGCCGGCCAGCTCGTCGCTGCGGCCGTCGAGCACGGCGTGTTCCGCGCGGCCGGCCTCGGTGAGCCGGACGGTGCGCACCCGCCGGTCCCGGGGCTGCGGCCGCACCGTCACCAGGCCGTCGGCCTCCAGGGCCCGGAGCAGCCGGCTCAGGTAACCGGAGTCGAGCCCGAGGCGCTCGCGCAGCCGCCGTACGTCCTGGCCGCGCTCGCCGATCTCCCAGAGCAGCCGCGCCTCGCCGATGGGCCGGTCGAGGCCGAGGTAGTGGTCGTGGAGTACGCCCACGCGTGCGGTGACGGTGCGGTTGAACCGCCGCACCTGGTCGATCTGTGCCGCGTCCATTCTCTGACCCTAGTCAGGGAAATGGGGCGGGTCCAGTGGGCCGCCGGCCTGCGTCCGGCGGCCCGTACCGCGCCGCACAAGGCGCCGGGTCACCTGTGGCGCTTCAGTTCCCGGCGGGCCAGGGACCGCTGGTGCACCTCGTCCGGCCCGTCCGCCAGCCGCAGCGTGCGGGCCGCCGCCCACAGCTCAGCCAGCGGGAAATCCTGGCTGACGCCGCCCGCGCCGTGCAGCTGCACCGCCCGGTCGAGGATGTCCACGACCGTGCGCGGTGTAGCGATCTTGATGGCCTGGATCTCCGTGTGCGCACCCTTGTTGCCGACCGTGTCCATCAGCCACGCGGTCTTGAGCACCAGCAGCCGCAGCTGCTCCACGGCCACCCGCGCGTCCGCGATCCACTCCTGCACCACCCCCTGGCGCGCCAGCGGCTCGCCGAAGGCCGTACGGGACAGGGCCCGCCGGCACATCAGCTCGATGGCCCGCTCGGCCATCCCGATCAGCCGCATGCAGTGGTGGATACGGCCGGGACCGAGCCGGGCCTGCGCGATGCCGAAGCCGCCGCCCTCCTCGCCGATCAGGTTCGCGGCGGGCACCCGGACGTCGTGGAAGACCACCTCGGCATGGCCGCCGTGGTAGTGGTCCTCGTAGCCGTACACCCGCATGGCGCGCCGGACTTCGAGGCCGGGGGTGTCGCGCGGGACCAGCACCATCGACTGCTGGCGGCGCACGTCCGCGCCGTGCGGGTCGGTCTTGCCCATCACGATGAAGATCTCGCACCGCGGGTGCATCGCGCCGGAGATGTACCACTTGCGGCCGTTGATGACGTACGCGTCGCCGTCCCGCTCGATACGGGTCTCGATGTTCGTCGCGTCCGAGGAGGCCACCTCGGGCTCGGTCATCGCGAACGCCGACCGGATCTCGCCCGCCAGCAGCGGCCGCAGCCACCGCTCCTTCTGCTCCCCGGAGCCGAACTGCGCCAGCACCTCCATGTTCCCGGTGTCCGGCGCCGCGCAGTTCAGCGCGGTGGGCGCCAGCTGCGGACTGCGGCCGGTGATCTCGGCCAGCGGCGCGTACTGGAGGTTGGTCAGCCCGGCCCCGTACTCCTCGTCCGGCAGGAACAGGTTCCACAGCCCCCGCTTGCGCGCCTCGGCCTTCAGGTCCTCCACGACCTGCGGGGTGTCCCACGGCGAGGCGAGCGCGGCCCGCTGCTCGTCGGCGACCGCCTCGGCCGGGTACACGTGCTCGTCCATGAAGGCCAGCAGGCCGGCCCGCAGCTCTTCGGTACGGGCGTCGAATGCGAAGTCCATCGGTCCGCCTCAGCCTTCCTCGGTGGTCGTCAGGGTGGCGAGACCGGCCCGGCCGCGCTCGATGAAGACCGGCACCAGCTCGCCGATCCGGTCGAAGCCCGCGCCGACGGTCTGCCCGAGCGTGAAGCGGTAGTGGATGCCCTCCAGGATCACCGCGAGCTTGAAGTAGGCGAACGCCGTGTACCAGGCGACGCCGGACACGTCCCGGCCGGACCCGGCCGCGTACCGCTCGATCAGTTCGGCCGGCTCCGGATGGCCGGGCGCGCCGCGGGTGGTGGCGATCGGGGAGCCGGGCAGGTCCTCCTGCTCGCTGTACATCACCAGCAGGCCGAGGTCGGTCAGCGGGTCGCCGAGCGTGGACATCTCCCAGTCCAGCACCGCGGTGATCCGGTCGTCGGCGCCCACCAGCACGTTGTCCAGCCGGTAGTCGCCGTGCACGACGGCGGGCGCGGGCGAGGCGGGCAGCGTGGCGGCCAGCGCCTCGTGCAGCGCGTCGATGCCCGGCAGGTCGCGGTTCCTCGACGCCGCCAGCTGCTTGCCCCAGCGGCGCAGCTGCCGCTCCAGGAAGCCGTCCGGCCGGCCGAAATCGCCGAGGCCGACCGCCGCGGGGTCCACGGCGTGCAGTGCCACCAGCGTGTCCACGAGGGACAGCACCACACCGCGGGTCCGCTCCGGGCCCAGCGCGGCGAGCTGCTCCGCCGTACGGTACGGCGTGCCCGCCACCAGCTCCATCACGTAGAACGGGGCGCCGAGAACCGTCTCGTCCTCGCACAGCAGCAGCGTCCCGGGCACCGGCACCGCCGTCCCGTGCAACGCGCTGATCACCCGGTACTCGCGCGCCATGTCGTGCGCGGTGGCCAGCACGTGGCCGAGCGGCGGGCGGCGGACGACCCATCGGCCGGTGCCGTCGGTGATCCGGTAGGTGAGGTTGGACCGGCCGCCCTCGATCAGCTCGGCATCCAGGGGGCCCCGCACCGTGCCGGGGCGCTCCCGGTCCAAGTGGTCCCGCAGCCGCGCCAGATCGAGGCCCGGGGGCGCGGACCGCGGGGGAGGGGTGCCGTTGCTCATCGTGCTCCTCCGTACGGAAGGGACGGCCGCCCCGGTCGGGCGGCCGGTACGATCATGCCGACTAGTCGGTATGGCGTCCAGAGGGTGGGTGTGGGGTGTGGGTCACCCGGCCCCGAACGGGCCGGGCCGTCCCGGACACCGGCACTCAGAGGAGGAGCGCCGCGCCGAACACCGCCAGCGCGCAGGTGCAGGCCGCCAGGGCCAGTGCCGTACGGGCGGACAGGGCCGGCGGCCGGCGGTCGCACATCGCCCGCATCCGGACATGCGCCGCCGCCACGAACGCGATCCACACCACCAGCACCAGCGCGCCCGCCACGACCGCCACCGGCTCCGGGCCGTGCTGCCGCACCACCTGACGGCCCGCGAGGACGGCGACCAGCGTGCAGGACAGGGTGGTGCGCCGCCAGGCGAGCCGGGTGCGTTCCGGTTGCAGCCCCGGGTCCCGGGCCGGGCGCGGCCGCTCCCGCGGCGGGGTACCTGCCATCGGTCAGCGCGTCCAGCCGAGGACGACGAGCACCACCATCGCCGCCGCGAGCAGGCCCACGGCAACCGCCAGTACGGCCGGGAAGCGGGACGCGGGCAGGTCCTCGCCGCGCCGCATCGCCCGCTCGCAGCGCACCCAGTGGTTGACCGCCCGTACCGCGCACAGCGCGCCGCCCACCAGCAGGACCACCGTGCACGTCACCCGCAGCACCTCGTGCAGCCGGGGCAGGAACTGGTCCACCGCGAACCCGCCGCCCACCAGCGCCAGCCCGGTCCGCAGCCAGGCCAGGAAGGTGCGTTCGTTGGCGAGCGAGAAGCGGTAGTCGGGGGTCGGGCCCTCCTCGCGGACGCGCGCGGGCGTGAACCACAGCCGTACGCCCGCGCCGATCGACCGCAGCCTGTCGGTGAGGATCATGGCCAGAACCCTACGCGGTGCCGTCCCGCGGCCCGCCGTCCCGTGTCGCCGGCGGAAGCATGCCGTCCGGCTGCTCGCCTTCCCCTGTCGCGCGCGGGAGCTCGCCGCCGCTACCGCTCCCGCGCGGCCCGCCACTCCAGCAGCCGCTGCCAGGCGGCCATGCCGTCCGGCGTCCACTCCCACTGCGGGATGCGCCGCGCGAGTTCCTCCTCGGTGAGGAAGGCGTGCCAGGCCACCTCCGACTCCTGCGGCCGTACGGGCAGCGTGCAGCGCACCTCGTAGACCGCCGACCACCAGGTGTGCTCCGGCGTCTCGTACAGGAACCTGAACAGCGGGACCGGCTGCGGCAGGCCCGTCACGCCCAGCTCCTCCTCCGCCTCGCGCAGCGCCGTCGCGTCGTACGTCTCGCCCGCGCCGACCACGCCGCCGACGAACATGTCGTAGTGCGAGGGGAAGACCAGCTTCTGCGCGGTGCGCCGGTGCACGAAGATCCGGTCCTGGGCGTCCCGGGCGAGGACGAACGCGCACCGGGTGCGCAGCCGGTGGGCGTAGGCGTCGCCGCGCCGGGCCTGCCCCACGACCTCGTCGCTCTCGTCGACGACGTCGACGATCTCGTCCGCGTTCAGCGGTTGCTGTGGCTCCATGGCTTCCATGGCCCCATGCAACCAGCCCGCCGGTACCGCGGCGCGGCGGGCCCGGCGGCGCGCGTCACCGCCCCATCACGTAACGGACCGTCGGCCCTGCGGTCCAGCCGCCGTCCACCGCCAGCTCGGCCCCGGTGACGTAGGACGCCGCGTCGGACAGCAGGAAGACCACCGCCCCCGCGACCTCCTCGGCCTCGCCGACCCGCCCCATCGGCGTGTTCGGGTACTTGCCCGCGCCCTTCTCGATGCCCGCCTGCGCGGTCATCGGGGTGTGGGTCATACCGGGGTGTACCGAGTTCACCCGGATCCGGTCCGTGCCCAGCTCCACCGAGCCGATCTTCGTCAGGCCCCGCACGCCCCACTTCGAGGCACCGTAACCGCCGGTCAGGGCCAGGCCCATGAGGCCCGCCGCCGAGGAGATGTTCACGATCGAGCCCGCGCCGCGCTCGCGCATCGCCGGGATCACGGTCTTCATGCCGATGAAGACACCGGTCAGGTTCACGTCGAGGACCTTGCGGAAGAAGTCCACCGAGATCGAGTCCAGCGGCTGCCCGGTGGCTATGCCCGCGTTGTTCACCAGCCCGTCGATGCCGCCGAAGGTGGCCGTCGTGAAGTCGGCGGCCCGCTGCCAGCCGTCCTCCGAGGTTACGTCGTGCACGAGGAACCGGGCGCGCTCGCCGAGCCGTTCCGCCGTCGCCCGGCCCTCCTCCTCCAGCACGTCGGTGAGCACGACGTGCGCGCCGGCCGCGACCGCCTGCTCGGCGGCAGCGGCTCCCAGGCCGCGGGCCCCGCCGGTGATGATGATGGTCTTGCCGTGCAGGTCGGGCATGGTCGGCTCCTCGCCTGGGGGAAGGGGGTGGTGCGGCGTGCGGGTCCGGTCCGGCTACGGGTACGGGGCGGCGGCGGGGGCCAGCAGGAACGCCACCGTGCTGCCGGTGAGATCGGCGAGGAAGAACTCCTCGCAGGTCAGCGGCCGGACGCCGGCCAGGTGCTGCCGGGCGCGGTCGGCCAGCGCCGCGCCGATCAGCGTCAGCGCCAGCTCGATCCGCTCCAGCCGCAGTGCCTCGGGCAGGCCCGCCGCGGCGAGCGCGTCCTCCACCAGGCCGATCAGCCGCCAGGTCGCGGTGCCCGCCAGCGTCGGATGCGGGGTGCGGGTGCGGACGCCGCTCTCGTGGGTCAACTGGGCGGAGATGCGCAGGCAGCGGCGGCCCCGGTCGTCGCGCAGCTGGGTCGCCTCGGCGGTGACCAGCGCGCCGACCAGGGCCCGCGGATCGGGCCCGGCCGCGCCGGACCGGGCCTCCACCGCCGCCAGCGCGGGCGCGAGCACCGCTTCCGTACGGGCCAGCCGCCCGGCCATCACGGCGGCCAGCAGCCCGGCCCGCGAACCGAAGTGGTACTGCACGGCCGACGGGTTGCCCTGCCCGGCCAGCCGCACGATGTCCCGCGTCTGCGCCCCGTCGACGCCGTGCGCCGCGAAAAGCTCCTCCGCGGCGCGCAGCAGCTTCTCCCGGGTCGCGGCTCCCGACGCTCTCGCCATGCGCGCACTCTAATGCTGGACATTATTAGCCGTCGAGGGACGGCCACGGCCCTCACCAGCGCACGGCCGTGAAGTCGACCGGCCGCGGGCGCAGTTCCCGGGTGCGCGCGGCGAGCCGCCGTACGCGGTCGGCCATGTCGGCGGCGGGCAGGTGCATCCGGTCGCCGTGGCCGGGCAGCAGCCACTCGAAGCGCAGGCCGACGGCGGTGCGGGCCAGGGAGGCGGCCAACTCCTCGATCGAGTACCAGGTGACGCTGTCCGCCACCTCGACGTCGCCGGTCGTGCGCGACCAGTAGAAGCTGTCCCCGCTGAAGCAGTACCGCTCGTCGGCGACGTAGAGCACGCTGCCCGGGGTGTGGCCGGGCAGCGGATGGGCGAGCACGCCGTCGCCGATCTCCACGCTCCGCGTGCCGCGCAGTACGCGGTCGGCGTCCGGCGCGGCGTCCAGGTCGCCTTCGTGGATCCACAGCCGGGCCCCGAGGCGGTCGGCGTACCGGCGGCCGTGTGCCGCGTGGTCCCGGTGGGTGAGCAGGACGTCGGTGACCGGGCCGAGGGCCTCGTACCGGGCGGCCAGCGGTTCGCTCCAGCGTGGTGTGTCCACCATCATCAGCGTCCCGCCGGGGCGCCGCAGGAGGTAGGCGTTGGCCCCGGCGGTGTGCTGCGAGTTGTGCCCGCACAGCAGTACGTCGCCGTCGCCGAGCGGCATCGGGAACGGGTCCAGCTCCGGGGCCAGGCGGTGGCCGGGCCGCCGGATGGAGCGGGTCGGGCAGGCGAACGCGGCGGCGTGCAGCAGCCGTTCCTCCGTCGCGTCCCGTGGCTGCCGGACCACTTCGGAGCGTCCGTGGGTCTCGATGATCAGCCCCGGGGCGAGCTGCCGGGCGACATCGCAGTTGGTGCAGCGGTCGTCGACGTACCAGGCGTCCGCGTCCTGGGCGCTTTCGGGGGCAGGTCGGGCGTCGTTCATGGCATGCCTCACTCTTCAGGTGGCTTGTGTGGGGTTCGTAGGAAGAGGTATCGCGCCGCGTCCGTGAAGTGGAAGGGGTCCCGGGGCTTGTTTCTGCTGGTCAAGGGGTCTCTCACAACGGGCTCTTCATGTCGAGTACATGACAACCGGACCCGCGCCGGGCGCCCGCCCGACACCCCGTCCACCGCCCGTCACCTCTCACCCCACCCGCGCACCATCGGCACCCGCTCCAGCCGCCCGGTCACCCCCGCCGGCATCGCCGGACGACGGCCGATCAGCACGATGCCACCCACCACCGCGGCCAGTCCGGCCGCCTCCCAGGCGAGCGCCCCGGCGGTCAGGTTCAGCCGGTCGCCCAGGAAACCGACCCCGCACACGATGCCCGCCAGCGGCTGGGCCGCCGTCAGGGCGGGCAGCGACATGCGCGGGGGCGCCGTCTCGAAGGCGCTCTGGACCAGCACCAGCGCGAGCACGCCCAGCGCGAGCACCGCGTACGGTTCCCAGCCGGTGAGCAGCGCCGGCCAGCCGCCGCGCCCGAACCGCTCGCCGCTGATCCGGGTCAGGGCGTCCTGGAGGCCGTACAGCAGTCCGGCCGCGACGCCCAGCAGCGCCGCCTCCCGGCTCATCCGCACCCGCTTGGCGCAGGCCGCCAGCAGCAGCGCGAGGCCCAGCACCGCGCCCATGACCAGCCAGTGCCGCAGCGGACCGGGTGAGGCTCCGGCCGCCGTGCGGCTCGCCGGCCACGATGAACACTGTCACGCCGCCCGCCAGCAGCCACAGACCGCCCCCGCCCCGCCGGCCCAGCCGCTGCCGGGTGAGGCGCCGGGACAGGGCCATCGCGAACAGCAGGTTCGTGGCCAGCAGCGGTTCGACGAGGGTGACCTCGCCCAGGCCCAGCGCCGCCGCGCCCAGCGCCATGCCGGCGACCATGAAGCCGAGGCCGGCCGGCGCGGCATCCGCGCCAGGTCGAGCAGCAGCCGCAGGGAGAGGAAGTCCTGCATCGGGGCCCGCTGGGCCGCGTTCTGCTGGAGCACGAATCCGCAGCCCAGACAGCCGGCCGCGCTCACGGCCAGCAGGAACACCGTCACGTCACGCACCTCAAGTCGGGCGGGGAGACGGGGACTTGGCCGAGGATGGCGAGCCGTGCCGCCGCCCGCCGCCCGCCCGCCGACACCGGGCACGCCCGGGTACCCCGTCGGTGTGCCACCCGAACCCGCGGTTGACGCGCTGCGTGCCCGCACTGAGGATCGGTACCCACGACGGCGGCCGGGGCCTCCGGTGCCGCGGCGAGGAGGGAAACGGGCGGGCATGGCCTACGACGCTGACGTGATCGTGATCGGAGCGGGCCTGGCGGGCCTCGCGGCCACCGCGGAGCTGGCCGAGGCCGGCCGCAAGGTGATCCTCCTGGACCAGGAACCGGCCGGCGGCCTCGGCGGCCAGGCGCACTGGTCCTTCGGCGGCCTCTTCCTCGTCGACTCGCCCGAGCAGCGCCGGCTGCGCATCCGCGACAGCCACGAGCTGGCCTGGCAGGACTGGCTCGGCGCGGCCGGCTTCGACCGCCCGGAGGACCACTGGCCGCGCAAGTGGGCCGAGGCGTACGTGGACTTCGCGGCGGGGGAGAAGCGCGCCTGGCTGCACCGGCAGGGCGTACGGTTCTTCCCGGTCGTCGGCTGGGCCGAGCGCGGCGGCTACCAGGCGACCGGGCACGGCAACTCCGTACCCCGCTTCCACATCACCTGGGGCACCGGCCCTGGCCTGGTCGAGCCGTTCGCGCGGCGGGTGCGGGCCGGGGTGGCGCGCGGCCTGGTGGAGCTGCGCTTCCGGCACCGCGTCACCGGCCTGGCGCGCAGCGCGGGCACCGTCGACACCGTCACCGGCGACATCCTGGAGCCGTCGGACGCCGGGCGCGGCATGCCCAGCAGCCGGGAGACCGTCGGTGCCTTCGAACTGCGCGCCCAGGCCGTGGTCGTCACCTCGGGCGGCATCGGCGGCAACCACGACCTGGTGCGCGCCAACTGGCCCGAACGGCTGGGCCGGCCGCCGGAGCGGATGCTGTCCGGGGTGCCCGCCCACGTGGACGGTCTGATGCTTGGCGTCACCGAGGCCGCCGGCGGCCGGATCATCAACCGGGACCGGATGTGGCACTATACCGAGGGCATCGACAACTGGAACCCGGTCTGGCCCCGGCACGGCATCCGCATCCTGTCCGGGCCGTCCCCGCTGTGGCTGGACGCGCGCGGCAACCGGCTGCCGGTACCGCTCTTCCCCGGCTTCGACACCCTCGGCACCCTCGAACACATCATGCGCACCGGCCACGACCACACCTGGTTCGTGCTCACCCGGAAGATCATCGAGAAGGAGTTCACCCTTTCCGGGTCCGAGCAGAACCCGGACCTGACCGGGCGCAGCGTCCGCGACGTGCTGGGGCGGGCGCTGCCCGGCGCCCCGGCACCGGTCCAGGCGTTCATGGACCGGGGCGCGGACTTCATCGTCGAGCGCTCGCTCGGCGACCTGGTACGGCGGATGAACCAGCTGACCAAGGAACCGCTGATCGACGAGGCCGCGCTGCGCCGCGAAATCGTCGCCCGGGACCGCGAGATCAGCAACTCCTTCACCAAGGACCTCCAGGTCACCGCCGTGCGCGGCGCCCGCAAGTACCTGGGCGACCGGCTGATCCGCACCGCGCCCCCGCACCGGCTGCTGGACCCGAAGGCCGGTCCGCTGATCGCCGTACGGCTGAGCATCCTCACCCGCAAGACGCTCGGCGGTCTGGAGACGGACCTGTCCTCCCGGGTGCTGACCGAGGGCGGCGAGCCCCTGTCCGGCGTGTACGCGGCGGGTGAGGCGGCGGGCTTCGGCGGTGGCGGGGTGCACGGCTACCGGTCGCTGGAGGGCACCTTCCTGGGCGGCTGCATCTTCTCGGGCCGTACGGCGGGGCGGACGGCGGCCAAGGCGGTGGGGTGACGGCGGCGATGTGACCGGGGCGCCCGGGCGCGGCCGCCGCCGGCTTGTTGACAAGTGCGTTGACAGGCAAGGCAGTTGGTATTCCGGCCATTCTCGGTACAGCCTTGACGCGAAGCTGTGCCTGCCGGTTTGCTGTGCGTGACCGTTCGGTGTCGATCAGTCCACCGATTCTGCACACACGCGCCCGGACGCGGCGCGCGTCCGGAGGTGAAGCGCGTCGTGGAGTGTTCCTGCCTGTGACCCCGCCCCCGCCCCCACCCCCACCGCTGGGCCGGTCCCGCCGCAAGGACGCGCTGGTCCTCGACCCGGCCCTGGACGACGCCGACCTCGCCGCCTCCGTGGACGCCCTGGCGCACGGCCGCTGGGCCCGGGTACGGACCCTGCTGGCCGACACCGGAACCGACTGGGACCTGCGCGGCCACCGGCTGGTGGTGCTCGCCGAGGGCCCGGCCAGCGCCGCCTGGGCCGGGGACTGGCGGCTCGCCGAACCCGACAGCGCCGACGCCGCCGCCCTGCTCGGCTGCGCCCTCGTCTTCCAGGCGCTGCGCGGCAGGAGCAGTGCGGACGCGGCCCGCGAAGCCTGCCGCCTCGCCGCCGACATGGCGCCCCGCGACCCGACGCCGTGGCTGGGCATGCTGCTCCTCGCCCGCCGCACCGGCACCCCCGACGAACGCGAGCACGCCTTCGACCAGGTACGGGCCCGGCACCCGGACCACCACCACGCCCACCACCTGATGGCCGCCTGCCTGGCCGAGCAGCAGCAGGGCGGCGCCGCCGACCCGCTGCACCAGGTCTACGACTTCGCGTACTGGGCCGCCGAACAGGCCCCCGCCGACTCGCCGCTGGCGATCCTGCCTGTCGTCGCGCACGCGGAGCGCTACCGCGCGCTGGCCGCCGCCGGACTCGAACCCGCGGACCCGGCCGCCTCCGGCCACTGGTCCACCCGCCGCGCGCGCCAGGTCATGAAGGCGGCCTTCGACTGGTGGCTGGAATGGGAGGGCGAGGACCACCCGCGGCGCAAGGTGGACCTCAACTTCCTCGCCCACGCCAAGTACCACGAGGGAAGGATGGCCGAGGCCGCCGCGCTCTTCCACCGCATCGGCCCGCACGTCACCGCCGCACCGTGGTCCTACCCGGACCGGGACGCCCGGAAGGCGTTCAAGGCCGCCCGGGACACCGCCTTCAGCACCGCTTGACCCCGGCGCCCGGCCCGTCCGGCCCCCGGCCGCGCCCGGCGCCCGCACGACGTACGCAGCACCACGCGCCACCCCCGTCTCCGCGCTCCACGGAAAGGACACCTCCGCGCCATGCTGACGAGCAGTACGGGAAACAAGGGCAATCCGGGACGCATGGGCAGACCGGACGGCCCCGGCGAGATCAGTACGTTCAAGGGCCAGGAGCGGGCCCTGCGCGCCGGGCGCATCGGCACGCCGGGCCTGCTGCTGTCCGTGCTGGCCGCCAGCGCGCCCCTGATGGTGGTCGCCGGCGTCATGGTCACCACGTACCAGGTCATGGGCATCGTCGGGCAGCCGCTGCTCTTCGTCATCCTGGGTGTGGTGATGGCGCTGTTCAGCGTCGGCTACGCGGAGATGAGCCGGCACGTCCACAACGCCGGCGCCTTCTACGCGTACATCGCGCGCGGCCTCGGCGGCACGGCCGGCGCCGGCGCCTCCTTCGTCGCGCTCGCCGCCTACAGCGCCCTCCAGTTCGGCATCTACGGCATCTTCGGCTTCGAGGTCTCCGGGCTGCTCGGCAAGCACCTGGGCGTCACCGTCGCCTGGTGGGTGCCCGCCCTGCTCGGCGTCCTGGTCATCGGTGTGCTCGGCGCGCTGAAGATCGACCTGAACGCCAAGGTGCTGGGCGTCCTGCTCGCCATCGAGGTCGTGCTGATCGTCGTCTTCGACCTCGCCTTCGCGGCCCGGCCGGGCCCGCAGGGCCTGACGCTGCACGCCTTCGACCCGGCCACCCTCGGCGGCGCGGGCCTGGGCACCGCGCTGTGCTTCGCCGTCGCCGCGTTCGTCGGCTTCGAACAGGCCCCCGTCTACGCCGAGGAGACCAGCCGGCCGCAGACCGTGGTGGCCCGGGTGATGTTCCTCGCCGTCGGCTTCGTCGCGGTCTTCTTCGCGCTCAGCTCCTGGCTGATCGGCGTCGCCACCGGGCCGGACCACGTCGTGGCCACCGCGGGCCGGGAAGGCCCCAACCTGGTCTTCGCGCTCACCGCGCCGCGGCTCGGCGGCACCTTCACCGACCTTTTGCACGTGTTCTTCGTGACCGGCATCTTCGCCTCGATGCTCAGCTTCCACAACGTGGTGGCCCGCTACGCCTTCGCCATGGGCCGCGAGGGCCTGCTGCCCGCGGCGCTCGGCCGCACCGCCAGGTCCAGCGGCGCGCCCGCGCTCGGCTCGCTGCTCCAGTCCGTCATCTCGCTCGTCGTCGTGGCCGCCTTCGCGCTCACCGACCGGACGCCCGCCGGGGACCCCACCACCCCCGTACTGAAGCTGTTCACCTGGGGCGGCAACGTGGGCGCGCTCGGCGTGATCGTGCTGATGGCGACCGCGTCGGTGGCCGTCATCGCCTTCTTCGTACGGCGCGGCGCGGCCCGGGCGCAGGCGGGGCGGCTGCTGGCCGCCGGGCTGGCCGCGCTCGGCCTGCTGACCGTTCTGGTGTACGCGGTCAAGGACTTCGGCGTGCTGGTCAGCGCCGCGGCGGGCTCGGTGCTGAACTGGGTGCTGCCCGGCGTCATCGGCCTGGCGGCCGTGGTCGGGCTGGTCCACGGGCGCGTGCTGCGGGCCCGGCGCCCGCGGACGCACGCCCGCATCGGTCTGGGCAACGAGGCGTTCCAATTGGAGAAGGCGGCGAGCGCGCCGTCCCCGTCGACCCCGCGTGAGGAGAGCTGACCGATGGCAGACAGCGCGAGGGGCCCCCGGCCGTCCGGACCGGCGGACACGACGGCCACCACCCCGCGGCCGCCCGGACGGGAAGACGCCCCCGTACCGCGGCCGTCCGGACGGCAGAGCGCCACCGCCCCGCACCCGCTGGACCCGCTCACCGCCGCGGAGATCACCGCCGCCCGCGTGGTCCTGGACGACGCGGGGCTGGTGGGGGACACCACCCGCTTCCCGCTGATCCTGCCGGACGAACCGGACCGGCACACCGTGGCCGCCCACCGCCCCGGGGACCCGGTCGTCCGGCGGCTGCGCGTCACCCTCCTGGACACCGCGACCGGAGCCGGCTCCGAGGCGGTGGTCGACGTGACCGCCCGGGTGCTGCTCGCACACCGCGACCTGGACCCGGCGGCGGACGGCCGGCCGCCCATCCTCTTCGAGGAGTACGAGCGCTGCGACGAGATCGTCAAGGCCGACCCGGGCTGGCGCACGGCCATGGCCGAGCGCGGCATCACCGACACCACGCTCGCCGTCTGCGCCCCGCTGGCCGCCGGCAACTTCGGCCGCGCCGAGGAGACCGGGCGCCGGATGCTGCGCTCGCTGACGTTCTTGCGCTGCGACACCGCCGACAACCCGTTCGCGCACCCCGTGGGCGGCCTGGTCGCCGACGTGGACCTCACCGAACGGCGGGTCATCCGGCTCATCGACACCGGAGCGGTGCCGGTCCCGGCGGAATGCGGACGCTACGAGGCCGAGTTCAACGGGCCCGCGCGCACCGACCTCAGGCCCCTGGAGATCAGCCAGCCCGCCGGCCCCTCCTTCACCCTGGACGGACACCGCCTGACCTGGCAGAACTGGTCGCTGCGGCTGGACTTCAATGCCCGCGAGGGCCTGGTTCTGCACGAGCTGTCCGTCCGCGACGGCGACCGCGTACGCCCCGTGCTGCACCGCGCCTCGCTGGCCGAGATGGCCGTCCCGTACGCCGACCCCGGCGCGGACCGCAACTGGATCTGCTACCTGGACGTCGGCGAGTACACCCTCGGCCGCAACGCCAACGCGCTGCGGCTGGGCTGCGACTGCCTCGGCGAGATCGTGTACGTGGACGCCGTCGTCCCCGACGACCACGGTGTCCCGCAGACGCTGCCCAACGCCATCTGCATCCACGAGGAGGACCACGGCCTCCTGTGGAAACACAGCAACATGTTCGACGACTTCACCGCGGAGAGCCGCCGCTCCCGCCGCCTGGTCGTCTCCTGGATCGCCACGCTGGGCAACTACGACTACGGCTTCTACTGGTACCTCTACCAGGACGGCGGCATCGAGTTCGAGGTCAAGTCCACCGGCCTGGTGCAGACCTCGGCGTCCGCACCGGGCACCGTGTCCCCGTACGCCACCGAGGTGGCCCCCGGCCTCCAGGCTCCGTACCACCAGCATCTGTTCTGCGCCCGGCTGGACCCGGCGGTGGACGGCCACGCGAACACGGTGGAGGAGGTCGATGTCGTCCCGCTCCCCATGGGCCCGGACAACCCCAACGGCAACGCCTTCACCGTCCGCGCCACCCCCGTCACCGACTCCGGCGAGGCGGGACGGCTGGCCGACCCGGCCGCCGGGCGCCGCTGGCGGATCACCAACCCCGCCGCCCGCAACCGGACCGGACAGCCGGTCGCCTACACCCTGACCCCGCAGCCGGCCGGCCCCACGCTGCTCGCCCGGCCCGGCTCACCGGTCGCCGCCCGGGTCGCCTACGCCACCAAACACCTGTGGGTCACCCGGAGCGCCCCCGACCGCCGCTTCCCGGACGGCGACCACCCCAACCAGCACCCCGGCGGCGCGGGTGTCACCGAGTGGTCGCGCCCCGGCGAGTCCCTGGAGAACACCGCCCTGACGCTCTGGCACTGCTTCGGGCCGACGCACCTGCCGCGGCCGGAGGACTGGCCGGTCATGCCGGTCGACCGCTGCGGCTTCACGCTGCGGCCGACCGGGTTCTTCGACCGGAACCCGACGCTCGACCTGCCGCGCGAGAGCGGCGGGGGCGGGCACTGCCACGGCCAGGGGACGTAAGCGGATCAGGCGCCTTCCGGCCCGTCCAGGGCCGTCGGCTCCCACGCCCTCCGCAACTGCGTGCGCAGCAGCGGCAAGGGGCTGTCGTCCAGGCCGCGGAGCCGGTCGGAGAGGAGCGTCAGCGTGTCGCAGCGGGCCAGTTGCAGCGCGCGGGCGTACGCGCCGGGGCCGAACCCGGCGGCCGTCGCGATCCGTACGGCGGCCACGGCGCCGACCGAGATCGCGAGCCCGGCGACGTCCTCGGCGGAGTCGCCGGTCACCGCGTCCGTCCAGTCCAGCACGCCGCCGATCCGCCCGTCCTCGGTCACGAGCAGGTGCTCGCCCTTGAGGTCGTTGTGCACCAGGGTGCCGGGAGCCGTCGCGGCTTCCGCCCCTGGCACGCGCAGCCGTGGCAGCCACGCCCCGTCGAACTCGCCGCGCGCCGCCACGGCTTCCGCCGCCGCCGAGGCCCGGCGCAGCAGACCGGGCATGTTGCGCGGGGCCTCCGGCGGTACGCCCAGCGCCTCGGCGTCCGCCACGGGCACCTGCGCGAGCTGGACGAGCAGCCGTACGAGATCGGCTTCGCCCGCCGCCGGGACCGGGCGCCGCTCGGCGGAAACCCCGTCCAGCCGGGTGTCGAGGGTGAACGCGCGCCCCCGGGCCCAGTCCCCGCTCGCCACGCTCACCGGCACCGGAACGCCGGTCCGCCCGCCGATCAGCTCGCGCAGCGCGACCTCCCGGCGCAGCCGCTCCGACCCACCAAAGCCGAGCGCGCACCGCGCCACATGATCCGGTCCCACCCACCAGGACGCGTGGTCGCCGCCTTCACCGATGGGCCGGACGTCGGCGGCGCCCACGCCGGGCACGGCCTCCTGGGCCAGCCGGGCCACCTCTGCCGCCTCGGGCAGGCGTTCCTCCGTCATGATCACCATCATGCCGCAGGACGCCGGCCGGGCGCCGCCGTGTTCCACCGTGTTCCGCGATGTTCCACCGCGTCCAGGCGGTCGCTCCGGCAACGGCCGTATCCGGGGCGGAGGGAACCCCGGTCCGCGTTGCCGAGGCGGGCGGAGGTGAGCCGAGGCGGGCTGCGTGCCTACTGGGCGAATCGAACGTGATCGTCCCCCCGGCGGGGGCTTACCCAAGGGTGGCGGGGACGAAGCCCCCGGGCCAAGTCCGGCCCCGGGCCAGATGCCCGTGCTCAGCCCTCCAGCGCCTCCCGCACCCGCCGTGACACGGTGAACGTGTACAGATCCAGCACCCCCGGCGGCTCCGCCAGGCCGGGGCCGCCGGCGCGGATCCAGGCGGCCACGTCGTCCAGCGCCGCGTCGTCGTTGACCAGGCCCAGCCACACCGGGCGCCCGCCCGCCGCCCGGCCCGCGCGGGACGGCTGGACCACGACGACGTTGGCCTGGTCGCAGACGTCCAGGCACTCCGAGGCGCGGACCTCCGCCGCGCCCGCCAGCGCGGCCCGCAGCCGCGGGATCTGCGCCGCGTGGTCCACGCCCGGGACCTTGCGCGGATCACCGCAGCAGCAGCCGCGGCAGACCGTGACGCGGCAGGGGGTTTCGGCGGGCTGGCGGCCGGCACGCTTGTTGATCATTCGGCCCATGCTACGTGGGGTAGGTATCGGCCTCATGACCCTCACCATACGAACCGGCCCGGCGATACCGGGACCCAAAGGAGTCCCGTTCCTGGGCTCGATGTTCGACCTGCGGCGCAGCACGCTCGACACCTTCGCGCGCGCCCGGCGCGACCACGGCGACCTGGTGCGCTTCACGGCGGGTCCGCCCGGCCTGCGCAGCGTCTTCTACGGGGTGTTCTCGCCCGAGGGAAGCCAGCGCATCCTGGCCGCCGAGGCCGCCAACTTCCGCAAGGACCACCCGTTCTACGAAGAGGTCCGGCAGTCCTTCGGCAACGGCCTGCTCACCAGCCAGGACGCCGACTACCTGCGCCAGCGGCGGATCGTGCAGCCGCTGTTCACCAAGCGCCGGGTGGACGACTACGCGGCGGCCGTCTCGGCGGAGGCGCAGGCCGTCGCGGAGCGCTGGCGGACGCCGCCCGGCGGCACGGTGGACCTGGTGGGCGAGATGAACCGGCTCGCGCTGCGCACGGTCTCCCGCATCCTGTTCGGCACGGACGTGGAGGCCGCGGTCGCCACCGTGCACCGCTGCTTCCCGGTGATCAACACGTACGTGGTGCGGCGCGGCTTCTCGCCCCGCAACCCGCCGCGCCACTGGCCCACCCCGGCCAACCGCCGGGCCGCCGCCGCGACCGCCGAACTGCACGCGGTCTGCGACCGGATCGTGGCCGAGCGGCGGGCCGCCGGGGAGTCCGGCGACGGCACCGACCTGCTCACGCTGCTGACCCGCGCGGGCAACGCGGCGGACGGCAGCCTGGACGCCACCGAACTGCGCGACCAGGTGCTGGTCTTCCTGCTGGCCGGACACGAGACGACCGCGACGTCCCTGGCCTTCACCCTCCACCTGCTCGCCCGGCACCCGGAGGAACAGGCGCTGGTACGGGCGGAGATCGACGCCGTCCTGGGGGACCGCGCACCGGACGCCGCCGACCTGGAGCGGCTGCCGCGGCTGACGATGGCCCTCAAGGAGGCCATGCGGCTGTACCCGGCGGCGCCCGTGGTCAGCCGGCGCGGCGTCGCGGCCACCGAGATCGGCGGGCACCGGATCCCGGCCGGGGCCGACGTGATCGTCTCGCCGTGGGTGACCCACCGGCACCCCGGCCTGTGGGAGGACCCGGAGCGCTTCGACCCGCGGCGGTTCACCCCGGAGCGCGAGGCGGCGCGCCACCGCTACGCGTGGTTCCCGTTCGGCGGCGGCCCGCGGGCGTGCATCGGGCAGCATTTCTCGATGTTGGAGTCGGTCCTGGCGGCGGCCGTGCTGCTGCGCTCGTACGAGCTGACGGCGGTCGACCGGGACGTGCCGCTCACCGCCGGGATCACCCTCCAGGCGACCGGCCCGGCCCGGGTACGGCTTCACGCGCGAGACTGACGGCGGGGCAGGGCGCGGGGCGGTGGTGCTGCCCCGACCGGCTCCGGGGCCGGGCGCGGGGCGGGCTCTTGGGGGGCGACAGCAAACGCAACAGAAATAGCGTTTGCCTTTTCGCGGCGCCCGCCGTACCGTTCTTCTCGGCCCCATTGCCGTCGATTGGAGAAGGCCGTTGCTCGTCTGAGGTCATGAGACACCGCGCCCACGGCGCGAGGTGCGACAGCGCGCGAAGAGCGCGCCCGGCACCCGTCGTGCGGCCTGTCCGCGACCTCGGCGATCCGCAAACACGGCCCGCCCGCCCCCGGCCCACCGCTCCCGGTGCCGCCGCCCGGCTCTCGTGGACCTTCCCGTGGTGTCTCCCGCGCTGTCCCTGTTCTGCCACGCGCATCGAGGAGACCCGTATGACCACCTCTTCCACCACCGCCGCCGCCATCGTCTGTGCCGGCCTCGGCTTCGCCTGGCCCGACGGCACGCCCGTCCTGGAGGACTTCGACCTGACCGTCGGCCCCGGACGTACCGGCCTCATCGGTCTCAACGGCGCAGGAAAGTCGACCCTGTTGAAGCTCTTCGCCGGAGAGCTGGAGCCCGCCGAAGGGACCGTGAAGGTCGCCGGCGAGGTCGGCTACCTGCCGCAGAACGCCGCCCTGGACACCGCGCTGCGGGTGGACGCGGCCCTCGGCATCGCCGGGACCCGCGCCGCCCTGCACGCCATCGAGGACGGCGACGTCAGCGAGGCCAACTTCACCGCCGTCGGCGACGACTGGGACGTCGAGGAGCGCGCCCGCGCCACCCTCGACCAGCTCGGCCTGCACGCCATCGACCTCGACCGCACCATCGGCGAGGTCTCCGGCGGCGAGTCCGTCCTGCTGCGGCTGGCCGCGCTGCTGCTGCGCCGCCCGGACGTGCTCCTGCTGGACGAGCCGACCAACAACCTGGACCTGGCCGCCCGCCGCAGGCTCTACGCCGCGGTGGAGGGCTGGTCCGGCGTCCTGGTCGTGGTCAGCCACGACCGCGAACTGCTCGACCGGGTCGACCGCATCGCCGACCTGCGCGGCGGCGAGGTCCACTGGTACGGCGGCAACTTCACCGCCTACGAACAGGCGCTCGCCGTCGAGCAGGAGGCGGCCGAGCGCATGCTGCGGGTCGCCGAGGCCGACGTGGCGCGGCAGAAGCGTGAACTGGCCGATGCGCACGTGAAGCTGGCGCGCCGGGTCCGGTACGGCAACAAGATGTACGCCCAGAAGCGCGAGCCGAAGATCGTCATGAACGCGCGCAAGGCCGCCGCCGAGGTCTCGGCCGGCAAGCACCGCAGCCTGCACGCCGAGAAGCTCAAGGAGGCCAGGGAGCGGCTGGGCGAGGCCGCCGAGGCGGTGCGGGACGACGACGAGATCCGCGTCGACCTGCCGCTCACCGATGTGCCGCCGGGCCGCGGCGTGCTGACCGTACGGGGCCTGCGGGCCCGCTACGGCGCGTACGCCGACATCGAGCTGCGCGGCCCGGAGCGGGTCGCGCTCACCGGACGCAACGGCTCCGGCAAGACCACGCTGCTGCGGACGCTCGCGGGCGAGATCCCGCCCGAGGAGGGCGAGGCGGAGATCCACGTACCGCACCGCTTCCTGCCGCAGCGGCTGGACGTCCTCGACGACGGGCTGACCGTCGCCGAGAACGTCGCGCGGTTCGCCCCGGACGCCACCAACAACGTGGTGCGGGCCCGGCTGGCGCGGTTCCTGTTCAAGGGCGCCCGCGCCGACCAGCGGGCGGGCACGCTCTCCGGCGGCGAACGCTTCCGGGCCACCCTCGCGGCCCTGATGCTGGCCGAGCCCGCGCCCCGGCTCCTGATGCTGGACGAGCCCACGAACAACCTCGACATGGCCTCGGTACGCCAGCTCGTCACGGCCCTCGACTCCTACCGGGGCGCGCTGATCGTGGTCAGCCACGACGTGGCGTTCCTCCGCGAGATCGGCATCACCCGCTGGCTCGCGCTGGACGGTGAACTGACCGACACCGAACCGATGTGATGCCGAACGGGCCCGAAACCGAACGGATTTGATACCTAGCCGATCTGATACCGAACCGAAGTGACACCGAACCGAAGTGACACCGAACCGAAGTGACACCGAACCGAAGTGACACCGGGCGGCGCACGGCACCCGCCATGCGCCGCCCCGCAGCGGCGAGCAACCTCCGCTAGAAGTGCCGCAGCAACTCGCCGAACTTCTCCAGGTGGAGCACCTTCTCGTCGGCCGGGTCCAGCACACCGTGCTCCAGCACCCACGTGTTGTCGTTCGGGATGAACACCGCGTTCAGGCCCGCTTCCCGGGCCGGCAGGATGTCCGACTTGGGGGAGTTCCCGATCATCCAGGTGACCGACGCGGTCAGCCCGTGCGACCGCACCAGCTCCCGGTAGGTGCCGACGTTCTTCTCCGGCACGATGCGCACATCCCGGAAGTGGTGGGCCAGCCGCGAGACCTCCACCTTCCGGCGCTGCTCCGCCGCCTCGCCCTTGGTCAGCAGCAGCAACTCGTGCCGCCCGGCCAGCTCCGCCAGCGTCTCGGCGACCCCGGGGATCAGTTCCACCTCGTCCGCCTCGAAGGCCCGCGCCCAGCCGGCGATCCGGGCCAGCTCCGCCTCGCTCGCCGACCGCCGCCGAACCTGCCGTACGCACTCGCCGAGGCTGCGCAGGAACACCTTGCTGCCGTAGCCGTGCACCGCGGCGTTGGCGGCCTCGATCTCGTCCAGCAGGGCCCGTACGCCGTCCCGGCCCAGCTCCGGATGGTCCAGCCAGGTCAGGAACTCCTCGATGACCCGCTCGAAGATCACGTTGTTCTCCCACAACGTGTCGTCGGCATCGAAGACCAGCACCTGTCGCGCCCGGCGTGTCCCGGACCCGCCGCCCACTGCGCCCACACCGTCTCCTCGTGCTCCTCGTCGTCCGGACCGGCCCCGCACCCCGGCCCCGCGGCACCCTACTGACCCGGCGGACGCGCCCGCACCGCAATTGTCCGGCGGCCCGCCCACCGCTCCGGAGCCGCCACCGGGGACAATGACGCCATGTCGACAGAGCACGACGGCACGCCCGCACCCGGCGGCCGGCACCCGGTCCCGGACACCGCCGCGTACCTGGCCGGACGGTGGTCCGTCGACCGCACCGTGCTCGACGTCCGCACCGGTACGCAGGGCACCTTCCACGGCACCGCGCACTTCCGCCCCGAGGACCCCGACGAGGGCACCGCCCTCCTCCATGCCGAAGAGGGCGAACTGACCTGGAACGGCACCACCGCCCCGGCGACCCGCACCCTGCGCCTGCACCCCCACCCCGACGGCACCGCCACCGTCACCTTCGCCGACGGCCGTCCCTTCCACGACCTCGACCTCCGCACCGGCCACTGGACCACCCACCACCCCTGCGCCGCCGACCGCTACGAGGGCGACTTCACCGTCGCCTCACCGACGGAGTGGCACCTGTGCTGGAAGGTGACCGGCCCGGCCAAGGACCAACTGCTGCGCTCGGTGTACCGGAGAATGGGTGGCCTGGGGGAGTGACGGGCCCCTGGCACCGGCGACGCGGAACAGCAGGACGGGCTGTTCGTCGAGCGGCACGAGTTCCCGGGCCCGCCGGACCTGCACCTCACTCAGGTCCACACCGGTCACGGCATGCCCGGCGGCACTCAGGGCCCGCGCGACGGGGCCCGCACCCGCACCCCAGGTCGAGTACGTCGTCGGCCCGGTGGCTCCGGCCAGGCGGCAGTCTGCTCGCGATCACCGGTCACGGCGCCTGGACCGGGACCGAGGAGAACTGGCTCGGTGCCGGTGCTCCCATGTGGTGGAGCCATTCCGGCAGGCAGGCGTACCGGGAGTGGATCACGGCCGGCGGGCTCGTCGTGGAGGCGGAGGAGTTCGTGCCGGAGGGGGACGGTGGCCATGCGTCGTTCTGGGCGCGGCGGCCTGGGGGGGCGGGGCCGGTGGGGCGACGGTCTGGCGGGGTCACGGTTTCGGGCCCCAGTCCTCCGGGTCGAGGACGGCCGCCATCCGGGCCAGCGCCCGTTCCGGCATACCGGGGCGTAGCGGCAGGCAGACGGCGTGCCGTACGAGGTGGGCGGCGGTCCGCGCGCCCTGCCGGCGGCCGGGTGGTGCCGGTACGGCGCCCAGGGAGGCCGGGCGCGCGGCGTCGAAGCCCACGGAGCGCAGGCGGGCGATGGTCGCGTCGGGGTCCCGGGTGGGGACGGCGCACAGCCAGTACGTGTGCACCGGTGCGCTCGCGCCGTACACCAGCGACGGGTCCGGCAGGCGGGCCGCGAGCCGCCGGGCCACCGCCGCCCGCCCGGCCACCGTCCGCGTCGTGTCCGGAGCGCGCAGCCGCCGGTCCAGCAGGTCGAGCAGCGCGGGGCCGGGGCGCTGCCGGATCGCGGGCAGGAGCTCCGTACCGGCGAAGGCACCCACCGTGCTCTGCAAGCCGCTCGCGTGGTCGCGCCCCAGCAGCCCGGCGGCGGCCACCAGGCCGGTGTAGACCGGCCGTGCGGTGAGCAGTGCCAGCAGCGCGTACTTGGCGACCCGGCGGGCCTGCGCGTCCTGCCCCTGTACCGGCCACTCCCTGTGCAGCGCGCGCATCGCCGCCAGCAGACCCGGATTCCGTACGACGGCCACCGCGCCGCCCAGCGCCGTCGCCGTCTTGATCGGGCCGAAGCTGAACAGCGACACGTCCGCGCCCGGGCTGCCCCGGAAGTCCGGGCCGCTGTATGCCTGGGCGCAGTCCTCGACCAGCAGCCAGCCGCGCCGTGCGGCCAGCTCCGCCAGCGGCCCCAGCGGGGCCTGGGTGCCGAAGAGGTGGGCGACGACGACGGCCCGCGTCCGCTCGGTGGCGGCTGCCGCCCACTGCTCGGCGGTCGGCAGCAGCGTGCCCGCGTCGAGGTCCACCGGGACCGGCACCAGACCGTGTTCCATGACGATGCGCCACATGTCGGGGATCGTGACGGCGGACATCAGCACCTCGCTGCCGCGCGGCAGCGAGGCGGCGGCCAGCGCCAGATCCAGCGCGCTGCGCACCGACAGCGCTGCCAGACAGCGCTCGTCTCCGGCACCCCCGCCCGCGGCCCGCGCGCCGCCGTCCGCCGCCCCCCTTTCCATGCACCCGTCAGCGAACCGCCGTTCCACGGCAGCCGCCCACCGGTCGGCATCCCCGCCGCGGGCGCAGGCCGCCATCCCGTACGCGAGATCCGGCCACCCGATGTCGAAGTTCTTCGGTGGATACACCGCACACACCTCCTCGCCGGGACAGACGCACGGCAACGCCGCGTACCTGACGCGCGGCGCTCTGTATCGGGCATCCGTTCGCGGGCCGCCGGGTAGGGAGACCGGTGTGACTACTGAGGACAGCACACTTCCCGGGGGCGGCGTCCCGACGACCGAGGCCATGCTGCGCGCCAACCAGGCGAACTGGGATGCCCGTACGCCGGTGCACGTGGCCAGCGACTTCTACGGCCTGGACGGCTCGCGCACCGCCGACGACTGGTTCGCCCCCTTCGAGTGGGACGACCTCGGGCCCCTGGAAGGGCGGGATGTCCTGCACCTCCAGTGCCACCTGGGCACCGAGACGCAGGCGTTCGCCGAGCGGGGCGCCGCGCACACCGTGGGCCTGGACTTCTCCGGCGCGGCCGTGGCGCAGGCGCGCCGGCTGGCGGCGGACGCCGGACGGGACATCGAGTTCGTGCAGGCCGATGTGCACCGGGCCGCCGAGGCGCTGGACGGCCGCCGCTTCGACGTGGTCTACACGGGCAAGGGCGCGCTCTGCTACCTGCCCGACCTGTCCCGCTGGGCGCAGGTGATCGCCGGGCTGCTGCGGCCGGGCGGCACGCTGTACGTGGTCGAGTTCCACCCGCTGCTCAACTCCCTGGGCGCCGTACCGGACCCGGACCGCGCTCCGGGGGACGAACAACTGCTGCTCGCCCACGACTACTTGGCGGGCCGGGGCGCCATCCGCAGCGACACGCCGTACACGTACACCGACGGGCCGCCCGTGGAGGGCGCGACGACCAGTTACGAGTGGCGGCACGGGCTGGGGGAGACGGTCGGCGCGGTGATCGGCGCGGGGCTGACGGTGGACCTGCTGCGGGAGACGGACCTGCTGCCCTGGAAGCGCTTCGCGGCGATGGAGCAGGCGGACAACGGCTGGTGGCGGCTGCCTCCGCGGCAGCCGCATGTCCCGCTGATGTTCGCGTTGCGCGCGACCAGGCGCTGAGGCGTACGGGGCCCGGCCGTACCTGCCGCGCCCCGGAAGACGCGGAAGCGGAATCCGCGGGGCGGGTCCGGCGGGAGCCGGTCTCCACGCGGTCATCAGCGGGGACCCGGTTCAAGCCAGCCCCCGTGCGCTTCAAGCCGGAATGACCCGGGCCGCATTGCACCGACAAACATCCCATGATCGGGTGGATCTCACCGGACGGGCCCGACGGGCCGGAGACACCGGGGGCCGGACGCCGCCGCGCACCCGGACCGGGAGCCGGTGTCCCGTGGCCGTCGCCGCCCGGGCCGCCGGGACCGCCCGGCGCCCGACCGCACGCAGCCAGCAGAGAGGTGAACCAGCATGCGCGACGTGGATGCCGTACTCGGCACGCCCTGGCACGAACTGCCGTCCCCCGACGCCGTCGTGGCCGCGGCCATGGAGTGGCACTTCGACCCGGCCACCGGCTCCCGGTTCTGGGTGGAGCGCGCCGCCTCGCTGCCCTTCGACCCGCGCAAGGACATCACCACCGTCGCCGACCTGAACCGCTTCCCCAACGTCAGCGCCGAGTGGCGGGACCTGCCGGTCGAGGACCTGATGCCCGCCGGGCTGCGCGGCCTCGGCAGGCTGCCGTCCGTCTGGGAGAGCGGCGGCACCACCGGCGCCCCCAAGCGGATCGTCGACCTCGGCCAGTGGGACCGCAACACCCGCTGGTGGTCCGAGGTCCTCGACGAGCACGGCTTCCCCTCGCACGACGGCAACCTGCTCTTCCTCGGCCCCACCGGCCCGCACGTCGTCGCCGAGGCGGTGCGCGGCCTCGCCCGGCTGCGCGGCGCGGTCTTCTTCCCGGTCGACCTCGACCCGCGCTGGGTGCGCCGGTGCCTGAAGGACGGCCACACCGACATCGCCCGGCACTACGTCGACCACATCCTCGACCAGGCCGAACGGGTCCTCGCCTCGCAGCGCGTCTCCCTGCTGTACGCGACCCCGCCCCTCCTGGAGGCGATCGCCGAACGCCCGCGGCTCGCCGGCCTCGTCCGCGACCAGGTGCGCGGCATCCTGTGGGGCAGCACCTCGATCGACCCCGAGACGCTCCGGCTGCTGTCCGCCGAGGTCTTCCCCGACGCGGCCGTCAGCGGTCTGTACGGCAACACGATGATGGGCGCGGCGCCTCAGCGGCCCGCGGCGCCCGGCGACCCCCACCCGTGCGTCTTCCAGAGCTTCCAGCCGTACGTGCACCTGTCCCTGCTCGACCCGGACGACCTCTCGCGCGAGGTGGCGTACGGCGAGCGCGGCCGGGTGTGCATGCGCCAGCTCAGCCCGGAGGTGCTGCTGCCGCACGTCCTCGAACGGGACACCGCGATCCGCGTCGCGCCGGTGCCGGGCTACGCGGGCGACGGCGTGGCCGACGTGCAGCCCTTCACCGACGGCCACACGAAGATCATCGAGGGGGTGTACTGAGGTGGCCGGCGACCTGGCGGACACCCCGGACGGCACCGGCTGCGACATCGACGTCGAGCGGCCCACCGGACCGTACCGCTCCGCCCACCGCACCACCCTGACCGACGTCACCGGCCGCCCGGCCGGCGAACTCTCCCTCGCGCCGCCCCTGCTGATCCGCCAGGTGATCAACGAGATGCGCGCCGCCCCCGAACAGCCCACGGAAGACCGCCTCGCGGCCCTGGCGCGGGCCGGGGAGCTGTTCGCCACGGCGACCCTCGACGGCGAGACCCCGGACGCCTACTGCCGCCGCCAGGCGCTGGTCTCCGGGCTGCCCGCCGCCGTCGCCCGCCGCACCCTCGACGCGGTGGCACGCACCGGGCGCGCCGCGGCGGACACCCTGGCCGCGCAGCGCCCCACCGGAGCCGTACCCCTTGCCGACCTGCCCCTCGGCGGCCCGCCCGCCGCGGGCCGGACGCGTGCCGGTGCGACGGCGGTGTGGGCACGCAGGGGAGACGTGCTCGGTGTCCTGGCGCCCGGCAACCACCCGGCCACCCACCTGGAGTGGCTCGGCGCCCTCGCCCTCGGCCACCGGGTGGCCGTACGCCCCTCCCAGCGCGACCCGTTCACCCCGCGACGGCTGGTCCGGGCCCTGCGGGAGGCCGGTCTCACCCCCGGGTACACGGCGCTGCTGCCGACCACCCATGAGCACGCGGACGCCCTCGTCGAGCAGGCCGACCTCGGGCTGGTCTACGGCGGTGACGGCGTCGTCGCCCGCCACGCCGACAGCCGGCGGGTGCTCGCGCAGGGCCCCGGCCGCTCCAAGGTCCTGATCACCCGGGACGTGCCCTGGCGCGCCCATCTGGACACCGTCGCCGACTCGGTCGCCGCCGACGCCGGGGTGCAGTGCCTCAACGCCAGCGCCGTCCTGTGCGAGGACGACGCTCCGGCACTCGCGCACGCCCTGGCCGAACGGCTCGCCCGCCTGCCGCTGCTGCCGCCGGACCACGCCGACGCGGCCCTGCCCGTCCGGCCACTGGACGAGGCCCGCCGCCTCGCGCGGCAGCTGCACGATACAGCCGGGCCGCACCTGGTGTCCGGGGCGCACCCGGAGTCCGGGCCGGGCACGGATCCCGCCGAACGGTTCCTCGCCGACCTGGGGGACGGCAGCGCCGTCCTGCGGCCGGTCGTCGTCCCCCTCGACAGCGCGCGGGACCCGCGGTTCGGCGTCGAACTGCCCTTCCCGTACGCGGCCGTGGCGCCCTGGGGTCCCGAGCTGCGCCCCGCCGCGTTCGGCCGCACGCTGGCCCTCACGGTGCTGAGCGAGGACGCGGACCTCGTACGGGAATGCCTCGCGAGCCCACTGATCCGCAACGTCCACTGGGGCGCCGTCCCCACCCACTGGTCCCGCCCCGGCCTGCCGCACGACGGCGCCCTGGCCGAGTTCCTGATGGAGAGCAGGACCTTCGCCGGGGAAGCGGCGGTCAGCGGGCCGGGTATGTGACGCGCCGTCACCGAAACGCGGTGGTGGTACGGGCGGACGGCGGCGCGTGCGGGCCACCGCCGTGCCCCCGCCGTCCCGCCGCCGCCGAAGCCGCGCGGAATGCGGCCGGGAGTCTTTCCCCGGCCACCGGCCGGCTTTCGGCAAGGTCATCACCGGCATTCCGCGCGCGAGTTCCGGTGGGTAGGGTTCCGGGTATGGTCCTTTCCGGGTTTCCGCGGCTTCCACTCCGTTCCGTGCTCTTCGCCGACGGGGTTTTCGGCCTTCTCGAAGGCAAGACGGCGCAAGGGGTGCTGCGGCACAGCACCGTCCTCGAAACGGTGGCGGTCGTCGACCGCCTGCACACGTCCGGCAGTACGGCGTCCGTGGTGCCCGGCACCGACGTCCCGGTCGTCTCCTCGCTGGAGGAGGCCCTGCGTCACCAGCCGGAAGCGCTGGTGGTGGCGATGACCGAGTCCGACCACGTCGAGGTCGTGGACGGCGAGGTGCGGCACGCGCCGCGGCAGCCCGGGGACCTGCCGGATTTCTGGTGGGACCAGATCGCCACCGCCGTCCGCAACGGCCTGCACGTCATTTCCTGCCTCCACCTCCAGCTGCGGCACACGGAATTCGCCGAAAAGACGGCGGACGGCCAGCAGCTGGTCGATGTCCGCCGCCCGTACGACGAGTTGCCGAAGTATTCCGGGCGGCAGCGGCGCAATCGCGCCAAACTCGTGCACGTGGCGGGCAGCGACTGTGTCGTGGGAAAGCGGACCGTCGCCCTCCAATTGCACCGGGAGGCCCAGGCGCGCGGTATCGACTCCGGATACATCGGCACCGGCCAGACCTGCCTGCTGGCCGGCTGCACGGAAGGCGCGATCATCGACCGCACCCCCGTCTTCCAGGCGGCCGGGCTCGTCGAGCACCTGGTGCAGCGCGCCGATCCCCGGCACGACCTGCTGATCATCAAGGGCCAGGCGTCCGTGCTGCACCCCGCCTTCGGCGGCCTGGCCACCGCCATCCTCCAGGGCTCCCAGCCCGACGCGGTGGTCTTCGTGCACGACCCGCGCCGCGCGCAGCGCTACCACTGGGAGCACCTGCCCGTGCACGACCCGCGCAGCGAGATACGCATCGTCGAGGAGCTGGGCGGCGCCCCGGTCGTCGCCGTCGCCACCCGCGGCCGGGAGAACGTGGCCAGCCTGCGCTCCCTGGGCCTGCCGGTCGTCGACGTCCTCGACGGGGACGGCACGACGGTGCTGATGGACGCGCTCGGCCCCGTACTGACCGGATGAACCGGCGCCGCTCCCGGCCCGGTTCCGGGAGCGGCGCCCCGGCCCGCGAACCCCGTTCCGAGGAGAATGTGCACTGTGAGTGTTGAAGTGGCCCTGGCCGTACGGGCGCACTTTGCGGAATGCCCGACCTGGGACGCCCGGGACGGCACGCTGCTGTGGGTGGACATGAACAACGGCGGGATCCACCGCTACCGCCCCGCCGACGGCGCCGACACGGTCACCGAGGTCGACCAGCCGGTGGCGGCGGCGCTGCCCCGGGCCGACGGCGGTCTCGTCCTGAGCCTGCGCGACGGCGTCGCGGTGACCGGCCCGGACGGGACCCGGCGGTGGCTGACCGAGTGGTCGGAGCAGGGCGTGCGCGGCAACGACGCGAACACCGACGGCCGGGGCCGCCTGTGGGTGGGCACCATCGCCGGGGAGACCGCGCCCGGCTGGCTGGCGCGGATCGACGCCGACGGCACCGCGCACACCGCGGCCACCGGCATCCGGCTGAGCAACGGCATCACCTGGAGCCCGGACGGCACCCGCATGTACTACGTGGACACCCCGACCCGCCGCATCGACGTCTTCGACTACGACCCGGACACCGGCAAGGCGGCCAACCGCCGTGTGCTGACCGACGTCACCGGCACCGACGGCCTGCCGGACGGCATGTGCACCGACACCGACGGCGGTGTCTGGGTGGCGCTCTTCCGCGGCGGCGCGGTCCGCCGCTACGCCCCGGACGGCCGGCTGGACCGCGAGATCACCTTCCCCGCCTCGCTGACCAGCGCCTGCGCCTTCGGCGGACCGGACCTGACCGACCTCTACGTCACCTCGGCCCGCCGGGACCTGGGCGACGTAGAGCCGGAGGCCGGCAACCTGTTCGTGGTGCCCGGGATCGCCCAGGGGCTGCCCGTCGTGCCGTTCGCCGGATAGCGCACCCGCGGGCCCGGGCCGTACGGTCAGCGTCCGGCCCGGGCCACCGCTGGCCGCACCCGCGCGAACGCACGGGACACCTCGACCAGCCACGCCACATCGGCGGAGAAGTCCGGACCGCCCGCCGCGGCGGGGGCCGGCACCCCGTCCGGGCCCGCCGGTCCCTCCGCGGCGGCGGCATCGTCCGCCCCGGGCCCCGGCGGCCGGGGCCCGGCCGCCAGCGCCGCCGCGATGTGCGCCGCCTCCACCTCCGCGTGCCGCTCCGCGGCGGCCCCCTGACCCGGCATCAGCAACGCGCCCGGATCACCGTGGTGCGCGCGCAGCGCCAGACAGCCGTCCCGGATCTCGATCACCCGGCGGTGCAGATGGAAGCGCAGGTCGTACAGGGCGGACAGATCGCTGCCGGTGCTGGACGGCAGGGAGATCTCCGGATGAGCCTGGTGCAGCGCCTGCCACAGCGGGCGCAGCAGCCGGTAACTGCGGTAGTCGGCCAGCCAGCTGCGGGCGGCGGAGACCCGCGGCCCCCACAGCGGGGCGGTCCAGCCGACGATGTTGAGGACCATGCCGATGGTCAGCGTCGTACGGGACACATCGGACCAGCGCAGCGGGTTCCAGCCGTACTGCGTGAGGAAGACGTCGGCGTAGCGCCCGGCCGGATAGACCAGCTCGATGACCGCGCCGGCCGCCGCGATGCGCAGCCCGCGGCGCACCCAGGCGTGGTCGGTCAGCTTGGCGAAGTGCCAGCAGGCGCGGGCCACCAGGACCTTGCCGACCACGAACGCGGTCAGGTACGCGGCCTGGTAGGCGACGAAGAACGGCTGGTCGCCGGGGTGGGTGAAGACGTTGCGCGGCGGCCCCTGGAGGGTCGCCAGGAAGAACAGCACCACCATCGTCACCGGCACCGCGGCCAGGAGCAGCAGCCGCCGCCGGGCCCGGACCCGCGCCTCGGCCGCCGGGTGTATCCAGTGGATGAGCAGGACCTGCTGGCAGGCCAGTACGGCGATGATCCACAGCTGGACCGAGACGTTGTACCAGGTGATGGTGCCGAACAGGGTGCCCGTCCAGCGCGCCGGGGTGGACATGGACAGGTACATCCCCTGGCACCCGAACGAGGCGCACAGCGCGATCAGCCCCGCGTTGCGGCGGTGCCCGCGCAGCAGCGGTACGAGGGTGTAGGCGAACGCGATCCAGCAGGCGAGCGCGGCGATCGGGTACCGGATGTGGGTGATGCCCGTCATGAACCGTCCTCACGGCGCCAGTTCAGCGAACCGTGGATGCGGCCGAGCACGCTGTTGGGGTCGGGCGCGGCCGCGCCCCCGCGTGTGCCGGCCCGCAGCGCCTCCCCGAGGAGAAATGCCATGACCTCGGCTTCCTGTTCCTGGGCGTCCGAGTAGTTCTCGCGGTACAGCAGGTCCTGCACGAGGGACGGGTCGAGGTCCGGGAAGAGGTGGGTCCCGGAGTCGTCGCCGGGGAACCCGACGCCGTGGTGGCCGCAGATCATGTGGGCCAGTTCGTGGGCGATGATGTGTTCCTGGTGGTGCCGGCTGGTCTGCGCCTCGTAGACGACGTAGTCCGTGCCCGGGAAGGACAGCCACAGCCCGCACGGCCCCGAGGTGCCCATCGGCATGGCCACCAGCTGGATCTCCCGGCCCCGTACCCGGGCCAGGTGGTCGCAGAGCAGCGGGAGGTCGTAGGCGGGCGGGAGTCCGAACGACGCCAGCTTTTCCCGGCACTGCCGGCGCAGGGCCTTCATCCCGGAAGACCCTCTGCCGTGGCGGTCACGCCAGGGGAAAGGCATCCGGAGCACTACTCCTCGCTGTCGGCCGGCTGGTTCGGCTGCCGGCCGCGCGACGCGGCCGTGGTGGCGTGCAGCATGCTGACCTCGCGGATGATGCGGGCCAGCGACTTGCGGCCGGAGTCGTCCATGCTCATGGCGCGCAGCGCGATGTCACGGACCTCCGCGTTGCCCATCGCCGAGGCGAGGGCGAGCTGGGAGTCGACGCGGTCGGCGGTGTCGTCGTCGAAGAAGTAGGCCACCGGCACCCGGAAGAACGCCGCGAGGGCCTCCAGGTGGCGCTTGGTGGGGTTGGTGCGCTGGCCGGTGCGCAGCTGCCAGACGTACGTCTTGGAGAACGTACCGCCGCTCAGTTCACTGCACCCGCGCGCGACTTCCTCGTAGGTGTACTCGCGGCCGTTCGCGCGGATCGTGGTGAACAGCTTGTCGACCTTCCCGGCCAGTGACGACATCGGGGCTCCTTCTCATGCGCCGGGGTGAGCTGCCTCGGAGTGCCAACTCATCCTAGTTGACAGGACTCTGGCTTGCACTTAACGTCGGGATCGCGTTAGCAGAGATGAACAGGGTAGTTTCCATGTCCACTCACGCGGACGACGGGGGTGTCCGCATGAGGGGGAGCTCGTCGCGGCGGCGGCCGGTCGCCACGGTCGCACGCCGCCGGCGCGATGAGCCGCGGACCGCACGGATGCCCGTGTGGACGCAGTCCTTGAGCCATTTCTTCCCGCCCTCCCGCCGAATGCGGTTCACTGCCGGTCGTGCCACCGAGTCAGGGGTACGGGGTCCGCGCCGAACGCCGCGCGGGAGGCGGACGGGTCCACCACGAACAGGCCGGTCTGGTGGCGGGCCTCAGGGAGTCCGCGCGGCAGCGGCGCCCCGCCAACGCAGAAAGCCCCAGCTGAGCTGGGGCTTCTTACTGGTGTCCGAGGGGGGACTTGAACCCCCACGCCCGATAAAGGGCACTAGCACCTCAAGCTAGCGCGTCTGCCATTCCGCCACCCGGACCAGGTGTCTGCCGGTCCGGCCCTCGGCCGTTCCGACAGGGAAAACAATAGCAAACGTTCAGGGGTGGTCGATCACGGCCGGGCTCCGTCAGGTCCGCGCCTGTGACCAGCGGATGTCGGGAGTATTGCGGCCTTGGGCGCAGCGCCGCCGAGGGGGAGGATGGCGGTGGACCCCGCCGCGGCCCGGACCCCTTCGGGAGGACGGCGCGGCCGTGAACCATGAGGAGGCAGTGTGAGCGAGTCGCAGCCGGCCCGTACGGTCACCGGCGAGGACGAGGTCGTCGACCTGTGCCGGGACCTGATCAGGATCGACACCAGCAACTACGGCGACCACTCGGGACCGGGCGAGCGGGCCGCCGCCGAGTACGTGGCGGAGAAGCTCGCCGAGGTCGGCCTGGAGCCGCAGATCATCGAGTCGCACAAGGGCCGCGCCTCGACGGTGGCCCGGATCGAGGGCGCGGACCCGTCGCGGCCCGCGCTGCTCATCCACGGGCACACCGACGTGGTGCCCGCCAACGCGGAGGACTGGACCCACCACCCGTTCTCCGGGGAGATCGCGGACGGCTGTGTGTGGGGCCGCGGCGCGGTCGACATGAAGGACATGGACGCCATGACGCTCGCGGTCGTCCGCGACCGCCTGCGCTCCGGCCGCAAGCCGCCGCGCGACATCGTGCTGGCCTTCCTCGCCGACGAGGAGGCGGGCGGCGTGTACGGCGCCCGGCACCTCGTCGACAAGCACCCCGGGGTCTTCGAGGGGGTGACCGAGGCCATCGGCGAGGTCGGCGGCTTCTCCTTCACCGTCAACGAGAACCTGCGGCTGTACCTGATCGAGACGGCCCAGAAGGGCATGCACTGGATGCGGCTGACCGTGGACGGCACCGCCGGTCACGGCTCGATGACCAACAGCGACAACGCGATCACCGAGCTGTGCGAGGCGGTCGGCCGGCTCGGGCGGCACAAGTTCCCGGTACGGGTGACCAAGACCGTGCGGTCCTTCCTCGACGAGCTGTCGGACGCCCTGGGCACCGAACTCGACCCCGAGGACATGGAGGAGACCCTCGCCAAGCTGGGCGGCATCGCCAAGATCATCGGTGCCACGCTGCAGAACACCGCGGCGCCGACCCAACTGGGCGCCGGGTACAAGGTCAACGTCATCCCGGGCCAGGCGACCGCGGCCGTCGACGGCCGGTTCCTGCCCGGCCACGAGGAGGAGTTCCTGGCCGATCTGGACCGGATTCTCGGCCCGCGGGTCAAGCGCGAGGACATTCATGCCGACAAGGCACTGGAGACCAGTTTCGACGGCCCCCTGGTGGCGGCCATGCAGTCGGCACTGAAGGCCGAGGACCCGATCGCACGGGCCGTCCCGTACATGCTCTCCGGCGGTACGGACGCGAAGTCCTTCGACGACCTCGGAATCCGGTGCTTCGGTTTCGCGCCGCTGCAACTGCCGCCGGAGCTGGATTTCGCCGGGATGTTCCACGGCGTGGACGAGCGGGTACCGGTCGACGGACTGAAGTTCGGGACGCGCGTGCTCGACCGGTTCATCGAGCAGAGCTGACGCGAAGTCCCGTGCCGCGGTACGGGACTTCCCCCCGCCCGGCCTCGTACGGAGGCCGGACAATCGCCCAGGCGTGCGTATTTAGCCGGAACGAGTGAATGCCGTCATAGGCTCGTAGCTTCATCACCTTCTCCTCGTTGCAGAGGGTGCGGTCCGCGGCTGGGACCGCATTGCCAACAAGGAGGAATAATGATCAAGAAGGTCGTCGCTGCCGCGGCTGCCACCGGTGGTCTGGTGCTCGCCGGCGCGGGCATGGCCGTCGCCGACGCGGGGACGCAGGGTGCCGCCCTGAACTCCCCGGGTGTCATTTCGGGCAACGCCGTTCAGGTGCCGATCCACGTGCCGATCAACCTGTGCGGCAACACGATTGACATCATCGGGCTGCTGAACCCTGCCTTTGGCAACACCTGCGTCAACGACTGACGCGGTGCCCGAACCCGTAAGGCTGTAATTCCGGTCGGCTCCGGAGTGCGCGCCATGCACTCCGGAGCCGACGGTTGTTCCGGCACGCGGACGTGAGGTGTTCCGCGGGTCATTCGGTAGGTCAAAGGCAGGGGAGACGAACCTATGCGACAGGTCGGGAAAAAGGGCCTGATCACGATGGCGGCAGCGAGCGGCGTACTGGCCGTCGCGGGCGGCTACGCGCACGCGGATTCCGGTGCGCAGGGGAATGCGGCGCATTCCCCGGGGACATTGGCCGGCAATGCCGCCCAACTCCCCGTGGACATCCCGGTGCAAGCCTGCGGAAATTCCGTCAACGTCGTCGGGCTGCTGAACCCCGCCATGGGAAACCGGTGCGACAACGGCGGCGGTTCCCACGGCGGCCGGAACCAGGGCAGGAACGGAGCGGGTGGTTCCGGCGCCCAGGGCTCGGCACAGTCCTCGGCCGGCGTCGCCTCCGGCAACCAGGTACAGGCACCGGTCCACACGCCGGTCAACGCCTGCGGGAACTCGGTGTCGGTCGTCGGACTCGGCAACCCCGTCAACGCCAACGGCTGCGCGGACGAGGGCGGCAGCACCGGCGACGGCACCGGAACCGGTACCGACCACGGCCCGGCGCCGCACCGTCCGGGTCCGCAGGAGCCGCGGCCGTCCGGTGACGGCCCGCGGAACCCGGGCGGCCCCGGCGCCACGGGCGAGGACCGGGCGGGCGAACCGGTGGATCCGGCCACCGGGCAGGCACCGCACACGACGGACACGGCGGGCGCCGTCCAGGAGCGGGGACCGCGTGCCCAGATGGAGGAGTCGGCGCCGCGTACGCAGATCGTCACCCCGCCCAAGGGCGGCAAGGGCGAGAAGGACGCCGGGGGCGGCACGGACGGCTCGGGCGTGGAGCACCTCGCCCAGACCGGCGCGGGTGCGCTCGGCATCGCCCTGCCGGCGAGCGCGGGCCTGCTGATCGGCGGCGCGGTGCTCTACCGCCGCGCGCGTTCCGTACGGGCCTGACGGGTCCGCGGGCGCACGCCGCGGACCGGCCCGGCCGCCGGGCGCGCCGTACGGGCCCCGCGGCGGCCGGTGCCCCACCGGCCTGATCACGGTGTCAGGCCGGTATCACCGAGCGGGCCCCGCGTCGGCGGGGCCCGCTCGGTGATGTCCGGGCGAGGGCCGCGGGCGCGGCGGTCACCCGGTGCGGCGTGTGCCACGGCGGCCGTGGCCGCTCACCAGGTCGCGCGGAGCTGGCGGATGATCCGGCGGCGCAGCCGCACGCGGCGGCTTCCGTCGGGATTCAGGCGCAGGCGGTCCAACTCCCAGTGTCCGTACTCGGCATGGTCGGTCAGCAGGCGTGTGGCGGCCTTGCGGGAGACCCCTCGCGGCACGTACACATCGCAGAATTCGTATTCCGGCATCGCATCTATTGTGCGGGACCCGCCCCGGTACGGATAGCGTCTGCACTATGTCTGATGCTGCGCAGCCTTCCGCTGCCGAGGTACGTGCCGCCGCCGAGGCGGTCAAAGCCGCGCTGGACCGTCACCTCGACGCGGTCGAACACCGCTCGGGCCAGGACGACCCCGCCGTCTACGCCGCGTTCGACGAACTCGCCGCGGCGGCTGAGGCGTACGACGAGCTGCTGTACGACACCTATGACGAGGTCACCCCCTTCGAGATCCCCGGAAACGACACGCTGCCCGCCTACGCGGGGCCGGAGGAACCCAGCGCGCTGAGCGTGCTGATCCGGCGCGACTACGCGGTGGTCGAACCGCAGCGGCTGCTGTCGCAGGCCCAGCGGATCGCCGACCTCGACCCCGAATCGGCCGCCGACGCGGCGGCGGAGGCGCGGGCGGTCAACGGCGGTACGGGAACGGTGGCCGGGGTGGTCGGCAGCAGTGTGCACGCGGCGCTGGGCGTGCTCTTCGGGGAGTTCGAACCGGACGAGATCGCCACCCGGCACAAGGAATTCGGCCTGGAGGAGGGCGACTCCACGCTGTGGGTGGTCGCCGCCGACGAAACGCCGGAACCCGGGGAGTGGCTGTCCGCACCGTTCGACCAGACCGACCCGCAGCGGGTCGTGTGCCGCTTCGACGTCAGCTCCGTCTTCGACGAGGACCTGGGCGCCGACGTGGATGACGACGACGTGCTGGAGAGGCTCGACGGGGAGAGATGAGGGGCCCGGGCGGGCCGGGCGGCACGGACCCCTCGGGTGCGTACCGCCCGGCACCGTACGAGCACGCCGCACGGCTCTTCTGCGAGCGCGCTGCCCGGCACTGGACGGGCGGCGTCCGGCTCCGTGCGAGCGCGCTGCCCGGCTCCGTACGAGCGTGCGGCACGTCTCCGTGCGAGCACGCTGCCGGTCGCGCGCGGGGTGGTCAGCCGGTCAGGGCGTCCTCCGTGGACTGGGCGTCGTGCAGCTGGAGGAGGGTCCGCAGGCGGGTCGTGCGCTCCTTCGCGGGGATCTCGGCGACCGCGCGCGGCAGCGCCTGGTCCACGCCCTGCACGACCGACAGGTGGCGCTCGGCGCGGCCGAAGGCCGTGTAGACCCAGGCGCGGGTGAGGGCCTGGGCGGCGTCGCCCGGCAGGACGACCACGGCGGCCGGCCAGCGTGAGCCGACCGCCTGGTGGGCGGTGATGGCCCAGCCGTGCCGGACGGTGTCCGCGCCGACCCGTTCGCGCGGGACGACCACGGGGGCACCGGCGCATTCCAGGTGCAGCCCGGCTGCGTCCGCGCCGGTGACCGTGCCGGGGACCGTACGGCCCGGAACGGGGGTGTAGGCGACGCGGTCGCCCGGGTCGAAGCCGCCGAACCGGCCGGGGCCGGGGTTGAGCCGCTCCTTGAGGGCCGCGTTCAGCGCGCGGGTGCCCGCGGCGCCGCCGTGGCCGACGGTGATGACCTGCGTCTGCTCGGCGGGCACGCCGATCGCCCGGGGCACCGAGTCGGCGACGAGCTGCACCGTGCGGTGCACCGCCTCGCCGGGGTCGCGCGCCGGGACGATCACGACCTCCTTGCCGGGCGCCTCGACCTGGTTCAGCTCGCCGATGCCGATGCCGGAGACCAGCTCGCCGACCGGGCCGAAGTCGGGCGTACGGGAGGCGACCTGCGGGCAGCAGCGGGCGGCGAGCACGTCGGCGAAGAGCCGGCCGGGACCGGCCGACCACAGGACGCCGGGGTCGCCGCTGAGCACCAGGCGGGTGCCATCGGTCAGCGACTCGACGAGCAGCGCGGCGGTTTCCAGGTCGAGCTGGGGCGCGTCCAGGACGACCAGCAGGTCGAGCGCGAGCGCGCCGTCCGCGTCCCGGCCGGGGCCTTCGCGGCCGGCCAGCAGCCCGGAGAGCGTGACGGCGGCCTTGGCGGCGTCACCGGGGGCGGCCTGCGCGGCGGCCAGGCCGGCGTACGCGTCGGTGGCCTCGGCGACCTGCCGGGACAGCCGGGCGCGGCCGTCCGCCGTGTGGGTGGCGCCGCAGGCGCGCAGCCCGAGCGCGCGGGCCGCGGCGATCAGCGCGGCGGGCTCGGCGCGGGCGGCCTCGGCGCCGGTGTGCGCGACCAGGCCGCTGCGGGCCGCGGCGCGGATCAGCTCGGCGGCGGAGGAACTGGGCGCGGCCGCCGCGGCTGCTTCCCACTCGGCCGGACGCGGCTGCCGGACGGCCTGAACGGACTGCTCGGCCCGTACGGAGAAGGCCGCGTCCGGAACGGTGCGGGACGGTGCCGGGCGGCCGTCCGGAGCGGGACCGCCCGCTTCGGCATCGTTCGTCCCGGTGCTACCGGTCTCGGCGCCGCCCGTCTCGGCGCCGCCCGTCTCGGCGCCGCCTGCCTCGGCGCCGCCTGCCTCGGCATCGCTCGTCCCGGTGCTGTGCGTCGCGGGGGCGTCGGTCTCGGCCCTGCCCGTCCCGGCATCGTTCGTCCCGACGCCGCCTGCCTCGGTATCGCTCGTCCCGGGACTGTGCGTCGCGGGATCGTCCGTCCCGGTGCCGCTCGGCTCGCCCCCGTCCGCCGGGGCCCCGCTTTCCGGCGCGCCGCCATCGGCCTGCTTGCCGTCTTCCGGGGCTGCCGTGCCGTCCGCGTCTGCCGCGCCCTCCACAGCTTCCACGGCTTCCACGGCCGCTTCGTCTTCGCCCGCCCCCTCGGAGGCGTCGCCGTCCGTGTCGGAAGGCTCCTCGAAGGTGTTGAGCAGCCGGGCCAGGCCGTCCGCGACGCTCTCCTCGGCCATGGCGAACCGGTCGAGCCCGAGCAGGACGCGGACCGGCTGCTCCTCGTCCTCGTCGGCCGCCGCCGGACGCGCGCCGGGCGTCTCCAGGGCGTCCTGGAAGACCAGTACGGCGCCCTCGGCGATGGCCGTCTGGAGGGCCTCGTCCGGGTCCGGTACGGAGCGCTGGGCGAGCGCGGCGCGCAGCGCGGACGCCTCCAGCGCGGAGTGCCCGGCCAGCGCCGCCTGCTCCAGCAGCCAGCCGACCAGGGCCTGCGCGCGCCGCTCGTCGTCCGGCCCGCAGGCCGGACCGAGCAGCGCCCGCGCGAAACCGTCGGCCTGCTCGGGGCGGACGCCCGGTACGGAGAGGAGCTGCCACGGGTCCTCGCGCAGCGCCTCCGCCGCGCGCTCGCCGAGCGTTTCGGCGGTCTTCCCGGCCAGCGCCTCCGGGGCGCCGCCCGCGGCCAGCACCTGCCGTACGCCGTCGAGCCCGGGAGCCAGGTCGGCCGTCGTGGCCGGGTGCGCGGCGGCGTGCTCCGCGAGGGGAGGACGGCCGGGGCCGTCACCGTTCGGGACCGGACGGGGGTGGGGCTGGGCGCCGCCCTCGGCGGGCCGGGCCGCGGCCACCGGCGGGGCGCCCGCCGGCGCGCTCCGGCCATCGCGCTCCTGGGGGCCTGCCGCGGGAGCAGGGACTCCGCCGTTCTTCGGGGCGCCCGCTGCCGCTCCGGCACCGCCCGCCCGGGGAGAGCGCCCGGTGAAGAACGAATCCGCCGACCGCTCACCGCTCTCCACTGCCCGGACCGCAGCTGCCAGCGCCGCAGCGCTCGGGACGCCGCCCTGCCCGGCGGGACGACCGCCGCCGGGGGCACCCGCGCCGCCCGCGCCGGAGGCCGCGCCCGGGACGGAACCGGCCGCCCCCGCGCCCTCGCCGTCCGCACCGGCCGGACCCGCGTCCGCACCGGCCGGACCCGCGTCCGCACCGGCCGCCCCCGCGTCCGTCCCGGCGTCCGCAGCGCCTGCCCCGGCTGCCCCGGGAGCGGCCGCCGCGGCGGTCTGCTCCCCGGCGGTCTCCGGGCCGGGCGCGGTGGGCTCGGGCGCGGCCTCGTCGGAGAGGCGGTCGGTACTCACAGCGTGCTCCAGTCGTGATCGGGGTAGTGGTGCACCGGGGCCGAGATGTCGTCCAGGGCCCGGCAGATCTCGTCAGGAAGACTAAGGGTCTCCACTGACAACGCGGCTCTGAGCTGCTGCGCCGTGCGCGCGCCGACGACCGGGGCGGTGACTCCGGGCCGGTCGCGCACCCACGCCAGGGCCACCTGGAGCGCGGTGACGGCGAGGCCGTCGGCGGCCGTGGTGACCGCCTCGACGATCCGGCCCGCCGCGTCGTCCAGGTACGGGGCGACGAACGGCGCGAGCTGTTCCGAGGCGCCGCGCGAGTCGGCGGGGGTGCTGTGCCGGTACTTGCCGGTGAGCACCCCGCGCCCCAGCGGGGACGAGGGCAGCAGGCCCACGCCCAGGTCGCGTGCCGCGGGCAGCAGTTCCCTTTCGATGCCGCGCTGGAGGAGCGAGTACTCCATCTGCGTGCCGGCCAGGCGCGTCCGTATCGTCGGCGCGGCCAGCTGCCACGTCGCCGCTTTGGCCAGCTGCCAGCCGGAGAAGTTCGAGACGCCCACATAGCGCGCGCGGCCGGTGGCGACGGCGATGTCGAGCGCCTGGAGGGTCTCTTCCAGCGGGGTGTGCGGATCGAAGGCGTGCAGCTGCCACAGGTCCACGTAGTCCGTGCCGAGACGTTCCAGCGAAGCGTCCAGCGCGTCCAGCAGGTGGCGGCGGGAGCCGTCCACACGGCGGTCCGCGTCCAGGACGCTGCCCGCCTTCGTCGCGATCACCAGGTCGCGGCGCGGCACCAGCTGCTCGCAGAGCCGGCCGAGGAGGTACTCGGCGCCGCCGTCCGCGTACACGTCGGCCGTGTCCACGAGGGTGCCGCCGGCTTCCCAGAACGCCTTGAGCTGTTCGGCGGCGTCGTGCTCGTCGGTGTCCCTGGCCCAGGTCAGTGTGCCGAGGCCGAGACGGGACACGCGCAGGCCCGTACGGCCGAGGTGCCTTTGCTCCATGAGCCTTGAGATTACTGGCCCCCCGGCCGGGCCACGGGACCCTGTGGACAACCGTCCGGCCCGGTGCGCCGCCGGCCTGTGGACAACCCGGCGGACCGCCGTGTCACCGGCCGTCGGCGGCAGGCCGGTGACGGCCGGCGGTACCCCGCGCTAGAGTCCCCGGGACACCGACGTTACTGATCAGTAAGGGGAGCGCGATGAAGCTCGGGATCAACCTCGGCTACTGGGGCGCCGGGATGGACGCGGACAATCTGGCCGTGGCGCAGGAGGCGGACCGGCTCGGCTACGCGGTCTGCTGGGCCGCCGAGGCGTACGGCTCCGACGCCCCCACCGTGCTCTCCTGGGTCGCCGCCCAGACCGAGCGCATCGACGTCGGCTCGGCGATCTTCCAGATCCCGGCCCGTACGCCCGCGATGACCGCGATGACGGCCGCCACCCTCGACTCGCTGTCCGGCGGCCGCTTCCGGCTGGGCCTGGGCGTCTCCGGACCGCAGGTCTCCGAGGGCTGGTACGGCGTGAAGTTCGACAAGCCGCTGGCCCGCACCCGCGAGTACGTGGAGATCGTCCGCAAGGCGATGACCCGCGAGCGGCTGTCCTACGAGGGACAGCACTGGACGCTGCCGCTGCCCGGCGGCCCCGGCAAGCCGCTGAAGCTGACCGTGCACCCGCAGCGCACGCACATCCCGCTCTACATCGCCGCGATCGGCCCCAAGAACCTCGCCCAGACCGGCGAGATCGCCGACGGCGCCCTGCTGATCTTCCCCTCCGCCGACCACCTGGAGGAGACGGCCATCACGCACATCCGGGCCGGCCGGGAGAAGGCGGGCAAGACGCTGGAGGGCTTCGACGTCTGCCCGACGCTGCCGCTGGCTCTCGGCGCCGACAAGGACGTCAGCGCGCTGGCCGACACCTTCCGCCCGTACACAGCGCTGTACGTGGGCGGCATGGGCAGCCGCAAGCAGAACTTCTACAACCAGCTCGCGCAGCGCATGGGCTACGAGAAGGAGGCCGCCGAGATCCAGGACAAGTACCTGTCCGGCGACAAGGAGGGCGCCGCGGCGGCGATCCCGCACCGGCTGATCGACCAGACCACACTGCTGGGCTCCGTCGAGCGCATCGCGGACCGGATGCAGGCGTACGCGGCGGCCGGGGTGACCACGCTGACGCTGGCACCCGCGGGCTTCACGCTGGAGGAGCGGGTCGCCTCGCTGCGGGCGGGCGCCGAGGCCCTGGAGCACGCGGGACTGGCGTAACGCGGTACCGGCGTCACGGCGGGCGCCGGCCGGGCGTGGAGCCGGGTGCGGAACCGGGTGCGGACAAGCCTGCGGCCGTGGTGGGGGCTCGGGGGTCTTCCCCGCCACGGCCGGCACCCGGCACAACGCCGGCCCGCCCGCGTGGTTACGCCACGGCGCCCCATAGCGCCGCCGGTCCGTCTTCCGGCCGTCCGGTCCCTCACCCGAACGGGCGAGATGACCGACCCGGCGGTTGTCACCCTCACCACCCCGCTCTTTACTTTTTCTGCGGATGCGGTGTACCGGAGGTGGCCCGATGCTCTCGGCGCGAAGCCTGTTCCAGGAGATCCTCACCCACGACGAGTCCTACCGGCTCTTCTGCTCCATCGCGGCCGGCGGAGAGGCGCAGGGCGGCTGGGAGAACGGGCGGATCGCCGCACTGGTCCCCGAGTCGCTGCGCGCGCTGGCCCCCAAGATCGCCCGGCACGGCGCCGACGAGGGCAAGCACGGCCGCCTGTTCAACGCCCTGCTGCGCAAGCGGGGCCTGGATCCGGTGCCGGTCCCCGGGGCCACCGACTACACCGCCCTCCTGGAGCGCCGGGGCATCGGCCTGCCGCACGACAAGCTGCGCCGCGACGAGCCGCTCACCGAACAGGACATCATCACCTACCTCGCGCACAGCCGGGTCACCGAGCAGCGCGCCGCCGAGCAGATGGACCTGCTGAAGAAGCACTTCGGCGACCACCCCGAGGTGGGCAAGGCGATCCTGATGATCGCGCAGGACGAGGAGAACCATCTCGCCTACTGCCACGAGGAGCTGCTGCGCCTGGTGGACCAGGGCCACGGCCCGGCGGTCCGGCGCGCGCTGCGTGCCGCGGCGCGCGTCGAGGTCGAGGTCTACCGGGACGTCAGCCTGGCCGTGATGGCCCACATGGGCCGCATCCTGGGCTGGTCGCGGGCGAAGTCCGCCGTCCTCGCCGCCGGCATCCGCGCGGTGTACGTCTACGAGCGGTGCGGCGGCCGGCGCCGGATGGTCACGCTCCGGCCGCCGGAGCGGCGCGACGCGCTGGGCGGCCCGGCCGCCTCGGCGCCCGAGTTCGTTTGAGCGGCACCGGCGCGCAGAGCCCGGGGTGCGACGGGCGCGCGGCTCGCCGAACCCCGGCGCGCACGGGTCCGGGGCACACCGGCGCGCACCGCCCGGCGCTCACAGCCATCCGCGCCGCTTGAACAGGCGGTAGAGGGACAGTTCGATGACCAGCATCAGCACCAGGATGCCGTAGTAGCCCCAGGACCACTTCAGCTCGGGCATGTGCTCGAAGTTCATGCCGTACACACCGGCGATCAGCGTCGGTACGGCCGCCAGCGCCGCCCAGGCGGAGATCTTGCGCATGTCGTCGTTCTGGCGCACGCCCATCTGCGCCAGGTGGGCGCTGAGGATGTCCGACAGCAGCCGGTCCAGGCCCTCGACGGACTCGTTGGCGCGGGTCAGGTGGTCGCCGACGTCCCGGAAGAACGGGCGGGCCTCGTCGTGCACGAAGGGCACCCCGGGGTTCTGCAGGCGCAGCATCGGTTCCACCAACGGGTTGGTGGCCCGGCGGAATTCCAGCACCTCGCGCTTGAACGCGTAGATGGCGGCCGCCGTGTTGTTGCTGTCCGAGCGGGACGGAGCGAACACCTCCGCTTCCAACTCCTCCAGGTCGACCTGGAGTTCTGCCGCCACCTCGATGTAGTGGTCGACGACCGCGTCGCCGACGGCGTACAGCACCGCGGTGGGGCCGTGCCGCAGGACGTCCGGCTCGTGCTCCAGGCGGCGGCGTACGGCCGCGAGCGGGCTGGCCTCGCCGTGCCGGACGGTGACGACGAAGGAGTCCCCGAGGAAGATCATCAGCTCGCTGGGGGAGATGGTGCCCGCCGCGTCGTCGTAGGAGATCGGTTTGAGCACGACGAACAGCGAGTCGTCGTACACCTCCAGCTTCGGCCGCTGATGGGCCTTGAGCGCGTCCTCCACGGCGAGCGGGTGCAGCCCGAACTCGCTGCTGACCCGGTCGAACTCCTCCTCGGTGGGCTCGTGCAGGCCCAGCCACAGGAACGAGTGCCCTTCGGCGCGCGCCGCTTCGAGGGCGTCGGAGAAGTCCGACGGCCCTTCGGTGCGGCGGCCGTCCTGGTAGATGGCGCAGTCGATGATCACACTGGGCATTGTCACTCGCCGTTCCCGCTCGTGCCAGGAGCCCAGGGCACGGGCGGGGACGGCCCCGGGGTGCGCCGGGTGCCGCCGTCCCGCGGCGCGGGTCCGGCCCCGGGCCGGAGGACCGGGCCTGGGTCCGGGGCCGCACTCCCGGGAACGTAGGCTGGCTGCCATGCCCACGCTGATCCTGGTGCGGCACGGCCGCTCCACCGCCAACACGTCCGGCCTGCTCGCCGGACGGACGCCCGGAGTGGCCCTCGACGAGCGCGGTGCCGCCCAGGCCGCCGCGCTCCCCGGCCGCCTGGCGGACCTGCCGCTCGCCGCCGCCGTGAGCAGCCCGCTCCAGCGCTGCCGGGAGACCCTTCAGCCGCTCCTGGAAGCCCGCCCCGGTCTGCCGCTGCACATCGAGGACCGCATCAGCGAGTGCGACTACGGCGACTGGTCGGGCCGCAAGCTGGCCGAGCTGAACGACGAGCCGCTGATGGAGGTGGTCCAGCAGCACCCGTCCGCCGCGGCCTTCCCCGGCGGCGAGTCGATGCGCGGCATGCAGGCGCGCGCCGTGGACGCGGTACGCGACTGGAACGCCCGGATCGAGGCCGCGCACGGGCCCGAGGCCGTCTACGCCATGTGCTCGCACGGCGACATCATCAAGTCCCTGGTCGCCGACGCCCTGGGGCTGCATTTCGACCTGTTCCAGCGGATCTCGGTCGAACCGTGTTCGCTCACCGCGATCCGCTACACCCGGCTGCGCCCGTATCTCGTACGCCTCGGCGACACCGGCGACTTCGGCTCGCTGGCGCCGCGCGAGGACGGCGGCTCGGCGGGGGACGACCGGGACGCGGCCGTCGGCGGTGGCGCGGGCGGACCGTGATCAGCGGGCGCAGTAGGGTGGGGCGACGGCGCTGCCCGCCCCACCTCCTGGGAACCACATCCGCGAGCACCACCCACAGGAACCGCAGCGACCACCACCCCGCAGTCGAGCAAACGGAGCAGGACGTTGTCCCGTCAGGTGTTCTTCTACGACGCGCCGGACCGCTTCGTGGCCGGTACGGTCGGGCTGCCTGGCCGCCGTAGCTTCTTCCTCCAGGCGTCGGCAGCCGGCCGCACCACCAGTGTTGCCCTGGAGAAGACCCAGGTCGCCGCGCTGGCGGAGCGCATCGACGAGCTGCTGGACGAGGTGGTGCGCCGCAGCGGCGGCAACGCCCCCGTCCCCGCCGTCGCCCCCGCCGAGCTGGCCGACACCGCGCCGCTGGAGGCGCCGGTGGAGGAGGAGTTCCGGGTCGGCACCATGGCGCTGGCCTGGGACGGCGACGAACAACGCATGATCATCGAGGCCCAGGCGCTGGTCGAGCTGGAGGCCGACACGGACGAGGACCTCGCCGAGGCCGAGGAGCGGCTGCTCCAGGACGACGAGAACGGCCCGCCGATGCTGCGGGTCCGCCTCACCGGCACGATGGCCCGCTCCTTCGCCAAGCGTGCCCTGGAGGTCGTCAACGCGGGCCGCCCGCCGTGCCCGCTGTGCAGCCTGCCGCTCGATCCGGAGGGACATGTGTGCCCGCGCCAGAACGGGTACCGGCGGGACGCGTGATGCCGGGGGAGGAGACGGTGGCGGCCGGGGGCACCGGCCCGGCCGACCGGGTGGCGGACCGCCGATCGGGTGAGAGCCCGGACGGCGGCACGAACGGCGGCATCAAGGGCGCCATATCCGGCCGGGACCCGGGGCGCCCCGGAGAGCCGGCCGCCGAGCGCCCCGGACGGCTGTCCGCGGACGCGCTGGCGCACGGCGAGCTGACCGTACGCGGACAAGTGCGGGAGGCGTCCAACGCCGTCCTGTACTGCACGATCAGCTACCAGGGCACCACCGGCACCTGCGTCTACAAGCCCGTCGCCGGGGAGCGCCCGCTGTGGGACTTCCCCGACGGCACCCTCGCCCAGCGCGAGGTCGCCGCCTTCGAGCTGTCCCGGGCCACCGGCTGGGATCTGATCCCCACCACGGTGCTGCGCGACGGCCCGTACGGGCAGGGCATGGTCCAGGAGTGGATCGAGGTGGCGCCCGAGGGCGCGGAGCTGCTGGCGCTGGTCGAGGAGGACGAGCCGGGACCCGGCTGGAAACCGGTGGGTTTCGCCGAGATGGGCGAAGGGCGCACCGCGCTTCTGGTACACGCCGACGACGAGCGGCTGCGCCGGCTCGCCGTCCTGGACGCCGTGATCAACAACGGCGACCGCAAGGGCGGCCACCTGCTGCCCGCCGCCGACGGCCGGCTCTACGCCATCGACCACGGCGTGACCTTCAATGCCGAGGACAAGCTGCGCACGCTGCTGTGGGGCTGGGCGGGCGAGCCGCTGACCGAGGAGGCCCGGACGGTGCTCGGGCGGCTCGCCACGGCGCTGGCGGACGGCGCGCCGCTCGCCGCCCGGCTGGCGTCGCTGATCACCGCCACCGAGCTGGCGGCGCTGCGCGACCGCGTCGCGGACCTGCTGCGCACCGGGGTGCACCCGCGGCCGGGCGGCGACTGGCCACCGATCCCCTGGCCGCCGGTCTGAGCGCGGGCCGCGCGGGGGCCTCACGGGACACCGGTGTGCGCGGACGGCTCGCTCGCGGAGCCGTACCGCAGCCGCAGCCCGCTGTGCTGCACAGAATGCCACTCCGCGCAAGAGGGCTTATTCGGCCAAGATCCGTGGTCCGGTTCGTATACGGAACATCCGTCCGGTTACGCTCAAGGCATGCATGCATGGCCCGCTTCTGAGGTCCCCGCCCTGCCCGGTCAGGGCCGCGACCTGAGGATCCACGACACCGCGACCGGCGGACGGGTGACCCTCGCCCCCGGTCCCGTCGCCCGTATCTACGTCTGCGGCATCACGCCGTACGACGCCACCCACATGGGGCACGCGGCGACCTACAACGCGTTCGACCTGGTCCAGCGCGTGTGGCTCGACACGAAGCGCCAGGTGCACTACGTGCAGAACGTCACCGACGTCGACGACCCCCTCCTGGAGCGGGCCCAGGCCACCGGCGACGACTGGACCGCCCTCGCCGAGCGCGAGACCGCCCTCTTCCGCGAGGACATGACGGCCCTGCGGATGCTCCCGCCGCGCGAGTACGTCGGCGCCGTCGAGGCCATACCGTGGATCGTTCCGATGGTCGAGCGGCTGCGCGACAACGGCGCGGCCTACGAGCTCGAAGGCGACGTCTACTTCTCCGTCGAGGCCGACCGGCACTTCGGCGAGGTCTCCCGGCTGGACGCCGAGGCGATGCGGGTGCTGTCCGCCGAGCGCGGCGGCGACCCGGAGCGCCCCGGCAAGAAGAACCCGCTCGACCCGATGCTGTGGATGGCCGCCCGCGACGGCGAGCCCAGCTGGGACGGCGGCTCGCTCGGCCGCGGCCGGCCGGGCTGGCACATCGAGTGCGTCGCCATCGCCCTGCAGTACCTGGGCATGGGCTTCGACGTCCAGGGCGGCGGCTCCGACCTCGCCTTCCCGCACCACGAGATGGGCGCCTCGCACGCCCAGGCCCTGACCGGCGAGCACCCCTTCGCCAAGGCGTACGTGCACGCCGGCATGGTCGGCCTGAACGGCGAGAAGATGTCCAAGTCCAAGGGCAATCTCGTCTTCGTCTCCAAGGTGCGCCGCGACGGCACGGACCCGGCGGCCATCCGCCTGGCCCTGCTCGCGCACCACTACCGCGCCGACTGGGAGTGGACCGACGCGGTCCTGGAGGAGGCCGTCCAGCGGCTGGCGCGCTGGCGTGCCGCGGTCTCCCGCCCGGACGGCCCGCCCGCCGAGGCGCTGCTGGAGGAGATCCGTACGGCGCTGGCCGACGACCTGGACTCGCCCGCCGCGCTTGCCGCGGTCGACCGCTGGGCCGCCGTGCAGGAGGCCGACGGCGGCAGCGACGAGGGCGCACCCGGCCTCGTCTCGCGCGCGGTGGACGCGCTGCTCGGCGTGGCGCTGTAGCCGGTAGAGCGAATAACCGGCAGCGCTGTAGCCAGTGGTGCTCCAACAGGCAGCGCTGTAACCAGTACTGCCGTCATCGCATGGCGGGCCCGCGTCCGCGGCTGCCCACTCACCCCGGGGCGTTCCCTCTCGCGAGGGAGCGCCCCGCCCGTACGGCCACGGCAGCACGAACGTCGGCCGCCGCACCGCCCCGGACCTCGAAATCCCGGGCAGACCGGTAGTGGCCCCTTCAGCGGTTGCCCGGCGCGAAGGCGGCCCGTACGAGGCGCTCGGCGACCGGATTCATCGTCTCGCCCTTCGCGTCGACCGCGTTGACGGAGTACACCAGGGTCCGCGACAGGTCCGGGGTGGCCGCGATGAACGTGTTGTAGCCGGGCCGGCCGCCGCTCTTGCCCCAGACGACGCGTCCGTCGCCGGCGTCGTAACGCTGGAGCCCCGCGCTCAGCTTGGCGCCCTTGACGGCCGGCACGGTGAGCATCTCCTTCTCCAGCAGCGGGCGCGGCACGAGTTCGCCCCGGAACAGCGCGAAGAGGAACTTCTCCAGATCGGCGGTGGTGGAGATCATGTTTCCCGCCGCCCACCGGTCGGACATGTTCCACTCGGTCGCGTCCACCACCTCGCCGCTCGCCAGCCGCTGGTACCCCCGGTGGTGCGGGCCGTGGATCCGCGGGTCGGCCCCGCGGGGGAACGAGGTGTGCGTCATGCCGGCCGGCCGGAAGATCCGGACCGCCGCCTGGTGCTCGTACGTGTCGCCGGTGACCTTCTCGATCAGCATGCCGAGCACGGTGTAGTCGATGTTGCTGTAGCGCTGCTTCTTGCCCGGCCCCTCACCGTCCCCGCGATAGGGCCCCTTGGCGACGGACGCCGCGACGACGGCCTGCGGGGTGAGGGTGCGGAAACGATTCGCGTACCCCTCGGCGTTCTCCGGCCCGAGGGACGCGCCCGGTTGCAGGCCGCTGGTGAAAGTGAGCAACTGCCGTACGGTGACGGGCTTGTCGAAGGACTTCGGCAGCAGGCCGGGCAGGTAGTGCTGGACCGTGCCGTCCAGGTCGATCTCCTTCTCGGCGGCGAGCTGGAGCACGATGGCCGCGGTGACCGTCTTGGTGGTCGAACCCGCGCGGAACCGCGCGTTCTCCAGGGGCCCGCGCCTGCTGCACAGGTCGCGTACCCCGGCGCTGCCGTGCCAACTGCCCCGTCCGCCCACACGCACCAGCGCGGCGGTGGTGTCCCGGTCGGGCAGCCCGCGGAGCGCCTGCCGGAGCGCCGCGGTGTCGGGGCCGTCCTGCTGTCGGGACGCCGCCGGGTACGCGGCGGACGCCCCGGCCGGTGCGGAGGCCGCGGCCACCGGTCCCACGGCGGTCCCGGTGACGAGGGCGGCGATCAGGGCGGCGGTACACAGGCGTGTGCGCAAGGGCGCTCCCAAGGAAGTGCGAGCCGGGGCTCGTCCGTACGAGGACGAAGATCAGCTTTCCGCACGCGGGCACGCCGGAGATCGCCGACGAGGAGGAACCGGCGCCTGCCCCGCCACTAGGGGACGACCCGGGGACGGCTCGGGGACGGCCCGATGACAGCCCAGGGATGGCCAGGGGCCGGCCAGGGGACGTCCCGGAGACCGCCCCCTGGCAGCGGTCAGTTCTCGGAGTCGTCCGCCGGGCCGTCCTCCGGCTCCGTGACGTCCGGCTTCGCGGAGTCCGTGCCCTTGGCTTGCCTGCCCTGCGGCCCCGGGCCCCCGGCCTCCGGGTTCCCGGACTGCGAGTCCCCGTCCTCCGGATTCTTCGACTCGGAGCCCTTGGCCTCCGGGCTCCGGGACTCCGCCGGACCGCCGGGCTCACGTTCCCGGTTCGGCTCCTTGGGCTCCTTGGAGGCCGGCTTCGGCGGGCGGGTGCGGCCGCTCGTCGTGTCGCGCAGGTACGAGCCGTCGCGGCCGTCGGCCACCCCGCCCTCGGTGGCCAGCCCCGGCCCGGCCTGCGGGTCCCGGCGGCGCAGATAGCGCTCGAACTCGCGGGCGATGGCCTCGCCCGACGCCTCCGGCAGATCGGCGGTGTCCCGCGCCTCCTCCAGCGACTGGACGTACTCGGCGACCTCGCTGTCCTCGGCCGCCAGCTGGTCCACGCCCAGCTGCCAGGCGCGCGCGTCCTCGCTCAGCTCGCCCAGCGGGATGCGCAGGCCGAGCAGGTCCTCCAGGCGGTTCAGGAGCGCCAGGGTGGCCTTCGGGTTCGGCGGCTGCGAGACGTAGTGCGGCACCGCCGCCCACAGGCTCACGGCCGGGACGCCCGCGTGGGTGCACGCCTCCTGGAGGATGCCGACGATCCCGGTCGGGCCCTCGTACCGGGTCTCCTCCAGGTCCAGCGTCCGCGCCAGGTCCGGGTCGGAGGTGACGCCGCTGACCGGCACCGGCCGGGTGTGCGGGGTGTCGCCGAGCAGCGCGCCCAGCACCACCAGCATCTCCACGCCCAACTCGTGCGCGAAGCCCAGGATCTCGTTGCAGAACGAGCGCCAGCGCATGCTGGGCTCGATGCCCCGCACCAGCACCAGGTCGCGCGGCTTGCCCTTGCCGTCGGCATCGGCGATCCGCACGACGGACAGCCGGGTCGTGGGCCACGTGATCTTGCGGACGCCGCCGTCCAGCCAGACGGTCGGACGGTTGACCTGGAAGTCGTAGTAGTCCTCCGCGTCCAGCGCGGCGAACACCTCGCCCTTCCATTCCCGGTCCAGATGCGCGACCGCGGCGGAGGCGGCGTCACCGGCGTCGTTCCAGCCCTCGAACGCGGCCACCATGACCGGGTCGATCAGCTCGGGAACTCCGTCGAGCTCGATCACCCAGCGCCTCCTTCCGACCGGCGCCGCCTCCTCTGGGCGGCCACCGGCAGCAGTTCCATTGCGTGCGCCCCCAGCCTACGGCGTCCGTGGGACCCCGACGCAGCCCCTGTGCACGAACGAGTGTGCATACATCCGACGTGTTCGGATTCCGTCCGCCCCGGCTCCCGGACCGCGCCCCCGGCCGGCCCCGCCCGGTCCGGCGTCCGGCTTTCGCCATCGCGGCGCAACTCCCGTGCGCCCCCTGGACGCTGGCGCGGCAGCGGCGCTATACATCGAAGGTCCGGGAAAGGTCCGATGTCCGTCCGCACCCGTCCCTGGAGGCGTACGCATGGCCGTCACCGACACCGTCACGGACGTCGAGGTCCACGACGTCCGCTTCCCCACCTCGCGGCAGCTCACCGGCTCGGACGCGATGAACCCGGACCCCGACTACTCCGCCGCCTACGTCGTGCTGCGCACCGCGGCCGGTGCCCGGGGCCACGGCCTGTGCTTCACCATCGGCCGCGGCAACGACGTCACGGCCGCCGCGATCCGCGCCCTCGCCCGGCACATGACCGGCCGCCCGGCCCCCGCAACCGCCGCCGACCTGGCCGCCCTGCACCGCGACCTGACCCACGACTCGCAGCTGCGCTGGCTCGGCCCCGAGAAGGGCGTGACGCACATGGCGGCCGGGGCGCTGGTCAACGCCGCCTGGGACCTGGCCGCCCGGCGCGCCGGCCTGCCGGTCTGGGCGTTCCTGTCCGCCATGTCCCCCGAGGAGCTGGTCTCCCTCGTCGACTTCCGCTACCTGTCCGACGCGCTGACCCCGGACGCGGCCCTGGCGATCCTGCGGGCCGCGGAGCCCGGCCGCGCCGAGCGCGCCGCCCGGCTGAAGGCCGAGGGGTACCCGGCGTACACCACCTCGCCCGGCTGGCTCGGCCACGACGACGCCACTCTGGTCCGGCTGGCCGGACAGGCGGTGGCCGACGGCTTCGGGCAGATCAAGCTCAAGGTGGGCGCGGACCTCGACGACGACCTGCGGCGGCTGCGGCTGGTGCGGGCCGCCGTGGGCCCCGCGGTACGCATCGCGGTCGACGCCAACCAGCGCTGGGACGTGGCCGAGGCGGTCCGCTGGATGACCGCGCTCGCGCCGTACCGGCCGTACTGGATCGAGGAGCCGACCAGCCCCGACGACGTGCTCGGGCACGCCGCCGTGCGCGCCGGCCAGCCGGTCAAGGTCGCCACCGGCGAACACGCCGCCAACCGCGTGGTGTTCAAGCAGCTGCTGCAGGCCGGCGCGGTGGACTTCGTGCAGATCGACGCGGCCCGGGTGGCGGGCGTGAACGAGAATGTGGCGATCCTGCTGCTCGCCGCCAAGTACGGGGTGCCGGTCTGCCCGCACGCGGGCGGTGTCGGGCTGTGCGAGCTGGTCCAGCACCTGGCGATGTTCGACTACGTGGCGGTGTCCGGGAGCCGGCAGGACCGGGTGATCGAGTACGTCGATCACCTCCACGAGCACTTCACCGACCCGGCCGTCGTCACGGGCGGCCGCTACCGCGCGCCCGCCGCACCGGGCTTCTCCGCCCGCATGGAACCCGCTTCCGTCGCCGCGTACCGCTTCCCGGACGGGCCGGTGTGGCGGGCGGGGCCCGGCGGCGGCGCGGCCCCGGACCCGACGGCCGGTCAGGAGGCCACGGCATGAGCACCGCCCCAGAGGGACGCGACTTCGCGGGGATGGCGGCGATCGTCACCGGCGGCGCCTCCGGCATCGGCGCCGCCACCGCCGCCCTGCTGCTGCGCCGCGGCGCCCGGGTCGCCGTACTGGACCGCGACCCGGCCGGCGCGCCGCCCGGCACCGTACCGGTCACGGCCGACGTGACCGACGCGGACGCCGTGCGGACGGCGGTCGCCACGGCCGTGGACGCGCTGGGCGGGCTGGACGCCCTCGTCGGCAACGCGGGCATCGGCGCCGTCGGTACGGTCGAGGACAACGACGACGCGGAGTGGCGGCACGTCCTGGACGTCAACGTCCTGGGCCTGGCGCGCACCGCGCGGGCCGCCCTGCCGCACCTGCGGCGCAGCGCCGCGGACCGCCCCGGCCGTGCCTCGATCACCCACACCTGCTCCATCGCCGCCACCGCCGGACTGCCGCAGCGCGCCCTCTACAGCGCCAGCAAGGGCGCCGTGCTCTCCCTCACCCTCGCCATGGCCGCCGACCACGTCCGCGAGGGCATCCGCGTCAACTGCGTCAGTCCCGGCACGGCCGACACCCCGTGGATCGGGCGGCTGCTGGACCGGGCGCCGGACCCGGCGGCCGAGCGCGCCGCGCTCGACGCCCGGCAGCCGATGGGCCGGATGGTCACCGCCGACGAGGTCGCCGCCGCCATCGCGCACCTGGCCTCCCCGGCCGCCTCCGGCATCACCGGCACCGCGCTCGCGGTCGACGGCGGCATGCAGGGCCTGCGGCTGCGCCCCGCCACCTGAAGTCCGGGGGCCGGGAGCCGTACGGGACGGGCCGCGCAGCACAGCCGTAGACCTCGACCTAGGGACGGGACCATGAGACTGCGTACGACCGGTGCGGCGCTCTGTGCCGTGCTGCTCGCCGCCGCGCTCGCCGCCTGCAACCGCGGCAGCGATGCCCGGGGGAAGATCGGCATCGACCTGCCGCGCGCGGACACCGACTTCTGGAGCTCCTACCAGGACCACCTGGAAAAGGAGCTGGCCGACGGCCGCACCCGGGCGCTGCCGCTGTCCAACTCGCAGAACGACGTGGCCAAGGTCGTCTCCAACGTGGAGGCGCTCACCGCCCAGGGCGCCGGGGCGGTGGTGATCGCCCCGCAGGACACCGGCGCGATCACCGCGGAGCTGCACCGGCTCGCGGACCGGAAGATCCCTGTGGTGAGCGTGGACACCCGGCCCGACGCGGGCCCGGTCTACATGGTCGTACGGGCCGACAACCGCGCGTTCGGGGCGAAGTCCTGCGACTACCTGGGCCGGAAACTGGGCGGCCGGGGCCGCGTCGCGGAACTCCAGGGCGACCTCAGCTCCGTCAACGGCCGGGACCGCTCCGAGGCGTTCGCCGCCTGTATGCGCGCGAAGTACCCGGGGATCACCGTGCACGAGCTGCCCACCGACTGGAAGGGCGAGGTCGCCTCCGCCAAGCTCCAGAGCCTGCTGGCCCAGCACCCGGACACCGACGGCATCTACCTGCAGGCGGGCGGCGCGTTCCTGCGGCCCGTACTGGCCCTCCTCGAACAGCGCGGCCTGCTCAAGCCGGCCGGCACCGCCGGGCACATCACGGTCGTCTCCAACGACGGCATCCCCGAGGAACTCGCCGCCATCCGCGCCGGGACGATCGACGCCACGCTCTCCCAGCCCGCCGACCTGTACGCGAAGTACGCGCTGTACTACGCCCGCGCGGCTCTGGCGGGCCGGACGTTCCGGCCCGGCCCCACCGGCCACGGCTCGAAGATCGTCACGATCCCGAACGGTCTGGAGGACCAGCTGCCGGCCCCGCTCGTCACCCGGGCCAACGTGGACGACTCGACACTGTGGGCCAACCGGCTCGCGGGGAAGTAGGGCGGCGGCCATGCCGAACGGGACCGGTGACGTCCAGGGACACGACACGGCGGAACCACCCGCCATAGAGGCCGAGGGCATCGTCAAGCGCTACGGGCCGACCGTCGCCCTCGACGGCGCCGACCTGACCGTGCGGCGCGGCGAGGCGCACGCCCTCGTCGGCCGCAACGGCGCCGGGAAGTCCACCCTGGTGTCCGTGCTCACCGGCCTGACCCGGCCGGACGCCGGACGGGTCGCCTTCGACGGCGTACCGGCGCCCCGCTGGGGCGACACCGCCGCCTGGCGGCGCACGGCCGCCTGCGTCCACCAGAAGCCGATGACGGTCCCCGGACTGACCGTCGCGGAGAACCTCCACCTCAACCGGTTCCCGGACGGGCGGGTGATCCGGTGGCGGGCGCTGCGCGCGCGGACCGCCGCGCTGCTGGCCGAGTACGGCGTGGACATCGACCCCACGGCCCGGGTCGGGGACCTCGGCGTCGAGCAGCGGCAGTTCGTCGAGATCGCCCGCGCGCTGTCCTGCGGCGCCCGGCTGATCATCCTGGACGAGCCCACCGCCCGGCTCGACGCGGGCGGCATCGCCCGCCTGTTCGCCAAACTGCGGGCCCTGCGCGCGACCGGCGCCGCGTTCCTGTACATCTCCCACCACCTGCACGAGGTGTACGACCTGTGCGACACCGTCACCGTCCTGCGCGACGCCCGTCCGGTGCTCACCGCGCCGGTGGCCGGGCTGGGCGAGCACGACCTGGTGGCGGCGATGACGGGGGAGCGGGCGGCGCGGTCCGGCCCGGCACGCCCCGCCCGGCGGCCGGCCGGCGACGTGGTACTGCGCACCGAAGGCCTGGCGCTGCGCGGGGTGTTCGCGCCGCTGGACCTGACCGTACGGGCGGGCGAGGTGGTGGGGCTGGCCGGGGCGGCGGCGAGCGGCGGCACCGCCATCGGCGAGACGCTGGCCGGGGTGCGGGCGCCGGACGGCGGGCGCGTCGAGGTGCGGGGACGGGCGGTACGGACCGGCAGCGTGCGGCACGCGATCGAGGCGGGCATCGGCTACGTACCGGAGGACCGGCACCGGGACGGGCTGGTCCCGGGCCGCAGCGTCGCCGACAACGCGACGCTGGCCGTCACCGACCGGCTCGGTCCGCTGGGCACCGTGCTGCCCTCCCGTACCCGCGCGTTCGCCCGGCGCATGATCGGTGCCCTGGACATCCGGACCACCGGGCCCGGCCAGCCGGTGTCCGGCCTCTCCGGCGGCAACCAGCAGAAGGTCGTCGTCGCCCGGGCCCTGGCCCGCGAGCCCGCCGTACTGGTCGCCGTCCGGCCCACCAACGGGGTGGACGTGAAGTCCAAGGACGCGCTGCTGGGCGTCCTGCGGGAGGTGGCGGCGGCCGGCAGCGGCGTACTGATCGTCTCCGACGAGCTGGCCGACCTGCGGGTCTGCGACCGGGTACTGGCGGTGTTCCGGGGGCGGGTCGTCGCCCGGTTCGCGCGCGGGTGGCGGGAGCGGGAGCTGGTGGCGGCCATGGAGGGGGTGGGCGTCGAGGGCGGCGCGGAGGCCGTGGGGGACGCCGGCGGCTCGTACGGCGCGCACCACTCGTCCGCCACCTCCGGCCCGTCCGCCCCGCCTGACCCGCCCGGCCCGTCCGCCCCGCCCGGCACGGAAGGAGAGCCCCGGCCATGACCGACACCGCACAGCAGCGGCCCACCGGCCGGGCGGACGCGCTCGCCGCCGTCCGCCCGCGCCCCGCCCTCGCCCGCTGGCGCGACGTCTCCCTGGTGCCGGTGATCCTCGTCCTCGGCGTCACCGGCTTCATCGTCTCGCCCGCCTTCCTGACCCGGGACAACCTGGTCGGCGTCGTCCAGCAGTCCACCGAACTCGGCCTGCTGGTGCTCGGCGAGGCGCTGATCCTGATCAGCGGGCGGATGGACCTGTCGCTGGAGTCCACCATCGGCCTGGCACCGGTGCTCGCCCTGTGGCTGGTGATGCCCGCGCACGGCGGGCGCTTCGCCGGCCTGGAACTGCTGCCGGAGTGGACGGCCGTACCGCTCTGCCTGGCCGTGGGCGCCGCGGTCGGCGCGGCCAACGGGTTCCTGATGCTCAAGCTGCGCGTCAACGGCTTCATCGCCACCCTCGGCATGCTGACCATGCTGCGCGGCCTCCAGCTCGGCATCTCCGGGGGCCGGTCGATCGGCGACGTGCCGGAGTCCTTCGCCTACCTGGGCCGGACCGCCTGGCTCGGCGTGCCGGCCGCCGTCTGGATCTGCCTGGTGCTGTTCGCGCTCGGCGGCGCGGCCCTCGGCTACCTGCGGCACGGCCGCGCGCTGTACGCGATCGGCGGCAACCCGGAGGCCGCCCGCACGGCCGGTATCCGGGTGGACCGGATCACCTGGGCGGTGCTCGCCGTCGGCGGCCTGCTCGCCGCCTTCGCGGGCATCCTCTACACCGGCCACTACGGCGCCGTCTCCGCGAGCCAGGGCAACGGCTGGATCTTCCAGGTCTTCGCCGCCGCCGTCATCGGCGGCATCAGCCTCAAGGGCGGCCGCGGCACGCTCTTCGGAGCGCTCACCGGCGTCCTGACCCTCCAGCTCGTCATCAACGTCATGACGCTGGGCGGGGTGCCGCCGCTGTGGACCCAGTTCCTCAACGGCCTGATCATCATCGTCGCCCTGGTCATCTCCCGGTTCACCGGCGGCGAGCAGCAGGACTGAGGAGGCGGACGCGATGCCGTATGTACCGCGCGGGGCACGGCGGTTGGGCCGTACGGGCGTGACCGTGCCGCCCCTCGGCCTGGGCTGCGCGCCCCTCGGCAACCTGTACCGGCCCCTCCCCGAGGACCGCGCCCGGCAGACCGTGCACGCCGCCTTCGACACCGGCGCGCGCCACTTCGACACCGCGCCGCACTACGGGCTCGGACTGTCCGAGGAGCGCCTGGGCCGGGCGCTGGCCGGACGCGACCGCGCCGCGTACACCCTGTCCACCAAGGTCGGACGGCGGCTGCGGCCCCTCGCGCCCGGCGAGGCGGTGGACGGTCAGGGCTTCACCGCGACCCCCGCGCGCGCCCGCGTGTGGGACCTGTCCCGCGACGGCATCCGCCGCACGCTCGACGCGTCCCTGACGCGCCTGGGCGTCTCCGCCGTGGACATCGTCTACCTGCACGATGTCGAGAACCGCCTCCCCGAGGTGTATGCGACCGGCTTCCCCGCCCTCGCCGAACTGCGCGCTGAGGGGGTGGTGGGCGCCATCGGCTTCGGACTGAACCGCAGCGACGTGGCGGCCCGCTTCGTCGCCGACCTCGATGTGGACGTGGTGCTGTGCGCCGGGCGCTGGACCCTCCTCGACCGCAGTGCCTTCGACGGTCTGCTGCCGGTCTGCGCGCGGCGCGGTACGGCGGTCGTCGTCGGCGGTGTCTACAACTCCGGGCTGCTGGCCGACCCGGCGCCCGGCGCCCCGTACGACTACGCGCCGGCGCCGGCCGCGCTGGTCGAGCGGGCGCGGCGGCTCGCGTCCGTGTGCGCGGAGTTCGGCGTGCCGCTCAAGGCCGCCGCGCTGCGCTTCCCCTTCGGCCATCCCGCCGTGGCGGGCGTCCTGGTGGGCGCCGCGTCACCGGAGGAGGCCCGCGAGAACGCCGGACTGTTCACGTACGACATCCCGGACGCCCTGTGGCACGCGCTCACCGAGCGCGGCCTGCTCGACCCCGACCTGCCACTCCCGACCGCCGCCCCGGACGCCGACCCGTGACCGACCCCCGAAAGCCCACCCGTAACCGTCTCCGGAAACCCACCTGTGACCGACTCCGGGAACCTACCTGTGACCGCCCCCGGAAGCCCACCCGTGACCACCGCCTCGGACCAGCTCGGAGCCCGCCCGTGACCGACCCCGCACACCCTCCCCGAAGCCCATCCGCGCCGCCCCGCATCGACGCCCACCACCACCTCTGGGACCTGACCCGGCGCCCGCAGCCGTGGATGGACGGCGCCTGGGCCGACCCCATCCGCCGTACCTACACCCTCGACGACCTGGCACCGCACCTCGCCGCCCACGGCATCCACGGCACCGTCCTCATCCAGTCCTCGGCCTCCCGCGCCGAGACCGCCGAACTGCTCGAAGTCGCGGCCGGCTCGCCCGCCGTCCGGGGCGTCATCGGGTGGGCCGACCTCACCGACCCCGGGCTGCCCGACGTCCTGGCCGCGATGCCACCGCTCCTGGTGGGCCTGCGCCACCAGGTCCAGGACGAACCCGACCCGGACTGGCCGGCCCGTCCGGCCGTACGGCGTGGCCTGGCCGCCGTCGCGGACGCCGGCCTCGCCTACGACCTCCTGATCACCCCGCCCCAACTGCCCGCCGCGCTCGCCGCCGTCCGGGCCCTCCCCGCCCTCACCTTCGTCCTCGACCACGCCGCCAAGCCCGGTATCGCGGCCCGCGCCTGGCAGCCCTGGGCCGACGATCTGGCCGCCCTCGCCCGGCAGCCCAACACCGTCTGCAAACTCTCCGGCCTGGTCACCGAGGCCGCCCGGCCGGCCTGGCGGCCCGCCGACATCACCCCGTACGCCCGCCACGCCCTGGACACCTTCGGCCCGCACCGCGTCCTCTTCGGCTCCGACTGGCCGGTATGCACCCTGGCCGCCCCATACAACAAGGTCATCGAACTCGCCGAAACGGCCACCGCCCACCTCACCCCGCCCGAACGGGCAGCGGTCTTCGGCGGGAACGCGGCGCGGGTGTACGGCTTGTAGCGGCCGGCCCGGGGGGAAAGCGGTCGCGGTGCCGGGCGGCGGGGTGATCGTCTGGTGAAGGGCCCCGGGCCGTGTGGTCTGATGCCCCGTCCGGATTCCGCCAGCCTCCGTGGGTGGCGCGCACGAGTATCGAGTCATGTCGCTGCGGGCGACAGATCCATGCATCTCGGTACATCGCGCGACAGGCGCGACGGCAACGGAGGGGCGGACATGATGAGCGCACAGCTCGACGGCAAGGTGGCGCTGGTGACCGGTGGGAGCCGGGGGATCGGGGAGGCCGTTGTGGTGCGGCTCGCCGAGGAGGGGGCCGATGTGGCCTTCACCTACCGTCGTGAGGAGGCGCGGGCGGCCCTGGTGGCGGAGCGCGTCGAGAAGCTGGGGCGCCAGGCCTGGACGGTGCGGGCCGACAGTGCGGACGCGGCGGCGGTACGGGCGTCCGTGGCCGGGACCGTGGAGCGGTTCGGGCGGCTGGACATCCTCGTCAACAACGCGGGCCTCGGCGTTCTCGGGCCGATCGAGGGGATCTCCGAGGAGGACGTGGACCGCGTGCTGGCCGTCAACGTCCGCGCGCCGTTCCTCGCCGCGCAGGCCGCCGCCGGGCGGATGGCCGACGGCGGGCGCATCATCAGCATCGGCAGGTGCATGGCCGAGCGCGTCGCCTTCCCCGGCGGCAGCCTGTACGCGACGAGCAAGGCCGCGCTCACCGGCCTGACCAAGACCCTGGCCAGGGAACTGGGCTCGCGCGGCATCACGGCCAACCTCGTCCACCCGGGCCCGGTCGACACCGACATGAACCCGGCCGACGGCGACAGCGCGGCCATGCAGGCGCAGTTGACGTCGCTCGGGTCCTACGGGCGGCCGGCGGACATCGCGGCGACCGTGGCGCACCTGGCGGGGGAGGGCGGCCGGTATGTGACGGGCGCATCGATCGCGGTGGATGGCGGGTTCGCCGTCTGACGCATCCGAGGTGTCCGAGGCGTCCGATGCGTCCGACCTGTCCGAGGCGTCCGGTGCGCCGGGCACCTCCGGCGAGGGGTCGGGGCCGCCGGCTCGCGGTCCTCCGCCCCGGCCCTCACAGCGTCGAGCGCAGCCACTGCTCCACGCTCGCGATGTGCACCGTCGCCCAGGCCCGCGCCGCCTCCGCGTCCCGGTCGCGGAGGGCGGCGAGGATCGCCCGGTGTTCGGTGAGGGTGCGGCTCACCGCGTCCTTCTGCGTCAGGCCGCGCCAGACGCGGGCCCGGGTCGTGGGGCCGGACAGGCCGTCGAGCAGCGAGCACAGCACCGCGTTGCCGGAGGCGGCCACGATCCGCCGGTGGAACTCCAGGTCGCAGGCGACCAGCTCCTCCACCGCCGGGTGCGGGCCGAGCGCGTCCAACTGCCGCGCCAGATCGTCCAGTTCGGTGGCGCCGATGTGGTCGGCCGCCATCGCGGTGGCGGCCGGTTCCAGTATCCGGCGCACCGCCAGGAACTCCAGGACCGTGTCGTCGCGGTGGAAGTCCACCACGAAGCTCAGCGCTTCGAGGAGCAGCTGCGGGTCCAGGCTGGTGACGTAGGTGCCGTCGCCCTGCCGTACGTCCAGGATGCGGATCAGTGACAGGGCGCGCACCGCCTCGCGCAGCGAGTTGCGGGACAGGCCCAGGTCCGCGGCGAGTTCGCTCTCTCTGGGCAGCCGGTCGCCGGGCCGCAGCGCGCCGGAGACGATCATCGCCTTGATCTTCTCTATGGCCTCGTCCGTGACCGCCATGCCCGGCCTCCCCGCTCGCGCCCGTCCGCCGGATGCCCGCAGACATCCGATGTCTGCGCCATTATGGCCACGGAACCACGGCGCCGGGAGGGCGGGCGGCGGGTGCCCCGGACCCCGTCGACAGGTCAACTCCCGGCCTGGATACGGAGTTTGTGCACCCGGGCCGGGAGTTCTCGCCGTACTCAAACGGCCCGGACGAGCGCCTCCACAGCACCGGCCGCAGCCGTCCCGTCCAGCGTCGTCAGCCGGCGGTCCCGCATCAGCACCCGGCCGTCGACGACCGTGTCCCGCACATCACCGGCCCGCGCCGAGTACGCCAGCATCGACCACGGGTCGTGCCGCGGCGTCAGGTGCGCACCGCTCAGGCCGAGCACCGCCAGGTCCGCGCGCTTGCCCACCTCCAGCGACCCGAGCTGCCCGCCCAGTCCCAGGGCCCGCGCGCCGTCGATCGTCGCCATGCGTACGGCCTGCTCGGCGCCGACCGCCGTGGGGTCGCCGCCCGCCTTGTGGACCAGCGCCGCCATGCCCAGCGCCCCCACCATGTCCAGGGAGTTGGAGCTGACCGCGCCGTCCGTGCCCAGCCCGACCCGCACGCCCTGCCGCAGCAGCTCCGGGACCCGGGCGATGCCGCAGCCCAGCTTGAGGTTGGAGACCGGGCAGTGCGCGACGCCCGTCCCGGTCCGGGCCAGCGCCGCTATCTCGGTGTCGGTCAGCTCGACCGCGTGCGCGAGCAGCGTGTCCGGGCCCAGCAGGCCCAGCGACTCCAGCAGTTCGACGGGCCGCTTGCCGTACCGCTCGCGCACCGTCGCCACCTCGGCGGCGTTCTCCGCCGCGTGCAGGTGCAGCAGCGCGCCGTGCTCCCGGGCCAGCGCCGCGATGTCCGTCAGCTGCGCGGCGTCCAGCGTGTAGACGCTGTGCGCGAAGACCACCGGCCGGGTGCCGGGGGAGGGGCGGCGGCCGTCGAGGTGGCGGCGCGCCCAGTCCATGCGGTTCCCGTACGGCATCCGGTCCGGCGGCCCCGGCACGTCCATGAACGTCGGGCCGGACAGCAGCCGCCAGCCCATGTCCCGCGCGGCCCGCTCGGCCGCCTCGTGGAACCAGTACATGTCCAGGGCGGTGGTCACCCCGCCCCGTACGCTCTCCGCCACGGCCAGCCGCAGGCCGGCGGTCACCGCCTCCGGGGACAGCAGCTCGTTCTCCCGGGGCACCACCCGCCCCAGGAAGCCCTGGAGGTCCAGGTCGTCGGCGTGGCCGCGCAGCAGCGTCATCGCCAGGTGGGTGTGGGTGTTGATCAGCCCGGGCAGGACCAGGCAGCCGGTGGCGTCGATCTCCTCGGCCGCGCGGTACGCGGCGCGCAGCCCGGCGGCCGGGCCCACCGCCACGATCTCCCCGTCCCGTACGGCCACCGCGCCGTCGGACAGCACGGTGCCCGTGTCGTCGACGGTGAGCACCGTCCCGCCGTGCACCAGCAGATCGGCCGCCTCCGGGGCGCCCGCCGCCTCCGTGTTCCGTACCGCGCTCACCGGTCCTCCTCCGCCAGCGTCCGCAGGGCCTCCAGCGCGACGACGGCGCCGCGCGCCACGCCCTCCGCGACCACGTCCCGGTGCGGGTCGTACCCGCCGGTGGCCGCCTCGTCGGCCAGTTCGTCCGCGTTCACCCCGTCGATCACCAGCACCGCGCCGGCCACCAGTCCGCGCAGACCGGCCGTCACGAACAGCGCGGACACCTCCATCTCGATCGCCGCCACGCCCGCCGCGGTGTACGCCGCGACCGGCAGCGGCAGCAGGCCCGGCTGGAACGCCGCGCGCGTCCACACCACCCCGCGGTGGTGCGGCGCCCCGGTCTCCGCCGCCGCCCGTTGCAGGGCCAGCACCGCCTCCGGCGCGGCCACGGCCGGGTACTCCGGCGGCACCAGCTGCTGCGTCACCCCGTCGTCGCGCACCGCCGCCTCGGCGATCACCAGGTCGCCGTCGCCGATCCCGGGCCGCACCGCTCCCGCCGTACCGAAGCGCACGAAGGTCCGTACACCCGCGTCGGCCAGCTCCTGGAACAGCAGCACCGCCCCGGGCGCGCCCACACCGTGCGACGCGACGACCACCGGCACGCCCTGCCGGCTGCCGGTGAACGTCCGGTACTCGCGGTGGTACGCGATCTCCTTCGCATCGTCCAGCAGCTCGGCGACGGCCGCCGCGCGGGCCGGGTCGCCGACCACGACGGCCTGCGGCGGCAGCCCGCCGCGCGGCAAACGGGCGATCGGGGACAGATCTGGGGACACGGGGCGGCTCCAGTGGCTCGGACGGACGGCCCGGAAGACGGGACGGCGATCGCCCCCAACCTACGGGCCCGGTGCCGCCCGCCCGCAACGCGGTCCCGGCCGGGGACCCGGCACACTCACGCGGCGTGGATGCGGGTGGCGAGGAGGGCGGCCACCGCCGGCGCCAGGTCCGACGGCGGCGGCCGGTTCCAGGTGCCGCCCGCCCTCGGGCCCACGGCCCCGGCGCCATCCGTCCGGCACGTGTCCGATCTCCGCCCGGCGGGTACCTCAGGGAGCCGGAAGCGCGGAGCCAGGATCAGAGGGAGGCGGAAACGCAGGTCATGGACGCATGGGACGTGATCGTCGTCGGTGCGGGCTCGGCAGGCGGCGTACTGGCCGCCCGGCTGACCGAGGACCCCGCCCGGTCCGTACTGCTGCTGGAGGCCGGGCCCGACTACGGCAGCTCGCCCGGCGGCCTGCCCGACGACGTGGCCACCAGCCCCGCCGCCACCCACAGCCACGACTGGGGGTACGCCAGCGAGCCGGGCGTACTCGGCCGGTCCGTCGGGCTGCCGCGCGGCAAGCTCGTGGGCGGCTCCTCGGCGATCAACTCCGCGATCGCGCTGCGCGGGCACCCGGACGACTACGACGCCTGGGCCGCCCAGGGCAACGAGGGCTGGTCGTTCGCCGACTTCCTGCCCAGCCTGCGCCGCGTCGAACGCGACCTGGACCTCGGCCCGCCCTGGCACGGCACGGACGGCCCGGTACCCGTACGGCGGTACGGACCGGACGAGACCAACCGGTGGCAGCGCGCCTTCCACGACGCCTGCACCGCCCTCGGCCACCCGTCCGTGGCCGACCACAACGCCCCCGGCGCGCGCGGTGTGGGGCCGGTCCCGGTCAACCGGGTCGGCGGCGTCCGGCAGAGCACCGCCCTGACCTACCTCGCCCGGGCCCGCGAGCGGGCCAACCTCACCGTGCGCGGCGATGTCCTCGTGGACCGGGTCGCCCTGCGCGACGGCCGCGCGGTGGGCGTCCAACTGGCCGATCCGGCGCGTACGGTACTGCCCGCCCGGCGCGTGGTGCTCGCCGCCGGTGCCTACGGCAGCCCGCCGATCCTGCTGCGCTCCGGCCTCGGCCCGGCCGCCCACCTGCGCGACCTCGGCATCCCTGTGGTGGCCGACCTGCCCGGTGTGGGGGAGAACCTGCGGGACCACCCCGCCGTCACCCTCCGGTACGCCACGGACGCCCCGCCGCCCGGCCCCCGCGACCCGGTCCTGCAAACCTTCCTGACCTGCGGCCTCGGCTGCGGGGACGGCCCGGTCGAGCTCCAGGTCTTCCCCTCGGGGCCCGAGACGGACGAGGACGGCCGTACGGTGCTCACCTTCTGGGTCGCCCTGCTGCGGCCGCGATCCCGCGGGCGGCTCTGGCTGCGCTCGGCCGACCCCCGGGACGCCCCGCACATCGACGTCGGCTTCCTGCGCGACCCGCGGGACGGACCGCGCCTGGTGACGGGCATGCGCCTGGCCCGCGCCCTCGCCCGTACCGCGCCGCTGTCCGGCCTGCTGGACGGGGAGCGCGCGCCGGGCCCCGCGGTCACCAGCGACGAACAGCTGGCGGAAGCGCTGCGGCAAACGGTCAGCGGCTACCAGCACGCCGCCGGGACCTGCCGCATGGGACCGGCGACGGACCCCGGCGCCGTGGTCTCCGCCACCGGCGCCGTGTACGGCGTCGAGGCCCTGCACGTCATCGATGCCTCCGTCATGCCGACGCTGCCCGCGGCCAACACCAACCTCACGGCCATGGCCCTCGCCGAGCACTGCCTGCGGGGTTGACGGCCGCGGACACGCCGGAGGGCGGCTCCCCCGGGAAGGGGGGCCGCCCTCGCGACGACAGCGGGTGACCGGGCGTCAGCCGCGCTGCTCCAGTATCGCCTTGGCCCGCGCCCGGACGTCTTCCGTGTCCAGACCGCGGATGGTCAGCGTGGTGCGGCGGCGCAGCACGTCGTCCACCGTCTCCGCCCACTCGTGGTCCCGGGCGTAGACGACCTGGGCCCAGATCTCGGGCGCGTCCGGGTGGATGCGCTCGGCGAGGGCCGGGTCCTCGTTGGCCAGGCGCGCGATGTCGAAGGACAGCGAGCCGTAGTGGGTGGCCAGGTGGCGGGCGGTCTCCGGCGCCATGCGCGGGCCGGGGGCCGAACCGTCCACCAGCAGCCGGTGGGCCACCGCGTTCGGGTTGGCGATGCCCGGCAGCGGCAGCTTCTTCGGCAGCCGCGAGATCGGCTCCATGTCCTCGGCCAGCGGGTGGCCGGGCAGCGCCGCCAGCTTGTTCATGACCGTACGGCCGATGTGGCGGAACGTCGTCCACTTGCCGCCGGCGACGGACAGCATGCCGCCCGCGCCCTCGGTGACGACGGTCTCGCGCTTGGCCTTGGAGGTGTCGCCGGGGCCGCCCGGCAGCACCCGCAGACCCGCGAAGGAGTACGTGATCAGGTCACGCGAGAGCTGCTGGTCGCGGACGGAGAACGCCGCCTCGTCCAGGATCTGCGCGGTGTCCTTCTCGGTGACCCGGACGTCCGCCGGGTCGCCCTCGTACTCCTCGTCGGTCGTACCGAGCAGCAGCATGTCCTCCCAGGGGAGGGCGAAGGTGATGCGGTACTTGTCGATCGGGGTGGCCAGCGCCGCCTTCCAGGGGGAGGTGCGCTTGAGGACCAGGTGCGCGCCCTTGGACAGGCGGATGGAGGGCGCCGCGTTCGGGTTCTCCATCTTGCGCAGGTGGTCGACCCACGGGCCGGTCGCGTTCAGGACCAGGCGCGCGTCGACACCGAACTCGGTGCCGTCGGTGCCGTCCTTCAGCTCGGCGCCGGTGACCCGGCCCTGCGTGAAGCGCAGACCGGTGACCTCGGCGTGATTGAGGACGGTGGCGCCCGCGGCGACCGCCGCGCGGACCGTCATCAGGGCCATCCGCGCGTCGTTCATCTGGTCGTCGCCGTACACGGCCACGGCCTTCAGGTTGTCGGTGCGCAGCTCCGGCACGTCCCGCTGGGCCTTGGCCGGGCTGATGACGTGGCCGACGCCGTCGCCGAAGGCGGACAGCGCCGAGTACGCGAAGACGCCCGCGCCCAGCTTGGCCGCGCCGTGCGGGCCGCCCTTGTAGACCGGCAGGTAGAAGGTGAGCGGGTTGGCGAGGTGGGGGGCCACCTCACGCGAGACCGCCCGGCGCTCGAAGTGGTTCTCCGCCACCAGCTTGACCGCGCCGGTCTGCAGGTAGCGCAGACCGCCGTGCAGCAGCTTGGAGGAGGCGGAGGAGGTGGCGCCGGCGAAGTCGCCGGCGTCCACCAGCGCAACCCGCAGCCCCGACTGCGCGGCGTGCCAGGCGGTGGAGATGCCCAGGATGCCGCCGCCGATCACCAGGAGGTCGTACGTCGCCTTGGAAAGCCGCTCCCGAGTCTCGGCGCGGCTCGGGTTCGAACCGTCGGCCGGGTGCGTCCCGAGGGCCGGGACGCTCTGCAGGGTGCTCATGATTACTCCTCGTCAGCTCTCGTCGTCGATCCAGCCCATGGTCCGCTCGACGGCCTTGAGCCAGTTCTTGTACTCGCGGTCGCGGGTGTCCGCGTCCATGCGGGGGGTCCACTCGGCGGCCCGGCGCCAGTTGGCGCGCAGCGCGTCGGTGTCCGGCCAGAAGCCGACGGCCAGACCGGCGGCGTAGGCGGCGCCGAGGCAGGTCGTCTCGGCCACCATCGGACGCACCACGGGGGCGTCCAGGAAGTCCGAGATGGTCTGCATCAGCAGGTTGTTGGAGGTCATACCGCCGTCGACCTTCAGCGCGGTCAGGTCGACGCCGGAGTCCTTGGTCATGGCGTCGGTGATCTCGCGGGTCTGCCAGGCGGTGGCTTCGAGGACGGCGCGGGCGATGTGCGCCTTGGTGACGTAGCGGGTCAGGCCCGCGATCACACCGCGCGCGTCGGAGCGCCAGTAGGGGGCGAACAGGCCGGAGAAGGCCGGGACGAAGTACGCGCCGCCGTTGTCCTCGACGGTGGACGCCAGCGTCTCGATCTCGGCGGCCGAGTTGATCAGGCCCATCTGGTCGCGCATCCACTGCACCAGCGAACCGGTGACGGCGATCGAGCCCTCCAGGGCGTACACCGGCTTCTCGTCGCCGATGCGGTAGCCGACCGTGGTCAGCAGCCCGTTGTAGGAGTTGACGGGCTCGTCACCGGTGTTCATCAGCATGAAGGTGCCGGTGCCGTACGTGGACTTGGCCTCGCCCTTGTCGTAACAGGTCTGGCCGAACAGGGCCGCCTGCTGGTCGCCCAGTGCCGAGGCGACCGGCACGCCGGCCAGCGCGCCCGCGGCGGCGGTGCCGTACACCTCGGCCGAGGAGCGAATCTCCGGCAGCACCGCCGCCGGGATGTCGATGGAGTGCAGGATCTTCTCGTCCCACTCCAGCCTGCGCAGGTTCATCAGCAGGGTGCGCGAGGCGTTGGTGACGTCGGTGACATGCACACCGCCCTCGGTGCCGCCGGTCAGGTTCCAGATGACCCAGGAGTCCATGGTGCCGAAGAGGATGTCGCCGGCCTCGGCGCGCTCGCGCAGGCCCTCGACGTTGTCCAGCAGCCAGCGGATCTTCGGGCCGGCGAAGTACGAGGCCAGCGGCAGGCCGGTCTCGCGGCGGAAGCGGTCCTTGCCGACGTTGCGGCCCAGCTCGCGGCAGAGGCCGTCGGTGCGGGTGTCCTGCCAGACGATGGCGTTGTGGACCGGCTCACCGGTGTTCTTGTCCCACATCAGCGTGGTCTCGCGCTGATTGGTGATGCCGATGGCCTTGACGTCCTTGGCGGTGATGCCCGCCTTCTCGACGGCGCCGGCCACGACCTGCTGGACGTTCTCCCAGATCTCCTTGGCGTCGTGCTCGACCCACCCCGGCTTGGGGAAGATCTGTTCGTGCTCCTTCTGGTCGACCGAGACGATGCGGCCGTCCTTGTCGAACACGATGCAGCGGCTGGACGTGGTGCCCTGGTCGATGGCCGCGATGAACGGGCCGTGGCCGTGCGAGGCGGTGCTGTGGTTGTCGCTCATTGGTGTCTGTGCTCCAAAGATCTTCTGTGCGGGCGGCGCGGCTCAGGCGAACGCGAGGTTGTAGATACCACCGGCGATCGCGCCGCCGATCAGCGGACCGGCGACCGGGATCCAGGCGTATCCCCAGTCCGATCCGCCCTTGTTCGGCAGCGGAAGCAGCGAGTGGACGATACGCGGACCGAGGTCGCGAACCGGGTTGATCGCGTAGCCGGTCGGGCCGCCCAGCGACAGACCGATGCCGACGACCACGAAAGCGGTCAGCAGCGCACCGATGACGCCGACGCCCTTGCCGTCGTCGCTGAGGCCCTGCGTGAGGATCGCCAGCACGAGCACGATGGTGGCGATGACCTCCGTGGTCAGGTTCTGCACCGCGTTGCGGATCTCGGGGCCGGTGGAGAAGACACCGAGAACCGGGCCGGCCTTGGGAGCCGCCGCCTGGTCGACCATGCCTTCCTGGCCGCTCTGCCCGCCCACGATCTCCGGGTCGGTCAGATGGGCCTTGAAGTGGCCGTAGTACGTGAGCCACACGAGTACCGCACCGATCATGGCGCCGAGCAGCTGGCCGGCGAAGTACACCGGCACATCGCCCCACGGCGTGCCGCCCTTGACGGCCAGTCCCACGGTGACCGCCGGGTTCAGGTGGGCGCCGGACTTGGTCGCGATGTACGCGCCGGTCAGTACGGCGAAGCCCCACCCGAAGGCGATGGCCACCCATCCCGCGTTGTACGCCTTAGAGCGCTTGAGCGTGACGGCGGCACAGACGCCACCGCCCAGCAGGATCAGAACAGCGGTACCGATGGTCTCGCTGATGAAGATGTCGGAGCTGGACACCCGCGACTCCTTTGTCCTTCGTCCAGGGGAAGGCGGACCCCGGGTCCCTCCGGTGGTCCGCGCCCTCCGAGAGGGCGTTGGTCGGCCTCCGGCACTGCCCACCATAACGAATATTGTCGTTTGGTGTTCGACAATGCCGACCGACGAACGGCAGTTTTCTTCACACCCAGCACCCCGTCAAGGGTTCTGTGACTGAAAACTTAGGTGAACATATGGGGCGAAAGGGGTCAGAATCGCCCTGCGCCGAGGTCCCGCGAGACCGCTCGTGCGCAATCCCTCACAGCAGCGACGATTTCCGGCCGCAGCTCACCCGGCTCGCCGTCCCGGCAGACCCGTTCCACCGCACCCGTGACCCCCACCGCGCCCACCGGCATCCGGCGCCGGTCGTGGATGGGCGCGGCCACCGACGCCACGCCCTCCCAGGTCTCCTCCACGTCCGCCGCCCAGCCCCGGGCCCGCGTGAGGTCCAGCACGCCCTCCAGGCCGTCCAGGGCGGTCACCGTACGCGGCGTGAACGCCTGCCGCTCGGCCTCCGCCGCCTCGCTGTGCGCCACCGGGTCGTACGCCGCCAGCACCTTGCCCAGCGCCGTGCTGTGCAGCGGGTGCATCGCGCCGACCTCCAGGACCTGGCGGCTGTCGTCGGGCCGGAAGACGTGGTGCACGATCAGGACGCCCTGCTGGTGCAGCACGCCCAGGTAGACGCTCTCGCCGCTGGAGCGCGCCAGGTCGTCCGTCCACACCAGGGCGCGGGCGCGCAGCTCGTGCACGTCCAGGTAGCTGTTGCCGAGCCGCAGCAGCTCCGCGCCCAGCTGGTAGCGGCCGGACGCCGGGTCCTGCTCGACGAAGCCCTCCTGCTGGAGGGTGCGCAGGATGCCGTGCGCGGTGCCCTTGGCCAGGCCCAGCGCGGAGGAGATGTCGGAGAGGCCCAGCCGCCGCTCACCGCCGGCCAGCAGCCGCAGCATCGCGGCGGCACGCTCCAGCGACTGGATGTTCCGTGCCATCGGGCAAACCTCCGGGGTGAAGCGGTGGGGAGCGGGTGACGTACCGCGGTGTGCAGCGGTGCCGAGCAGCCCGGGGAAGCGGTTCGGCAATGCTGAACGATATAGGTGAATGCCGACCCTGGGGCAGTCGGCCGAGCCTGTCAATGATCTTGACCAAGTCCGGCCGCGCCCCGGTTCCGGCCCGGCTCCCTCCCGTGCGCCCCGGGCCCCGGCTCCGCTCCGGGCCGGGCCGCGCGGGCGTCCACGCCGTGGGACGGCCGGGCCCGGGACGGCGCCGCCCGCTACCCTGACCGGGTGCGCCTTCTACCGGAAGACGCAAAGCCGACAGCCGTCGCAACCAGGGGAGCACCTCCATGGCCTCGTACATGCCATCGTCCACGAGCACATCCCGTACCACGGCCCTGCGCGAGGCCCTCGCCTCCCGCGTCGTGGTGGCCGACGGGGCGATGGGCACGATGCTCCAGGCGCAGGACCCGTCGATGGAGGACTTCCAGCAGCTGGAGGGCTGCAACGAGATCCTGAACATCACCCGTCCGGACATCGTCCGCTCGGTCCACGAAGCGTACTTCGCGGTCGGCGTCGACTGCGTCGAGACCAACACCTTCGGCGCCAACCACGCCGCGCTCGCCGAGTACGACATCCCCGAACGGGTCTTCGAACTGTCCGAATCCGGCGCCCGCATCGCCCGCGAAGTCGCCGACGAGTTCACCGCCGCCACCGGACAGCAGCGCTGGGTGCTCGGCTCCATGGGCCCCGGCACCAAACTGCCCACCCTCGGCCACGTCGACTACGTGACCCTGCGCGACGCCTACCAGAAGAACGCCGAGGGCATGATCGCCGGTGGCGCCGACGCGCTGCTCGTCGAGACCACCCAGGACCTGCTCCAGACCAAGGCCGCCGTCCTCGGCGCCCGCCGCGCCCTGGCCGCCACCGGCACCGATCTGCCGGTCATCTGCTCGGTGACGGTGGAGACCACCGGCACCATGCTGCTCGGCTCGGAGATCGGCGCCGCGCTGACCGCGCTGGAACCGCTGGGCATCGACATGATCGGCCTGAACTGCGCCACCGGCCCCGCCGAGATGAGCGAGCACCTGCGCTACCTCGCGCGCAACGCCCGCGTACCGCTGTCGTGCATGCCCAACGCCGGCCTGCCCGTTCTCGGCAAGGACGGCGCGCACTACCCGCTGACCCCGGGAGAGCTGGCCGACGCCCAGGAGACCTTCGTCGGCGAGTACGGGCTCTCGCTCGTCGGCGGCTGCTGCGGCACCACCCCCGAGCACCTGCGCCAGGTCGTCGAGCGGGTACGGGGCACGGCCCCCACCGGGCGCGACCCGCGCCCCGAGCCGGGCGCCGCCTCGCTCTACCAGACCGTCCCGTTCCGCCAGGACACCTCCTACCTGGCCATCGGCGAGCGCACCAACGCCAACGGCTCCAAGAAGTTCCGCGAGGCCATGCTGGAAGGCCGCTGGGACGACTGCGTGGAGATGGCCCGCGACCAGATCCGCGAGGGCGCGCACATGCTCGACCTGTGCGTGGACTACGTGGGCCGGGACGGCGTCGCCGACATGCGCGAACTGGCCGGCCGCTTCGCCACCGCCTCCACCCTGCCCATCGTGCTGGACTCCACCGAGGTGGACGTCATCCGGGCGGGCCTGGAGAAGCTGGGCGGGCGCGCGGTCATCAACTCCGTCAACTACGAGGACGGCGACGGGCCGGAGTCCCGCTTCGCCAAGGTCACCGAGCTCGCCGCCGAGCACGGCGCCGCGCTGATCGCGCTGACCATCGACGAGGAGGGCCAGGCCCGCACCCCCGAGAAGAAGGTCGAGATCGCCGAGCGGCTCATCGCCGACCTCACCGGCAACTGGGGGATCCGCGAGTCCGACATCCTCATCGACACCCTGACCTTCACCATCTGCACGGGGCAGGAGGAGTCCCGCAAGGACGGCATCGCCACCATCGAGGCCATCCGGGAGCTGAAGCGCCGTCACCCGGACGTGCAGACCACGCTGGGCCTGTCGAACATCTCCTTCGGCCTGAACCCGGCCGCGCGCATCCTGCTGAACTCCGTCTTCCTGGACGAGTGCGTCAAGGCCGGGCTGGACTCCGCCATCGTGCACGCGTCGAAGATCCTGCCCATCGCGCGGTTCGAGGAGGAGCAGGTCACCACGGCGCTGGACCTCATCTACGACCGCCGCAGCGAGGGCTACGACCCGCTGCAGAAGCTGATGGCGCTCTTCGAGGGGGCCACCGCCAAGTCGCTGAAGGCCGGCAAGGCCGAGGAACTGCTCGCGCTGCCCCTGGAGGAGCGGCTGCGGCGCCGCATCATCGACGGCGAGAAGAACGGCCTGGAGGCCGACCTGGACGCGGCCCTCGCCGAGCGCCCCGCCCTGGACATCGTCAACGAGACGCTGCTGGAGGGCATGAAGGTCGTCGGCGAACTGTTCGGCTCCGGTCAGATGCAGCTGCCGTTCGTGCTCCAGTCCGCCGAGGTCATGAAGTCCGCGGTGGCCTATCTGGAGCCGCACATGGAGAAGTCCGACGCCGAGGGCAAGGGCACCATCGTGCTGGCGACCGTCCGCGGCGACGTGCACGACATCGGCAAGAACCTCGTCGACATCATCCTGTCGAACAACGGCTACAACGTCGTCAACCTCGGCATCAAGCAGCCCGTCTCGGCCATCCTGGAGGCCGCCGAGGAACACCGCGCCGACGTCATCGGCATGTCCGGACTCCTGGTCAAATCCACGGTGATCATGAAGGAGAACCTGGAGGAGCTCAACCAGCGCAAGATGGCGGCCGACTTCCCCGTCATCCTCGGCGGCGCCGCCCTGACCCGCGCCTACGTCGAGCAGGACCTGCACGAGATCTACGAGGGCGAGGTCCGCTACGCCCGCGACGCCTTCGAGGGCCTGCGCCTGATGGACGCCCTGATCGCCGTCAAGCGCGGCGTGCCCGGCGCCAGCCTGCCCGAACTCAAGCAGCGCCGCGTCCCCAAGCGCGACGTGCAGATCGCCGAGCCGGAGCCGTCGGAGGGCACCGTCCGCTCCGACGTGGCCACCGACAACCCCGTCCCCACCCCGCCCTTCTGGGGCACCCGCGTCGTCAAGGGCATCCAGCTCGCCGACTACGCCTCCTGGCTGGACGAGGGCGCCCTGTTCAAAGGGCAGTGGGGCCTCAAGCAGGCCCGTACGGGTGACGGCCCCTCGTACGAGGAACTCGCCGAGACCGAGGGGCGGCCCCGGCTGCGCGGCTGGCTGGACAAGCTCCAGACCGAGAACCTCCTGGAAGCCGCCGTCGTCCACGGGTACTTCCCCTGCTACTCCAAGGGCGACGACCTGATCCTGCTCAACGAGGACGGCACCGAGCGCACCCGCTTCACCTTCCCGCGCCAGCGCCGCGGCCGGCGCCTGTGCCTGGCCGACTTCTTCCGCCCGGAGGAGTCCGGCGAGCGGGACGTGGTCGGCCTCCAGGTCGTCACCGTCGGCTCGAAGATCGGCGAGGCCACCGCGGAACTGTTCGCCTCCGACTCCTACCGCGACTACCTGGAGCTGCACGGCCTGTCCGTCCAGCTCGCCGAGGCGCTCGCCGAGTACTGGCACGCCCGGGTCCGCGCCGAGCTGGGCTTCGGCGGCGAGGACCCGGCCGACGTCGAGGACATGTTCGCGCTGAAGTACCGCGGCGCCCGCTTCTCGCTGGGCTACGGCGCCTGCCCCGACCTGGAGGACCGCGCCAAGATCGCCGACCTGCTGCGGCCGGAGCGGATCGGCGTCCAGCTCTCGGAGGAGTTCCAGCTGCACCCCGAGCAGTCCACCGACGCGATCGTCATCCACCACCCGGAGGCCAAGTACTTCAACGCACGGTGACGCCGGGGCCCGCGGAGCCCCGGATGCCGCCGACGGCAACGCGGGTCACCCCGCACGGCCGTACACTGGTCGGTCCGGTAGTGGCCGGTCGTCCTCCCCGCGCGGGAGGGCGGCCGGCCCTTTCGTCCCTCCGGGGACGTTCGACTACGGAGGTGCACGGATGACCAGCAGCATCCCCGCGGTAGGCACACGCACGGCCGACGGCGCCGTCCTCCAGGCCGTCTTCCTCGACCTGGACGGCACCCTCGTCGACACCGAGGGCTTCTGGTGGGAGGCGGAGGCCACGGTCTTCGCCGAGCTGGGCCACGTCCTGGACGACCACCACCGCCAGGTCGTCGTCGGCGGGCCGATGACGCGCAGCGCCGCGTACCTGATCGACGTGACCGGCGCCGACATCGGCCTGGACGAGCTGACGGTGCTGCTCAACGCCCGGTTCGCGGAGCGGATCGCCCGCGGCGTGCCGCTGATGCCCGGCGCCCGCCGGCTGCTGGCCGAGCTGGCCGCGCACGGCGTGCCCACCGCCCTGGTCTCCGCCTCGCACCGCACCGTCATCGACCGGATGCTGCCCTCGCTCGGCCCGGAGCACTTCCACCTGACGCTGGCCGGCGACGACCTGCCCCGTACGAAGCCCCACCCGGACCCGTACCTGACCGCCGCCGCCCGGCTCGGTGTGGACCCGCGGCGGTGCGCGGTGGTGGAGGACACCGTCACCGGTGTGACGGCCGGGGAGGCGGCCGGCTGCCGGGTCGTCGCGGTGCCGTCGGTGACCCCGATCGGCCCCGGCACCGGCCGTACCGTCGTCGGATCGCTCGAAGAAGTCGATCTCCCATTTCTGCGGTCCCTCATCACGGACGGCCGGTGACGCGTACACCGAGCGTGCCCGGCGAAAACGCCGGGAAAACTGTCAGCAGCGGGCCGCTCATTTTCCGTGACGAATGCACTGGCTGAATTCGCCCGCACGATCGGCCCAATCCGGAAGTGACGTTTCTCACGCGCAGACCCGTCGACAGCCTGGTGCGCGACCGTTCCAGGGGTGCTTTCTCCCGGTTTTCATGGGGGTAAGTGTCCGGATTGGTGGAGGCACGTACGAATCGTTCCGGCGTCCGGATATCGGTTACCTGGCGGCCGTTATCCGGGCGTGATATCCGTTCAACTTGGTTGTGTCCCGGACGCCCTGGCCGTTCCTACTAATGTCATCGCGAGCAACACCTCTGCGCTGATAAGGAACCTGCCGACGATGAATCGCAAGACCTTGGTGCTGCCGGCCCTGGCCGGTCTGCTCGTCCCCGCGCTGGCCGCGTGCGGCAGCTCGGACGGCTCTGGCGAGGGCGGCAATCCGATCAAGGTCGGGACCACCGCCCAACTGGAGGCCACCAAGGACGCGCCCGCCCCGCTCGACCCCGCGCAGGCGTACGACGTCGACGCGTGGAACGTGCTGCGCGGAACCCTGCAGACGCTGATGCGCCTGCCGCGGACCGGCACCGCGCCGGTGCCCGAGGCCGCCGAGTCCTGCGGCTTCCGGGACACCCAGAACGAGCAGTACCGCTGCAAACTCCGCGACGGCCTGAAGTTCACCAACGGGCACGCCCTCACGGCCAAGGACGTGAAGTACTCCATCGACCGGATGCTGGCCATCAAGTACGACCGCGGCCCCATCTCCCTGGTGGACAACGTCGACAAGGTGGAGACGCCCAGCGAATCCGAGGTGGTCTTCCACCTGAAGAAGCCGGACGCCACCTTCCCGCAGAAGCTCGCCACCCCGGCCGCCGCCATCGTCGACAGCGAGGTCTATCCGAAGAAGGGCCTTCTCAAGGGCTTCGAGGTGACCGGCTCCGGCCCGTACACCGTCAAGGTCGAGCACAGCGGACAGCGCGTCAGCAAAGCCGTCTTCACCAAGAATCCCGACTACAAGGGCGGGATCGAGGTGAAGAACTCCACCGTCGAGATGAAGTTCTTCGACAACTCCGAAGGCATGGAGAAGGCCCTCCGCAAGGGCGACATCGACCTGATGAACCGCAGCCTGGCGCCCGACCAGGTCAAGGGCCTGGAGAACGCCCGGAACGAGCACGTCACCCTGACGGCGGTACCCGGCTCCGAGATCCGCTACCTCGCCTTCAACACCGACGACCCGTCGGTCTCCGACAAGGCCGTCCGGCAGGCCATCGCCCAGCTGGTCAACCGCTCCGCGCTGGTACGCGACGTGTACGCCTACACCGGTGACCCGCTGTACTCCCTGGTCCCCAAGGGCCTCACCGGCCACATCAACTCGTTCTTCACCAAGTACGGCAACCCGAGCGTCCCCGCCGCCCGCAAGATCCTCCAGCAGGCGCACATCACCACCCCGGTGAAGCTCACCCTCACCTACACCACGGCGCACTACGGCTCCAGCACCGTCAAGGAGTTCGAGGAGCTCAAGAGCCAGCTCGACAAGAGCGGCCTGTTCGACGTCACCATCAAGGGCGTCGGCAACTGGCAGCAGTTCCGCAAGGAGCAGTCCGAGGGCAAGTACGCCGCCTACGGTATGGGCTGGTTCGCCGACCTCCCCGACGCGGACAACTACATCGCGCCGTTCATCGGCAAGGGGAACTTCCTCAACTCCCCGTACCGCAACAACAAGATCGAGACCCAGCTGATCCCCGGCACCCGGCAGCAGACCGACCGGAACTCCGCCGCCGAGCAGTTCAAGCAGGCCCAGGACATCATCGCGGACGAGGTGCCCGTCCTGCCGCTGTGGCAGGGCAAGCAGTACGTCGCCGCCCGCGACGACATCACCGGCGCCGAGTGGGCCCTGAACTCCTCCTCGGCCCTGCAGATCTGGGAGCTCGCCCGCGGAGTGAGCAGCAACTGACGACGACCTCCGGCCGGCGCCCCGCGCGCCGGCCGGCTGCCGCACCCGACGGCGCGCACCACCACGACCGATGACGGCACACCGCCGGTACCACCGACACCGGCATCCCGCCGGCGCGGATCACAACGCTTCACCGCCATACGACTGTGAGGAACACGCACGTGAGGAAACGCGACCAGTGGCTGGCCGCACCGCTGGGGGCAGGGCTCGTCGCCGCCCTGCTCAGCGGCTGCGGATCCGGTGAGGGCGAGGGTGCCGGGACCGGGGAACCCGTGGTGATGGGCATGACCGACAAGGTCGTCTCCACCGACCCCGCGGCCGGCTACGACCCGGTCTCCTGGCTGCTGTTCAACAACGTCTTCCAGTCGTTGCTGAGTTTCCCCAAGGGCAGCACGTCCCCCGAACCGGAGGCCGCCGAGTCCTGCGGCTTCGTCGAGGGCGGCAGCACCGTCTACAAGTGCACCCTCCAGGACGGCCTGAAGTTCAGCAACGGCCACCCGCTGACCTCCGAGGACGTCAAGTTCTCCTTCGACCGGATCAAGCGCATCAACGACAAGCGCGGCCCGGCCGTGATGTTCGCCGCCGTCGACAAGATCGAGGCCCCGGACGCCAAGACCGTCGTCTTCCGCCTCAAGGCCCCCGACGCGACCTTCCCCATGAAGATCGCCTCCGGTGCCGGCTCCATCGTCGACCACCGCGAGTACCCGGCCGACAAGCTGCGCACCGACAACAAGGCCGCCGGCTCCGGCGTCTACACCCTGGAGGACTACGACTCCGAGGAAGCGGTCTTCGGCGTCAACAGCTCCTACAAGGGCCCCGCCCGGCTCAAGAACTCCGGCATGACCATGAAGTTCTTCAACAGCGAGGACAAGCTGAAGAAGGCGGTCCAGGACGGCTCCATCGACCTCGCCTACCGCGGCCTGGCCATGAAGGACATCGCCTCGCTGGAGCAGGGGGCCGAGAGCCGGAAGCACGGCATCCAGGTCGTCGAGGGCACCAGCGCCGAGGTCATGCACCTCGTCTTCAACATGCACGACCCGGTCGTCGGCAAGCTCGGCGTCCGCAAGGCCATCGCCCACCTCCTGGACCGCTCCACGCTGGTCCGGGACGTCTACAAGCGGACCGCCACCCCGCTGTACTCGATCGTCCCCGCGGGCATCACCGGCCACAACACGGCCTTCTTCGCCAACTACGGCGACCGGCCGCAGCCCGACAAGGCCGCCGCCGCCCTGCGCGAGGCCGGCTACACCAACAAGAAGGTGCCGCTCACCCTCTGGGCCACCCCCGTCCGCTACGGCCCCGGCACCGTCCCGGCCTTCCAGGAGATCGCCCAGCAGCTCAACGCCAGCGGCCTCTTCGACGCCAAGGTCAAGAGCGTGCCCATCGACGAGTTCGAGAAGGGCGTCGAGGCCGGGAAGTACGGCGTGTACGTCAAGGGCTGGGTCCCGGACTACCCGGACCCGGACAACTTCACCCAGCCGTTCTTCGGCAAGGACAACGTCCTCAACAACAACTACGACGCCAAGCGCATCACCGCCAAGCTGCTGCCCGGCACCGCCGGCCAGCCCGACCGGCAGGCCACCAAGGCCGCCTTCCGCGAGATGCAGGACATCGTCGCCGAGGACCTGCCCGTCATACCGGTGTGGCAGGGCAAGCAGTACGCCGTCGCCCGCGACAACATCGCCGGTCTCCAGTGGACGCTGGACGCCTCCACGGTCTTCCGCTTCTGGGAGATCAGCAAGGGCTGACGCCCCTCGCGCACACGCCCCGGCCCGCCGCCGCTCCTGGAGAGCGGGACGGGCCGGGGCGTCGCCGTCTGCGGGGGGCCACCGGGCGCCGGGGCGTGGCCGTGGGCGAGATGGACTACTGGGCCTACTGGGCGCCGGGGCGCACCAGCCCGCTCTCGTACGCGTACACCGCGGCCTGCACCCGGTCGCGCAGCCCCAGCTTCGTCAGCACGTGGCCGACGTGCGTCTTGACCGTCGTCTCGCTCACGAACAGGTCCGCGGCGATCTCCGCGTTCGACAGGCCACGCGCCACCAGCTTCAGCACCTCCACCTCACGCTCCGTGAGGGTGTGCAGCGTGTCCGGCACCGGCTCCTCACCGGACGGCAGGTGACCCGCGTACTTGTCCAGCAGCCGGCGCGTGATGCTCGGCGCCAGCATCGCCTCGCCCGCCGCGACCACCCGGATCGCCTGCACCAGCTCCTGGGCCGGCGCGTCCTTCAGCAGGAAGCCGCTGGCCCCCGCGCGCAGCGCCTCGACCACGTACTCGTCCAGGTCGAACGTGGTCAGCACCAGCACCTTCGCCGGACCGTCCTTCGCCGGGCCGGTGATCTGCCGGGTCGCCTCGACCCCGTCCATCCGCGGCATCCGGATGTCCATCAGCACCACGTCGGGCTGCAACGCCCGCACCTGCTCCAGTGCCTGCAGGCCGTCACCGGCCTCGCCGACGACCGCGAGATCCTGCTCGGCCTCCAGAATCATCCGGAAGCCGGTACGCAGCAGCGGCTGGTCGTCGACCAGCAGGACGCGGATTGCCACAGGAACTCCTTCGTTAGACCAGGTCCATTCTGCCCTGCCCGTCCCCGGACGCCGCCACAGGGAGCGTCCCCGCCGGGCCCGGGACCGGCAGCGGATACGGCGGGGGAGTGCCGCCGAATTCCGGGCACACCGCCTGGTGGTCGCACCAGCCGCACAGCTTCGTACGGCGCGGACGCCAGTCGCCGGTCGCGGTCGCCCGCTGGATGGCGTCCCACAGCGCCAGCAGCTTGCGCTCCACGCCCAGCAGATCCGCCTCGGTCGGGTCGTACGTCAGCACGTCGCCGCTGCCCAGGTACACCAGCTGGAGCCGGCGCGGCACCAGGCCGCGCAGCCGCCACATCACCAGCGCGTAGAACTTCATCTGGAACAGCGGGCCGTCGGCGTACTCAGGGCGGGGCGCCTTGCCGGTCTTGTAGTCGACGAGCCGCACCTCGCCCGTCGGCGCCACGTCCACCCGGTCGATGAAGCCGCGCAGCCGCAGGCCCGAGTCCAGCACCGTCTCCACGTACAGCTCGCGGTCGGCGGGCTCCAGGCGCGTCGGGTCCTCCAGCGTGAACCACCGCTCCACCAGCGCCTCGGCGTCCGCCAGCCATGCGGCCAGCCGCTCGCCCGCCGGATCGTCCGCGAACAGCCCGGCCAGCTCCGGCCGCTTCGCCAGCAGCTTCTCCCACTCGCCCGGCACCATCGCCCGCGCGCCGACCGCCGTACGCTCCGCGGCCGGGGCGTCGAACAGCCGCTCCAGCACCGCATGCACCACCGTTCCGCGCGTGGCCGCGGCGCTCGGCTTCTCCGGCAGCTTGTCGATCACACGGAAGCGGTACAGCAACGGACACTGCATGAAGTCCCCCGCCCGCGACGGCGAGAGCGAGACGGGACGGGCGGCGGGGGAGGGGGAGCCCGGAGCGCCGGACTGGGGGGTGCCGCTGGGCGTGGTGGTGGTGTCCCGTGTGGTGTGGTCCGGGGTGGGCTCCCGCGTGGAGCTGTCCGGGGCGGTGGCGGGCGGAGGTACGGCTACGGAGGTGCCGTGGGCGCCGCCCGGGATGGGGGCCGGGGCGACGGCCGGAGCAGCCCCGTCGGCCCCGTCGGTCACACCGGCCCCGTCGGTCACACCGGCCCCGTCGGTCACACCGGCTCCCTCGGTCACACCGGCTCCGCCGGTCGGCCCGGCCGCGCAGGCCGCCCCGCCTTCACCGGCCGCCCGGGCCTCGCCGGTCCCGCCGGCCGCCCCGGCTCCGCCGGTGCCGTTCTGCCCGTCGGCCACGCCCGCGGCGTCCGGCCCGGCCTTCTCGGTGCTCGTTCCCATGACACCCGAGCCTACGGCCCGCCACTGACAGCTCCGGCGAGCGAGGGATCACAATGGGAGACCGGGACGGGCGTCGCGAAGCGTTCCGCATACCATCGACGCCAGACCCTTTCGCCCTGCATGATCGACATGCCGTACCGGACCGGAACCGGACGGGCAGGAGCGAAGGCCGCAATCGACGAGGGGACGCCGTGGACGAGAGTGGGAAGTCGCAGGACCCCGAGGAGTCCGCGCACCCCCAACCGCCCAACCCGCCCGGACCGTCCGACCCGGCCCGCGGCACCGGCCGCACGCGGCCGTCCGGGAACCGCCCCTCCAAGCGGCAGCCCCCCAAGACCCCACCGGGCCGGCGCACCGGCGGCGGCATCCTCATGGGCCGCCTCTTCGGCGTACCGGTCTATGTGGCGCCCAGCTGGTTCATCGTCGCCGCGCTGATCACCTGGGTCTTCGGCGGCCAGCTCGAACGGATCCTGCCGGAGCTGGGCGCCGCCCGCTACCTCGTCTCGCTCTTCTTCGCCGTCGCCTTCTACGCGTCCGTGCTGGTGCACGAGCTGGCGCACACCATCGCCGCGCTGCGCTTCAAGCTCCCGGTGCGCCGCATCCAGCTCCAGTTCTTCGGCGGCGTCTCCGAGATCGAGAAGGAGTCCGAGACCCCCGGCCGCGAGTTCGTCCTCGCCTTCGTCGGCCCGCTGCTCTCCCTCGTCCTGGCGGGCGTCTTCTACGGCGGTATGAAGCTGGTCGAGCCCGGCACCGTACCGGGCGTGCTGCTCGCCGGACTGATGATCTCCAACCTCATCGTCGCCGTCTTCAACCTGCTCCCCGGCCTCCCGCTGGACGGCGGCCGGATGCTCCGTGCCGTCGTGTGGAAGATCACCGGCAGGCCGATGACCGGCACCGTCGCCGCCGCCTGGGTCGGCCGCGCGCTCGCCATGACGGTCCTGATCGGCCTGCCGCTGCTCACTCACACCGGCGCCCTGGGCAACGCCCCCACGGACCTCGGCGGCGCCGACTCGATCACCGACGCCCTGCTCGCCGCGATCCTCGCCGCGATCATCTGGACCGGCGCGGGCAACAGCCTGCGCATGGCCCGGCTGCGCGAACGCCTGCCGGACCTCCAGGCCCGTACCCTCACCCGGCGCGCCGTCCCGGTCGAGGCCGACACGCCGCTGTCCGAGGCCCTGCGCCGCGCCAACGACGCGGGCGCCCGCGCCCTGGTCGTCGTGGACCGTCAGGGCCGGCCCACCGCCGTCGTCCGGGAGACCGCCATCGTCGGCGTGCCCGAACACCGCCGCCCCTGGGTCGCCGTCAGCGGCCTGGCCCAGGACCTGAAGGACGGCATGCGGGTCTCCGCGGAGCTCGCGGGCGAGGACCTCCTGGACTACCTGCGCGCCACCCCTGCCACCGAATACCTGGTGGTCGAGGAGACCGGCGAGATCTACGGCGTCCTGTCCACCGCCGACGTGGAGCGCGCCTTCGTCGCCGCCATGGCCCGCCCGTCCTGACCCGGAACCCCCCACGCCGAGGCTTCACCCACCCCACCCCGGGTAAGCCCCCGTCGGGGGAACGATCACGTTCGATTCGCCCTGTAGGTGGCCCGCCGCCCTCCCCGGCCCGCCCCCCGGCCCGGCCCTCCGCCGCCCCGGCTCCGGCCCGCCGCCCCGGCCTGCCCCCAGACCCACCGCCCCGGCCTGCCCCCCAGGCCCGCGGCCTCCGCCCGCCGTCCTCTCTGCCCGGCCCGTCTCGGGCCCCACGTGCTTCCCGCCCGCCGCCCTTGGGTAAGCCCCTGTCGGGGGAACGATCACGTTCGATTCCCCCTGTAGACGGCCTGCGCCCCGCCCCCGCCCCACCCGCCCCCACCCCCGGCCCTCCGCCCCTGGCCCGCCCCCGCTCCTCCTCTTGGTACTGACCGCTCCCCGCGCCCGGTAGGCTGGTCACATGTCCGAACCGACCGGTGCCGCCCGCCGTCGCGGGCCCTTCAAGGTCGGGGACCAGGTCCAGCTCACCGACCCCAAGGGACGCCACTACACGTTCACGCTCGAAGAGGGCAAGAGCTTCCACACCCACAAGGGAGCCTTCCCCCACGACGAGCTGATCGGTGCTCCCGAGGGCAGTGTTGTCCGTACCACCGGGAACGTCGCCTACCTCGCGCTGCGCCCGCTGCTCCCCGACTACGTCCTGTCCATGCCCCGCGGCGCCGCCGTGGTCTACCCCAAGGACGCGGGGCAGATCCTGGCGATGGCCGACATCTTCCCCGGCGCGCGCGTCGTCGAGGCGGGGGTGGGCTCCGGCTCGCTCAGCAGCTTCCTGCTGCGCGCCATCGGCGACCAGGGCATGCTGCACAGCTACGAGCGGCGCGCCGACTTCGCCGAGATCGCCACGCAGAACGTCGAGCGCTACTTCGGCGGTCCGCACCCGGCGTGGACGCTCACCGTCGGTGACCTCCAGGACAACCTCTCCGACACGGACGTCGACCGGGTCATCCTGGACATGCTCGCCCCCTGGGAGTGCCTGGAGGCCGTCTCCAAGGCGCTCGTCCCGGGCGGCATCCTGTGCGCGTACGTGGCGACGACGACGCAGCTGGCCCGCACCGTCGAGGCCATCCGCGAGCACGGCACCTTCAACGAGCCGTCGGCCTGGGAGACCATGGTCCGCACCTGGCACGTCGAGGGCCTCGCCGTCCGCCCCGACCACCGCATGATCGGCCACACCGGCTTCCTGCTGACCGCCCGCCGCCTCGCGGACGGCGTCGAGCCGCCGCTGCGCCGGCGGCGTCCGGCCAAGGGCGCGTACGGCGACGACTACACCGGTCCCGGCAGCTCCAGCGGAGGCGCGGAGCGCGGCTGACCCGCGGCCCGCACGCCGACCGGCCCGCGGTACGCACACCGGCGGAGCCCGGCCGGCGCACCGCTCGCACCACCGGAACCGCACGCACTTTGAACCGTCCGGCGCCGCCGACGAGTTCCCGCCCGCCGGGAACCGCCGGCGGCGCCGCTTCGTTCCAGGGGCGATGCCCCGCCCGAGTGTTCCCCGGCGGCCCGCCCTGTGGAACGATGCTGGGCACTCCCACCGCCACAGCTCTTCACAGGAGTTACCCCGCGTGCAGCTCACGGCAGGCCAGGACCTCCCGCACACCCGCACCCGCGCCCTGCACTGGCTCGCCACCGCCGCCGCCCTCGCGGCGGTCGTCGCGACCGCGTCCTTCGTCCAGCCCCCCGACGCCACGGCCACCGCCGCCCCCGGCGCCCGCGCCGCCGCCGGCCCGGCCCCCGACCCGCGTGCCGCCGCTTATCCGGTCGACTGCGGCCCCAACCGCCTCGACGTGGTCGGCAGCGCCACCGGCGACCTCGACGGCGACGGCAGCCCCGAGACGGTCGCCGTGGTCCGCTGCCACACCGAGACGGGCACGCCGCCCAGCGGCGTCTACGTCCTCGCCGGGCCCCCGGCGGGCAAGGGCGCCCCGCGGGTCGCCGCGACCCTCCTCGCGCCCGCACAGCAGCGCAGCGTCGAGGGCTTCGCCGTACGCGGCGGTGTGATCACCGCAACCCTCCTGGGCTACTCCTCGGACGCGGTGCCGCGCTGCTGCCCGGACGAGCGCAAGCCGACCAAGTGGCAATGGAAAGGCGGGAAGTTCGTCCAGAGCGAACTTCCCGCCTCGTCCGACACCGCGGGTGTGTGATCCGTCACACTGGGTCTACTCCGCGTCCGGGCCGTAGACCTCCACCTGGTCCGCGACGCGGCGCACGTGGATACAGTCGCCCGGGCACTCCTTCGCGGAGTCCCGTACGTCGTTGAGCAGCGGCAGGGGAACGGGGGTGGTGGCCCCCTTCTCCTGCAGCAGCTCGTCGTCGGCGCTCTTCACATAGGCCAGACCGTCGATGTCGAGTTCGAAGACCTCCGGCGCGTACTGCGCACAGATGCCGTCGCCGGTGCAGAGGTCCTGGTCGATCCAGACCTCCAGTGCTTGGTCCTGCGCCGTCATCTCGCCTGCCGTTCCTGCGTACGTGAATCAAATGGGGCCCACCCTGACGGGTGTTGACCGTCTCGACGATACAACCGTCCGCTTTCTGATGTTGTTGGGTGGGTATCCCCCTGAGGTGAGGACGTGCGCAAGGGTGAAGATCGGACACGCCCCGACAGTCTTTTCGATCTAGGGGTTTCAACCTGCACCGGCCCAGGTAGGGTCAGGAAGCGTCCAGCTCCCCTTGGAGGAGGTGAGGACCGTGGCAGCCCACGACGACGACATCAACCGCGGCATCCGGCCGGGGCGGGGGTCTGACGACCCTGCCGGCCAGGTTGCCTATCTCGAGCAGGAGATCGCCGTCCTGCGACGCAAGCTCGCCGACTCTCCGCGTCACACGAGGATTCTCGAAGAGCGGATCGTCGAGCTGCAGACCAACCTGGCCGGCGTTTCGGCACAGAACGAGCGACTCGCCAATACGCTGCGCGAGGCGCGCGACCAGATCGTCGCCCTCAAGGAGGAGGTCGACCGGCTCGCACAGCCGCCGGCCGGCTTCGGCGTCTTCCTGCAGGCGAACGAGGACGGCACGGCCGACATCTTCACCGGAGGCCGAAAACTCCGGGTGAACGTCAGCCCGAGCGTCGACCTCGACGAGCTGCGGCGTGGCCAGGAGGTCATGCTCAACGAGGCGCTCAACGTGGTCGAGGCCATGGAGTACGAGAACGCCGGGGACATCGTCACCCTCAAGGAGATCCTGGAGGACGGCGAGCGCGCCCTGGTCATCGGGCACACCGACGAGGAGCGGGTGGTGAGGCTCGCCGAGCCGCTGCTGGACATCACCATCCGCCCCGGCGACGCCCTGCTCCTGGAACCGCGCTCCGGCTACGTCTACGAGGTCATCCCCAAGAGCGAGGTCGAAGAGCTCGTCCTCGAAGAGGTCCCGGACATCGACTACACGAAGATCGGCGGTCTGGGCGGCCAGATCGAACTGATCCGCGACGCGGTCGAGCTCCCGTACCTCTACCCGGACCTGTTCAAGGAGCACGAACTGCGCCCGCCCAAGGGCGTGTTGCTCTACGGGCCGCCCGGCTGCGGCAAGACGCTCATCGCCAAGGCGGTGGCCAATTCGCTCGCCAAGAAGGTCGCCGAGGTGACCGGCAAGCCCGCGGGGAAGAGTTTCTTCCTCAACATCAAGGGCCCCGAGCTGCTGAACAAGTACGTCGGCGAGACCGAGCGGCACATCCGCCTGGTCTTCCAGCGGGCCCGGGAGAAGGCGAGCGAGGGCACCCCCGTCATCGTCTTCTTCGACGAGATGGACTCCCTCTTCCGCACCCGCGGCTCCGGGGTCAGCTCGGACGTGGAGAACACCATCGTCCCCCAGCTGCTCTCCGAGATCGACGGTGTGGAGGGCCTGGAGAACGTCATCGTCATCGGCGCCTCGAACCGCGAGGACATGATCGACCCGGCGATCCTGCGCCCCGGCCGGCTGGACGTCAAGATCAAGATCGAGCGTCCGGACGCCGAGGCCGCCAAGGACATCTTCTCGAAGTACCTCACGGAGAACCTCCCGCTGCACGCCGACGACCTCGGCGAGCACGGCGGCTCCCGCAAGGCCGCGGTCGGCGCGATGATCCAGTCGGTCGTCGAGCAGATGTACGCGGAGTCCGAGGAGAACCGCTTCCTGGAGGTCACCTACGCCAATGGTGACAAGGAAGTCCTCTACTTCAAGGACTTCAACTCCGGCGCGATGATCGAAAACATCGTGGGCCGCGCCAAGAAGATGGCCATCAAGGCATTCCTCGAACACAACCAGAAGGGCCTTCGCGTCTCCCACCTGCTCCAGGCGTGCGTGGACGAGTTCAAGGAGAACGAGGACCTGCCCAACACCACCAACCCGGACGACTGGGCCCGCATCTCCGGCAAGAAGGGCGAGCGGATCGTTTACATCCGCACCCTGGTCACCGGCAAGCAGGGCGCGGACACCGGCCGCTCCATCGACACGGTGGCGAATACCGGCCAATACCTGTAACACCGCTGACCGGCTGCGGATGTCCTGCACGGGGCGTCCGCAGCCGGACGCTTTTCCGGGGCTACGGGGGTGATCCCCCGGAACGCAGCGACTCAGCAGGTAAGAACCGGACTGGAGCAATGACTGTAATGATCTCCCCAGCGCCGCAAAGGCGTTCTAGGCTCTTCGGTACCGCCGCGTCACGCACTGCGGAAGCGGGGGCCGCACACGGACCGGAAGCGCAGCGGTACTTGAGCGCCGACCCCATCCGGGGGCGCCGCCGGGCAAGGAGGGCCGCATGACCGTACGGCGAGTAATGGGAATCGAGACGGAGTACGGGATCTCCGTCCCCGGCCACCCGAACGCCAATGCCATGCTCACCTCGTCCCAGGTCGTCAACGCCTACGCGGCGGCGATGCACCGGGCGCGACGCGCCCGCTGGGACTTCGAGGAGGAGAACCCGCTGCGGGACGCCCGAGGCTTCGACCTCGCCCGCGAGAACGCCGACGCCAGCCAGCTCACCGACGAGGACATCGGGCTGGCCAACGTGATCCTCACCAACGGGGCACGCCTGTACGTCGACCACGCGCACCCGGAGTACAGCTCGCCGGAGGTCACCAACCCGCGCGACGCGGTGCTCTGGGACAAGGCCGGCGAGCGCATCATGGCCGAGGCCGCCGAGCGCGCGGCCCAGGTCCCCGGCGCCCAGCCCATCCACCTGTACAAGAACAACACCGACAACAAGGGCGCCTCGTACGGCACGCACGAGAACTACCTGATGAAGCGGGAGACCCCGTTCTCGGACATCGTGCGCCACCTGACGCCCTTCTTCGTCTCCCGCCAGGTCTACGCCGGCGCCGGCCGCGTCGGCATCGGCCAGGACGGCCACGAGCACGGCTTCCAGATCAGCCAGCGCGCCGATTACTTCGAGGTCGAGGTCGGTCTGGAGACCACGCTCAAGCGCCCCATCATCAACACCCGCGACGAGCCGCACTCGGACGCCGAGAAGTACCGCCGGCTGCACGTGATCATCGGGGACGCGAACCTCTCCGAGATCTCCACGTACCTCAAGCTGGGCACCACCGCACTGGTCCTGTCCATGATCGAGGACGGCTTCATCGCCGTGGATCTCGCCGTCGACCAGCCCGTACGCACCCTTCACCAGGTCTCCCACGACCCGACGCTGCGCCGGCTGATCACGCTGCGCAGCGGCCGGACGCTGACCGCCGTACAACTCCAGATGGAGTACTTCGAGCTGGCGCGCAAGTACGTGGAGGACCGGCTCGGCGCGGACGCCGACGAGCAGACCAAGGACGTCCTGGCCCGCTGGGAGGACGTTCTGGGGCGCCTGGAGCACGACCCGATGAGCCTGTCCGGCGAGCTGGACTGGGTGGCCAAGCGGGAGCTGATGGAGGGCTACCGGCGCCGGGACGGCGTGGACTGGGACGCGCCCCGGCTCCACCTGGTCGACCTCCAGTACGCCGACGTACGGCCCGACAAGGGCCTCTACAACCGCCTGGCGGCCCGCGGCAAGATGCAGCGGCTGCTGACGGACGCCGAGGTCGCGCGGGCGGCGCAGGCGCCCCCGGAGGACACCCGGGCGTACTTCCGCGGCCGGTGCCTGGAGCAGTACGCGGACGACGTGGCGGCCGCCTCCTGGGACTCGGTGATCTTCGATCTGCCGGGCCGTGACTCTCTGCAACGGGTGCCGACGCTGGAGCCGCTGCGCGGCACCCGCAACCACGTGAAAGAGCTGCTCGACCGGTGCCGTACGGCCGAGGACCTGGTGCGGGTCCTCTCCGGAGGGTGACCGGGGGCCCGATCGGGCACCCGATCCGGGGCTAAAGGTTGCCCGGGCGGGAATCATCGGGGTGACTCCCGGACGTTGCACGAAGACGACCAAGAACAGGGCCGATGTCAGACCTTGCTTGTAGGGTCTGATCTTGACAGTCACATCGAGCGGGGCGAACCGAGCGGGGTGAGGGACATGGCGACCAAGGACACCGGCGGCGGACAGCAGAAGGCGACGCGTTCGACCGAAGAGGTCGAGGAGCAGTCGCAGGACGCACAGGCCGCGGACGATCTCAAGGAACGGCAGGAGAAGCTGTCGGACGACGTCGATTCGGTGCTGGACGAGATCGACGACGTGCTGGAGGAGAACGCCGAGGACTTCGTGCGGAGCTTCGTGCAAAAAGGCGGACAGTAACGGCGGGCCGGTTTCCGTCGGCGGCCGCTGCGGCAGCCGCGGGCGCGGTGGCCCCCCGGCCGCGGGCGCCGGCGACGGGAACCGGTGCGACGGATGCCGACTCCGGTCCCGGGAGCGTGCGGCCGCGCCGGCTGCCGCGCGCTCCCGGCGTCGTTCGAGCGCGCTCGGTGAGCGTGTGCGCACAGGCCGTCCCGGGCGTCGGCCGCGAGCGCGGGGCCGTGGGGGAGACGGGCTGCCTCAGTCGTCACCCGTCGGTTTCCGCGTGCATGTGGATCATGACGCCAGGACAGGTAAGGTCCGGGACGTACTGTCTTCAGCTGCAACGCAGCGCTGGGCCAATTCAAGGATCGGCCGGACGCTTTGGCGCGGACGGCCGGATATCTGGAAGGAAACGTGTGGAAGCCAACACTCGTAGCACCGGGCGTCTACCAGCCGCCTTCCTGACGCCCGGGTCCTCGTCGTTCATGGACTTCCTCGGGGAGCACTCGCCGGAGCTGCTGCCGGGCCGGCGGCAGCAGCTGCCCGTGCAGGGCACCGTCGAGGCGCCGCACGGCACGACGATCGTGTCCGCGTCCTTCCCCGGCGGCGTGGTGCTGGCCGGCGACCGCCGCGCGACGATGGGCAACGTCATCGCGCAGCGCGACATGCAGAAGGTCTTCCCCGCCGACGAGTACTCGGCCGTCGGCGTCGCCGGCACGGCCGGTCTCGCAATCGAGATGGTCAAGCTCTTCCAGCTGGAGCTGGAGCACTTCGAGAAGGTCGAGGGCGCCCAACTCTCCCTGGAGGGCAAGGCCAACCGCCTGTCGACGATGATCCGCAGCAACCTCGGGATGGCCATGCAGGGCCTGGCCGTGGTGCCGCTGTTCGCCGGCTGGGACGTGGACCGCGAGAAGGGCCGCATCTTCTCGTACGACGTGACCGGCGGGCGTTCGGAGGAGCACGGCTTCGCGGCGACGGGCTCCGGCTCGGTCTTCGCGCGCGGCGCCCTGAAGAAGCTCTACCGCGACGACCTCACGGAGAACCAGACCGCCACGGCCGTCGTCCAGGCGCTGTACGACGCCGCCGACGACGACTCGGCGACCGGCGGCCCCGACCTGGCCCGTCGCATCTACCCGATCGTCACGGTGATCACCGACGAGGGCTTCCGGCGGTACACCGAGGCCGAGGTGTCGGAGATCGCCCGCGCCATCCACGAGCGGCGGCTCGAAGAGCCCGAGGGCCCGCGCGCCGCGCTGCTCTGAGGGCGGGGAGTCCGCCATGCATGCGCCACTGAGAGAGTCATTGACAGAAAGGGACGGATAGCCGGTGTCGACGCCGTTCTATGTCTCACCCCAGCAGGCCATGGCCGACCGCGCCGAATACGCCCGCAAGGGCATCGCGCGCGGCCGCAGCGTCGTGGTGCTGCAGTATGCCGACGGCGTGGTCTTCGTCGCCGAGAACCCGTCCCGCGCCCTGCACAAGGTCAGCGAGATCTACGACCGCATCGCCTTCGCGGCGGTCGGCAAGTACAACGAGTTCGAGAACCTGCGCATCGGCGGCGTGCGCTACGCCGACCTGCGCGGCTATACCTACGACCGCGCGGACGTGACCGCGCGCGGCCTCGCCAATGTCTACGCCCAGACCCTCGGCACGATCTTCTCCAGCGCCGCCGAGAAGCCGTACGAGGTCGAGCTGATCGTCGCCGAGGTGGGCAACGCCCCCGAGGACGACCAGATCTACCGCTTGCCGCATGACGGTTCGATCGTGGACGAGCACGGTTCGGTCGCGGTGGGCGGCAACGCCGATCAGATCAGCAGCTACCTCGATCAGCGGCACCGTGACGGCATGACGCTGGGCGAAGCGCTGAAGCTGGCCGTCGAGTCGCTCTCGCGCGACAACAACGGCGGTGAACGCACCCTGACCGCCGAGCAGTTGGAGGTCGCCACCCTCGACCGCACGCGTCCGCAGCAGCGGAAGTTCAAGCGGATCCTGGGCCGGCAGCTCTCCCGGCTGCTGGAGGAGAACGGCGCCGCGGTGACCGGGGAGGGCTCCCAGGGGGCCGCGGACGAGTCGTCGGACGCGTCGGACTCCGAGGGCACTTCCGGTTCCGAGGGCGGCTCGGGCTCCGGCTCGTAGCCCCGGCCGGCCGCGGCGTACGGCAGGTGCCGGACGCGCCGCCGGCCGAGCAGCACATGGGCACTTGCGCGCCCCGGCGGGTGGACGACCCGCCGGGGCGCGCCGCGTTGTGGCGGGCGGCCGGTCCCGGGCCTCTACGGCCGTGCGCCGGGCTCGTACCGCAGCGCCGGGGCCATACGGCCGCGCCGAGGCCCGTACGTCCGCGCCGGATTCCGTACCCCCGTGCCGGGCCCGTCCGCCCACCCTCGCGCCCTACGGCGCCGCCGCCGTCGAGCCCCGTACGACCAGCTCCACCGGCAGGGTCACCGGCGCGGGCGTACGGCCGTCCAGCGCGGCCATCAGAGCGCGCATCCCGGCGGCGCCGATATCCTCCGCGGGCAGCCGGACGGTGGTCAGTTCCGGCTCCACGGCCCTGGCCAGCGCCAGGTCGTCGAGGCCGGTGACGGAGAGGTCCTCGGGCACCCGCAGGCCCAGGCGGCGGGCGGCCTTGCAGGCCCCGGCCGCCACCAGGTCGTCGTCGCACAGCAGGGCGGTCGGGCGCGGGCCCGGCCGGGTCAGGGCCGCGTGCGCGGCGTGCAGGCCGGCGTCCACGCTGAGCGCCGCGGGCTCGGTCCGGACGTCGGCGTCCGCGACGCCGCGCAGCGCCTCGGCGAGGGCCGCGGACCGCACGTGGAAGGTCCAGGAGTCCACGTCGGCGGCGAGGTGGGCGATGCGGCGGTGGCCGAGTCCGAGCAGATGCGCGGCCAGGCGCCGGACGCCGTCGGCGATGTCGGGGTTGACGGTCGCGGTGGCGCCGGGGTCGTCCGGGTCGCTGTCGAGCATGACCAGCGGCAGATCCTCGCCGCGCATGGCGGTCAGCGCGCCGGCGGCCATGGAGGAGGCGATCACGCCGTCCAGCGAGGCGCGCGCCGAGGCGAACGGGTCGCGGGCCGGGCCGATGCCTTCCGGGGAGGGGTACAGGACGACGCCGAAGTCGTGGTCGGCGGCGACGCGGGCCGCTCCGGTGTAGACGCGGGCGAAGTACTCGGTGGTCAGGGCGGGCACGACGAGCAGCGCGGTACGGGTGCGGCCCAGGCGGAGGCTGCGGGCGGCGAGGTTGGGGCGGTAGCCCAGGTCGCGCGCGGCGGCGCGGACGGACTCGGCCTTGTGCGGCGAGACCCGGCCGCGCCATTTGTCGCCCAGGACGAGGGAGACGGCGGCCTGCGAGACCCCGGCGGCGCGGGCGACGTCCCGGCTGGTGACACGGGGGCCGGCGACGGTGCCGCGGCGTGCGGGGATGGGCGGCTCGGGGGCGGTCACCGGGGTTCGGGCTCCTCGCGTCGGTCGTCGCGGTATGGACCCGCGGGTTGGGGACATGATACGTATGACGCCGCACGTTATACGTAACACTCATCACCGGCCGCGCGCCGGACGGAAGGGGCGGGCATGGGCGCTGGATACGCGCAGCTGCTCGGTACCCGGCACGCGGCCCGGCTGCTGGCCGGGACGCTGGTCGGCAGGCTGCCGAACGCGACCGGGCCGCTGGCCGTGGTGCTCTTCACCCGTGCCGAGGGCGGCGGCTACGTCCTCGCGGGCGTGCTGTCCGCCGTGTATGGGGTGAGCAACGCGATCGGGCAGCCGCTGCTGGGGCGGGCGGTGGACGTGTACGGGCAGCCGCGCGTGATGCTGCCCTCGGCGGTGGTCTCCGCCCTGGGCATGGTGCTGCTGGCGGCCGTCGGCCTGGACCCGCTGCCGGTGGCGTACGCCGCCATGGTGGTCGCCGGGTTCTTCACGCCGCCGTTGGAGGGCGGGCTGCGCGCGCTGTGGCCGGGGGTGCTCAAGCGCGAGGACCGGGTGCACGCCGCGTACGCGCTGGACGCGGTGGCCCAGGAAGTGCTGTTCGCCGTGGGCCCGTTGCTGGTGACGACGTGCGTGGCGCTCTGGTCGGAGCGGTGGGCGCTGCTGGTGATCAACGCGATCGGGGTGCTCGGCGCGCTCTCCGTGGTGGCCTCCCCGCCCTCCCGGCAGTGGCGCAGCGCGCCGCGCGAGGCGCACTGGCTGGGGGCGCTGCGGTCGGCCGGGATGCTGGTGCTGATCGCCTCGTTCTTCTTCGTGGGGCTGGCGCTGGGGTCGATCGCGGTGGCGGCGGTCGCGTACGCCGACGAGCACGGCGGCGGCATGGTCTCCAGCTATCTGCTGTCCGCGCTCGGCGTCGGCGCCCTCGCGGGCGGGGTGGTGTACGGGGCGCGGCAGTGGCCGGGGCACCCGGAGAACCGGCTGCGGCTGCTGGTGGCCCTGCTGGCGCTGGGGTACCTGCCGCTGGCGCTGGCGCCGGGTGTGGCGGGCATGACGCTGCTGACGGGCGTGGCCGGGGTCTTCCTGGCGCCCGCGCTGGCGTGCGCGTTCGTGGTGGTGGACCGGCACGCGCCGCGGGGGACGGTCACCGAGGCGTTCTCCTGGCTGGTGACGACGTTCGGGGTCGGCTCCGCGGTGGGCATGACGGTGGTCGGGCCCGCCGTGGAGTGGGGCGGTCCGGCCGCGGGGTTCGCCGTGGCGGGCGGGGGCGGGGTGGCCGCGCTGCTCGTCCTGGTGTCGACAAAGCGCTTTCTTTCCCCTGGTGGGCGCGCCCTCGTGAGCGGGCCTGTGCAGGTCACGGCGGAAACTGATCGAAACGAGGCCGTCCAACCCGGTTTCAGAGCAGGCCATCAGGCGTAATGTTCAGTCATGGACCGCCGCATTTTCGGGCTGGAGAACGAGTACGGCGTCACGTGCACGTTCAGGGGACAGCGCCGACTGTCTCCTGACGAAGTGGCGCGGTACCTCTTCCGCCGTGTCGTGTCATGGGGCCGCAGCAGCAATGTCTTCCTGCGGAACGGCGCCCGCCTGTACCTGGACGTGGGATCGCATCCGGAATACGCAACCCCCGAGTGCGACAACGTGACCGAGCTGGTCACCCACGACAAGGCCGGCGAGCGCATTCTCGAAGGACTGCTGGTCGACGCCGAGCGCCGCCTGCACGAGGAGGGAATCGCGGGCGACGTCTATCTCTTCAAGAACAACACCGATTCGGCCGGAAACTCCTATGGTTGCCACGAAAACTATCTCGTGGCCCGGCACGGGGAGTTCTCCCGGCTCGCGGACATTCTCATTCCCTTCCTGGTCACCCGTCAGCTGCTGTGCGGCGCGGGCAAGGTCCTGCAGACGCCGCGCGGGGCCGTCTACTGCGTGAGCCAGCGCGCCGAGCACATCTGGGAGGGCGTCTCCTCGGCGACCACCCGCTCCCGTCCGATCATCAACACCCGCGACGAGCCGCACGCCGACGCGGAGCGCTACCGCCGGCTGCACGTCATCGTCGGCGACTCCAACATGTCCGAGACGACCATGCTGTTGAAGGTCGGGGCCACCGATCTCGTGCTGCGCATGATCGAGGCGGGCACGGTCATGCGCGACCTGACCCTGGAGAACCCGATCCGGGCCATCCGGGAAGTCAGCCACGACATAACCGGCCAGCGCAAGGTGCGGCTGGCCAGCGGACGGGAGGCGTCGGCGCTGGAGGTCCAGCAGGAGTACTACGAAAAGGCGGTGGACTTCTGCGAACGGCGCGGTATCCGTACGGGCATGGTCGAGCGGGTCCTGGAATTGTGGGGCCGTACGCTCGAAGCCGTACGGGAACAGGATCTCGACCGCATCGACACCGAGATCGACTGGGTGATGAAGTACAAGCTCATCGAGCGCTACCGCACCAAGAACAACATCACCATGTCGCATCCGCGGGTGGCGCAGATAGACCTCGCGTATCACGACATCCACCGCCGCCGGGGTCTTTACTACCTGCTGGAGCGCAAGGGCCAGGCCGCCCGCATCTGCAACGACTTGAAGATCTTCGAGGGCAAGTCGGTGCCGCCGCAGACCACCCGGGCGCGGCTGCGCGGTGATTTCATCCGCCGCGCGCAGGAACAGCGCCGGGATTTCACGGTGGACTGGGTGCACCTGAAGCTCAACGACCAGGCGCAGCGCACGGTGCTGTGCAAGGACCCGTTCCGTTCCGTGGACGACCGGGTGGAGAAGCTGATCGCCGGGATGTGAGTCCGGTGTGTCACCGGATTCGGTGACGGCCGGACGTGGCTGTGCCGGGAGCGCCCGCGCTCCCGGCACATCGCTGTATTGGGCCGTTGTGTTGCGCAGGGAAATGCACCCGGGGTCAGGTCGTAGAGTGACGGGCATTGCCCACCCACCCCACGACCCCGAGTTGGACTCCATGAACTTCACGAAGAACACCCGCCGCGCCGCCGCCGCGGCGCTGACCGTGCCCCTCCTGCTGTTCACCGCCGCCTGTGGGTCCGAGGACGGCAAGGGCTCGTCGGCCGCCGCGGTCGCCAAGGTGGAGGGGAAGCCCGGGGAGCAGCCCAAGATCACCGTACCGAAGGACGCCAAGGCGTCCGACGAGGTGGTCACCAAGACGCTGAACGAGGGCAACGGCGCCGCGGTCAAGAAGGGCGACTACGTCCGGCTGGACTTCGCCGCGCAGGCGATGAAGACCGGCCAGAACCTCGGCAGCACCTGGGCCCAGCAGCAGGGTTCGGACGCCAAGGCGCCGCGGACGCAGGTCGTCGGTCAGGTCAGCGACCAGCCGACCCAGCAGCAGCTGCCGCCGAAGGTGATGGCGGCGGTCGCGGGCCAGAAGGTCGGCAGCCGCTTCGAGGTCGAGGGCACCGCCAAGGCGCTGGTCGGCGAGAACCTGAACCCGCAGTCCGGCATCAAGCCGGAGGACGGCCTGGTGTGGGTCGTGGACGTGGTCGCCGCGGGCAAGGCCGACAAGAAGGGCAAGGCCGAGGGCGAGCAGGCGGCGCCGGAGGAGGGCATGCCCGAGGTGAAGTCGGAGGGCGAGAAGGCCGCGACGATCACCATCCCCAAGGGGGAGAAGGCGCCCACCGAGCTGAAGGAGCAGGTGCTCGTCAAGGGCAAGGGCCCCAAGGTCAAGGCCGGTGACGGACTGATCGCGCAGTACACGGGGGTGAAGTGGGAGGACGGCAAGAAGTTCGACTCCTCCTGGGACCACGGCGGGGCCACCGCCTTCCAGATCGGCACCGGCGCCGTCGTCAAGGGCTGGGACCAGGCGCTGGTCGGCAAGAACGTCGGTGACCGGGTGGAGATCGTGATTCCGCCGAAGCTCGGTTACGGCGCGAACCCGCAGAGCGAGCTGGCGAAGAACACCCTCGTCTTCAGCGTGGACATCGTCGGCACCGTCTGACCATGATCTGCCAGACTGGGCCCGTAGCTGTGCAGATTCTTTCGTAGGAGCACTTTCGTGAACATCGACAAGCCCGAGATCGACTTCCCCGAGGGCCCGGTCCCCGATGACCTGGAGATCGTGGACCTGTGGGAAGGGGACGGGGCGGTCGCCAAGGCCGGGGACTTCGTCAAGGTCCACTATGTCGGGGTCGCCTACAGCTCCGGCGAGGAGTTCGACGCCAGCTGGAACCGCGGCAAGCCGCTGGAGTTCCAGCTCGGTGCCGGCCAGGTCATCCCCGGCTGGGACCGGGGCGTCCAGGGCATGAAGGTCGGCGGCCGCCGCCGACTGACCATCCCGCCGCACCTGGCGTACGGCGACCACGGCGCGGGCGGCGGCCGCATCGCGCCCGGCGAGACGCTGATCTTCGTCTGTGACCTGATCTCCGTCTGAGACCGGCGACGCCCGGCCGTGGCACAGCGGCGGCCGTCGCACTCCGAGGGCCCGTACCGTCCGGTACGGGCCCTCGGCCGTCGCCGCCCGGACCCCCGCCCCCAGCTCTCCGGGCCCTCGGCTTTGCCGCAGGTCCCCGGAGCGGTACGGTCATCGGTCGGGAGTCCGACAAGAAGGGGCGTCGATGGCCATTGCCAAGGCCGAGCGGCTGATGAATCTGGCGCTGTGCCTTCTGGGTACCCGTCGCCCGCTGACCAAGCGCGAACTGCGGTCCTCCATCGAGGCGTACGTGGAGACGTTCGGCACCGGGGACGGCGGCACGGGCAACGACGACTCCTTCAACCGGATGTTCGAGCGCGACAAGGACGACCTGCGCGAACTGGGCCTGGTCATCGAGACCGTCGAAGCACTGGACGGCGAGACCGGCTACCTCGCACGCCGGGACAGCAACCGGCTGCCCCCGATCACCCTGGACGCGGCCGAGGCCGCCGCGCTGGGCCTGGCCGCCAAGATCTGGCAGCAGGCCCGGCTGGCCGGCGCCGCCAGCGGCGCCCTGCAGAAGCTGCGCGCCGCCGGCATGCCCTTCGAGGACGACGGCAGCTTCGAGGCCCGGCAGCCGCACAGCGCCCTGGAGCCCCGCATCCCCGCCCACGAGGCCGCCTTCGAGCCCCTGATGCTCGCCTGCCGCGACCGCCGGCCCGTGGTCTTCGACTACCGCAGGTCCAACGCCGCCCGCCCCGAGCAGCGGCAGGTGGAACCGTGGATATTGGAGTGCTGGCGCGGCCACTGGTACCTGGCCGGCTGGGACCGCGGACGGCAGGCCGAACGCGTCTTCCGGCTCTCCCGTATCACCGGCAAGGTCCGCTCCCGGCAGGGCAAGTTCACCGCCGAGGTGCCCGACCACGTCACCGTCCGCGAGACGGTCGAGAGCTGGGCGGGCGAGACCGCCACCGGCACCGCCCGCATCAGACTCCGCGCCGACCACGGCTACCCGCTGCGCGCCCGCGCGCTGAGCGTCCGTGAGCTGGGCGACGGCTGGGACGAACTGGAGATCCCGTACGGGCACGGACTCGACGCCTGGCTGGTGGAGTTCGGCCCCGACGTGGTGGTGCTGGACCCCGCCGAACTGCGGGCCGACGTCGTGGACCGGCTGCGCGCCGTGGCCAAGGGCTGAAAAGGACGGGACGCACACTCCATGGCTACGAACGCGATCGACCAGACCCGGCGCATGCTGTCGCTGGTGACATACCTGCGCGAGCGCCCCGGTGCCCGGGTCTCCGACGTCGCCCGCGCCTTCGGCATCTCCGAGGACGAGCTGATCGCCGACCTCGACGTACTGCCCATGTGCGGTACGAGCTTCCGCGGCGGCGACCTCCTGGACATCGACACCGACGGCGACCGCATCTGGTGGCACAACCCCGACGACGTCGCCGAACCGCTGCGGCTGGCCGCCGACGAGGCGACCGCGCTGCTGGTCGCGGCCCGCGCCGTGGCCACCCTGCCCGGCCTGCGCGAGGGCGACCGGCAGGCCCTGCTGCGCGCCACCGCCAAGCTGGAGGCCGCGGCGGGCGAGGCGGCCGGCGCCAGCTCCCGGGTCTCGGTCACCTTCGAGTCCGAGGGCGGCGTCTTCGCGGACGTCGACCGGGCCATCGCCGAGCGGCGCCGACTGTGGCTGCGGTACTACTCGCCCGCGCGCGACGAGCTCACCGAGCGCGAGGTGGACCCGATCCGGCTGTTCGCGGTGGGCCACACCTACGTCGAGGCGTGGTGCCGGCTCTCCGAGGCGCGCCGTACCTTCCGGCTCGACCGGGTCGCCGAGATCAAGCTGCTGGACGCCCCCGCCGACCCGCCGCCCGTCGAACTGCGCGACCTGTCCGAGGGACTGGTGCAGCCGGCCGCCGAGGACCCCGAGGTCGTCATCGAGGTGGGCCCCGGCGGCCGCTGGGTGGCCGAGTACTACCCGCACGACAGCGCCGAGGAACTGCCCGACGGCGGCCTGCGCATCACGCTGCGCACCCCCGACCCCGCGTCGCTGCGGCGGCTCGCGCTGCGCCTGGGCCGGGACGGCCGGATCGTCTCGCCGCAGGCCCTGGCGGACAGCGCGCGGCAGGCGGCCCGGCAGGCCCTCGCGGCGTACGGCGAGTAGGCGCGCGGAAGGGCGGGCGGCAACGATGACGACGACCACGGCGGGCGCGATGACCACGACCCTGACCGGCCCGGTGCTCTTCAAAGCGGCGTGCCCCGACTGCCGAGGCCGCTTCGAGCTGGCCTCCGACGCCCTCCGCCTGGCCATCGGCGCCAGCAGCCGCACCACCTTCTACTCCTTCACCTGCCCCGACTGCGGCAGCGCGGTCCGCAAACCCGCGGGGGAGCGGATCATCGAACTGCTCACGGGGGGTGGGGTGCGGACGTTGCGGGTGTATGGCGGGTGATCGCCCCGAGCCCGGCCCGCCTCCGAAGGCTCTTAGTATGTCCCACTTTTCGTGGGATCCGTCACGTTCGCGCCCCCCGATAGGCTTCGCCCCATGCTCTGGCCCATGATCGCCATCGTCCTCGGATTCCTCGGCCTCGCCGTGCTCGGGGTCCTCGCCATCCGCGTCTTCGTGGAGGTACGGCGGCTGGCCCGCCAGGTGGGGGAGACCTCGCAGCGCATCCAGCGGGCCGCCCAGGACCTGGAGCGCGCGGCGACACCCCTTGCCGCACGGGCCCACGAATCCCTGCGGGACTGATACCGCACCCTGCTGCTACGGGTGTGCGGGCGGTACGCTGCTGTTCGCAGTCCCGGCCGCGAGGCGGCGGAGGAAACCCACGGTATGCACGCCCATTGCCGCCCGTTCACCGCCGAACGTTACGATCGCTGTCAGCACTAGCACGCCCGTCCGACCCCCACGGCAGGCACCGAAGTAGACGCCGACCCGGCGAGAAGGTAGTCGCACATGCTCAGCAACCTCAGGGCCCCCGAGATCATTCTGATCCTCGTCGTCATTGTGCTGCTGTTCGGCGCGAAGAAGCTCCCGGACATGGCACGTTCGCTCGGCAAGTCGGCCCGCATCCTCAAGAGCGAGGCCAAGGCGATGAAGAAGGACGGCGGCGAGGGCGAGGCCCCCGGCAAGGACGCCTCCTCCGCCGACTCCCAGGCCGCGCCGCGGACGATTCAGGCAGCCCCGGGCGACGTGAGCAGCTCGCGCCCCGTCGCCGAGCCGAACCGCACCACCCAGAGCTGACCGGAGCCGACCAGCCCGGCCGGCCAGGTCGGCCGGCGGCGGCCGATGCACGAGACGAGGACGTGGGTTGCTCAAGTCTGCCCGCAAACAGCAGAGGGATCCCGAGGGGCGGATGCCGCTCGCGGAGCATCTGCGTGAGCTGCGCAACCGACTGCTGAAGTCGGTCCTGGCGATCGGCGTGGTCACCGTCGTGGCCATGCTGTACTACAAGGACATCGCCCAGTTCATCACAGGCCCGGTCATCGATTCCGTCGGCTGTCCGCGCGGTACGCCCGCGGGCACCCCGTCGCCGGGTCACCCCTGCGCGGAGGTCACGGCGCAGGGCATGCTGGCACCCTTCACCATCCTGCTCAAGGTGTCGCTCACCACGGGCGTCGTGGTCGCCAGCCCCGTGTGGCTCTACCAGCTCTGGGCGTTCCTCGCGCCCGGACTGCACAACAACGAGAAGAAGTACGCGCTCAGCTTCGTGGGTGCGGGTGTTCCGCTGTTCCTCGGCGGCGCCTACCTCGCGTATGCGGTGCTGCCGACCACGGCCGCCGCGCTGGTCGGTCTGACGCCCGACAACTGGTCCAACCTCTTCCCCGCGGACGAGTTCCTGGACATCGTCACGCGGATGGTCGTCGTCTTCGGCCTGGGCTTCGAGCTGCCGCTGCTGCTGGTCCTGCTGAACTTCGGCGGCGTGATCACTGGGCGGCGGGTGCTGAGCTGGTGGCGCTTCATGGTGCTGGGCATCACCGTCTTCGCCGCGATCGCCACGCCCACCGGCGACCCGCTGACCATGGGTCTGGTGGCCGCCCCGATCGTGATCCTGTACTTCGGCGCCGTGGCCATCTGCCTGCTCAACGACCGCCGTCGCGGGCGTGCCAACCCCGACCGGGACCTGAGCGACGACGAGGCGTCCGAGCTGGACTTGACGCCCGAGAGCATCAGCAGCTCCGAGCCCGTGTCCGGCAGCCGGATGCTGCCGGGCCAGGCCAACGGCGACGGGCATGGCGACGGGGCGCCGCGGCGTAATGGGTACGACGACGCGACATAACTTCTCACCTGGTCCGCCAAGGGTCTGATAAGCGCACGAGAAGGAGCCCGGCAGCCATGGCTGCCGGGCTCCTTCTCGTTGCGGGGGCATCACGGCCGCAGCCGCCCAGATCAGCAGCTCTTGCGGCTTCCGAAATTGGTCGGCTTGTTGTAGAAGACCTTGGAGCCCGAGCCCTTCGCCTTGACAGGTATGCAGGTCTCGAAGAGGGACGTGGGGCCGGTCTTCACCCAGAACGACTGAGCGCTGTTACAGGTGTTGCTGTAGTAGACGGTCCAGGTGATGGAGCCATCGCCGTAGGAGTAGTTGAAGCAGCCGACGCTGCCCCGGTGAACGGCCTGGGCGCCGGTGGTCGCGGCCATGGCGGGGCCGGCGTTGGCCAGGCCGATGACGGACGCCAGTCCCACCGCGATGCCTGCGGTGCGCTTTCCGAAACGCATACTGTCTCCTCGTTCGCTGGTCGGGGAGCGCGCGGCCGGACTGCTCCCGCGTCCCCGTGATCAACTCAGGAGCCTAGAAAAACGAAGATCGTCGATAACAGACGGTTTACGGCCATATACGGAAACGAATCGAACAGAGATCTTGCGGGCGGATGGCAGGCCCCTCCGCGGGAAGGTGTGGCGCACCGACGGGACGGGGCCCATGGTGGTATCGCGGCCGCAGAAGCGGGTGGGACGCCCGGTGCCGGGGAGCCCCCGGTAAAGCCCGTCCATAATGATCGGCTCGTTGTCAGAGGTGGCCGGTAGGCTCGTAAGCACGATGACCGAGGACATGTCCCCTGCTGAGCGCTACGCCGCCGCCAAACTGCGGGCGGCGGAGCAGGCCACCGCACTCGCCCCTTTCCGTGAGATGTACGACTTCGCGCTGGATCCGTTCCAGATCGAGGCGTGTCGGGCCCTGGAGGCCGGTAAGGGCGTGCTGGTCGCGGCCCCGACCGGATCCGGCAAGACGATCGTGGGCGAGTTCGCCGTCCACCTGGCCCTGGAGCAGGGCCGCAAATGCTTCTACACGACGCCGATCAAGGCGCTCTCCAACCAGAAGTACCAGGACCTGGTGCGGCGCCACGGCGCGGACCGGGTCGGGCTGCTGACCGGTGACAACAGTGTCAACTCCGAGGCGCCGGTGGTCGTGATGACCACCGAGGTGCTGCGGAACATGCTGTACGCGGGCTCGCAGTCGCTGTCCGGGCTCGGCTATGTGGTCATGGACGAGGTGCACTACCTGTCCGACCGCTTCCGGGGCGCCGTCTGGGAAGAGGTGATCATCCACCTGCCCGAGTCCGTCACCCTGGTCTCGCTGTCCGCGACGGTCTCGAACGCGGAGGAGTTCGGTTCCTGGCTGGACACCGTCCGCGGTGACACGGAAGTGATCGTCTCCGAGCACCGCCCGGTGCCGCTGTGGCAGCACGTGCTCGCCGGCCGCCGGATGTACGACCTCTTCGAGGAGCGCGAGGGCAAGGGGAAGGGCAAGGCCGGCCGCCGTGAGGTCAACCCGGACCTGGAGCGGCTGGCCCGGATGGAGAACAGCCGCCCGACGTTCGGCCGGGACAAGCGCCGCGGCCGCAACCTGCGGGAGGCGGACCGCGAGCGCGAGCGGCGCCAGCGCAGCCGTATCTGGACGCCCGGCCGGGCCGAGGTGATCGACCGGCTGGACCAGGAGGGCCTGCTGCCGGCGATCACGTTCATCTTCAGCCGGGCCGGGTGCGAGTCCGCCGTCCAGCAGTGCCTGTATTCCGGGCTGCGGCTCAACGACCAGGAGGGCCGGGCCCGGGTCCGCGCCATCGTGGAGGAGCGGACGGCCGGTATCCCGGACGAGGACCTGCACGTCCTGGGCTATTACGAGTGGCTGGAGGGGCTGGAGCGGGGCATCGCCGCGCACCACGCGGGCATGCTGCCGACCTTCAAGGAGGTCGTGGAGGAGCTGTTCCTGAAGGGGCTGGTCAAGGCGGTCTTCGCGACGGAGACGCTGGCGCTGGGCATCAACATGCCCGCCCGTTCCGTCGTCCTGGAGAAGCTGGTCAAGTGGAACGGCGAGCAGCACGCCGACATCACCCCGGGCGAGTACACCCAGCTCACCGGCCGCGCCGGCCGCCGCGGCATCGACGTCGAGGGCCATGCGGTGGTGCTGTGGCAGCGCGGCATGGACCCGGGCGCCCTGGCGGGCCTCGCCGGTACGCGTACGTATCCGCTGCGCTCGTCCTTCAAGCCGTCGTACAACATGGCGGTCAACCTGGTCTCGCAGTTCGGGCGGCACCGTTCGCGCGAGCTGCTGGAGATGTCGTTCGCGCAGTTCCAGGCGGACAAGTCGGTGGTGGGCATCTCGCGCCAGGTGCAGAAGAACGAGGAGGGCCTGGCCGGTTACAAGGAGTCCATGACCTGCCACCTCGGCGACTTCGAGGAGTACTCGCGGCTGCGCCGGGAGCTGAAGGACCGGGAGACGGAGCTGGCCAAGCAGGGCGCGGCGCAGCGCCGGGCCGCGGCCGCCGCGGCGCTGGAGAAGCTCCGGCCGGGTGACGTGATCCACGTACCGACGGGCAAGTACGCGGGGCTGGCGCTGGTGCTGGACCCGGGCATGCCATCCGGGCGGACCAACGGCCACCGCGGTTACGACGCGTACGACGGCCCCCGGCCGCTGGTGCTGACCGCCGAGCGGCAGGTCAAGCGGCTGGCGTCGATCGACTTCCCGGTGCCGGTGGCGGCGCTGGACAGGATGCGCATCCCGAAGTCCTTCAACGCGCGCAGCCCGCAGTCGCGCCGCGACCTGGCGTCCGCGCTGCGTACGAAGGCCGGGCACATCGCGCCGGAGCGGCACCGCAAGCAGCGGTCGGCGGCGGCCGACGACCGGGAGATCGCGCGGCTGCGTACGGAGATCCGGGCGCACCCCTGCCACGGCTGCGACGAGCGCGAGGACCACGCGCGCTGGGCCGAGCGCTACCACCGGCTGCTGCGCGACACCCGTCAGCTGGAGCGCCGTATCGAAGGCCGGACGAACACCATCGCGCGCACCTTCGACCGGATCTGCGGTCTGCTGACCGAACTTGACTACCTGGAAGGTGACACGGTCACGGACCAGGGCCGACGGCTGGCGCGGCTCTACGGCGAACTGGACCTCCTCGCCAGCGAATGCCTGCGCGCCGGCGTCTGGGACGGGCTGGGCCCGGCCGAACTGGCCGCCTGCGCCTCGGCGTTGGTCTACGAGGCCCGCCAGGCGGACGACGCGGTGGCGCCGAAGCTGCCGTCGGGCAAGGCCCGGGACGCGCTCGGCGAGATGGTGCGGATCTGGGGCCGGCTGGACGCCCTGGAGGAGGACCACAAGATCAACCAGGCCGAGGGCGTCGGCCAGCGCGAGCCGGACCTCGGCTTCGCGTGGGCCGCGTACCGGTGGGCTTCCGGGTTCGGCCTGGACGAGGTGCTGCGCGAGGCGGAGATGCCGGCCGGTGACTTCGTGCGCTGGTGCAAGCAGCTGATCGACATCCTCGGCCAGATCGCCGCCGCCGCGCCGCCGGAGGTCGCCCGGAACGCGCGCAAGGCCGTGGACGCGGTCCTGCGGGGTGTGGTGGCGTACTCGTCCGTGGGGTGAGGCCCGCGGCGGGGCGCGGATGCGGTGGTACGGCTGGGGCGGTGCGGCAGACTGCCGGCCCCGTACGTCCGCGCTCCCGCCCGGCCGTACGCCCGGCCCCGTCGCCCGGCCGCACGTCCCGCGGCGACGCCCTGCCCCCGTCGCCCGGCCGCACACCCAGCGGGGGGCCCCCCCCCCCCCCCCCCCGGGGGGGGGCCCCCCCGGCGCCCCCCCCGCGCGGCGGGGGGGGGGGGCCGGGGAAGTGAAAGAAAAACAACAAAAAAAAAAAAACCAAAA